>NZ_CP022368.1 GCF_003119115.1 Azospirillum sp. TSH58
CTTGCACTTCCTGACGGATGGCTGCGATGTTCGCTGCCGCGTTACCGTCCGGCTCCACTAGTTGCGGCGGGGCTCCGTTGAAGGTCATCTCCTTGAACGCCGTTCGATCCATCAACGGCGTGTTGAGGACTGGGATGTCGGGTGCCTTGGCCGTTAGGCGCTTGCGAGTTTCCTTCGCCGCACGGCTCTCGATTGTGACAGGCCAACGGGATAGCAGGAAGCACGCCGAGATCGTCTTATCTGCAGCCTCGCCGGCCTGCTTCACGTTTTCAACCGTCTGCAGCGCGTCGTGGATGTCCATCTCGGAAGCCTGCACCGGAACAATGACCAGCGTGGACCGCGCCAGGCCAAGCAGGGTTAGCTTGGACGATACGCCTGGCAGGTCGACGAGCACGTATTCCGCTTCGGCGCGTGCCTTCTTGATGCTGGCGAGGATGTTCGCTTCGGTGATTTCGCCAATGGCTGTGAATGCTACACCGTTCAGCCGCTTGGCCATCTTCGCGCCAATGCGGCTCGCGTGCCCGTTCGGATCAGCGTCAAGAACCGTGACGCGGCCGCCAGACAAGGCAAGGTCGGATCCCAGCGACAGGAGGGCCGATGTTTTCCCCACCCCTCCCTTGACACTGGCCAGCGTGATAACCGGCATGGAGTTCCCCACAGGATGTTTCCCGGCATTAAGCGATAAAAGGAATATTTGGTCAAGTGATCCCATGGTCATATGAGCAAATGCGCTTTTGCCCAATTGGCCTTCTTTGGCTTCCGATGGCAACGGAGAATATTCGCCAATCCTAAACCTATAGGGGCGCATTTCTTGGGGCCAGGCGCTTCAGTCTACAGGGTGAGATTCGTTTCTGCGGGTTTATACGGTTTGTGCGGGTTAAGGCGGGTGGCGTTCTGCGTAAGCATGAGGCACCGTATTCATCAGCGCGGAACATGCCGTGGAATCCTCTCAACCCATCCTGCCCGGCCTCTTTGCATCCGATGAACCAGATGCAATGGCGGCCAATCAGAACCGGAGCCGCCTCTACATGGGCCGTCCCAAGACCAGCGTTCCTATCAATGGCGCGGCGCTCCGCCGCCACCGCGAGCGCCGGGGGGCTGACTGCGCGCGGTGGCTCAGCACCTTGAAACGAGCGAAGACACCGTCGAGCGCATCGAACGCCGGAATCAGGGGCATCCGAACCATATCCGGCACCTCTGCGCTATCTACGGCATCGCTCCTTCCGACGTCGGCAGTGATGTCCCGGTCGATGACGCTCAGGACGGCGCGGCTCTCCTGACGCTCTCGCGCATTGCCACCGGGGCTCGGCTGGAGGCACTGATCGCCGCGGCCGACGCGATCGCGCCATGGAAACGACGGTCGTCGCTTGGCACCGTCGCATCGCCAGCGTCCAGCGGCTTTCGTCGGAGAGCGCACGCAACGCGTTCCGGACTCTGGATACCCTTATAGATGACCGCAGCCACACGGTCGTGTTTGATGGGGTGTTGAGCAAAATCGACTTCGAGATCGCGGCATCCGAACATCTCGCGGCGCTGCGCCGCCATGGCCTGTACCTCTACGGTCTCCCGTTCTTGGTGGTCCAGCAACACATCGACGCCGAAATCCGGCCCATCGTCACCCCATGCGTCGCCGTTGGCGTGACGGATATGGATTCCTCGGCGATGGTTGTGTCCCAAAATCCGGCACCTCTGGTGGGAAGCTACCGAAACTATTTCGAAGAAATTTGCCCGATCAGCACATGGTGAACACATTCCAAGAGCGACGTTCGCCATGGCCTACGCTTCCTCACCAGCTACCCGTGGCTCCCATGGATCAATGCTTAGGCTCGGCGTTATCAAACACTACCTAAGGTCGAGCACCTGACACTGGCCCACGTTCCACTGCACGGCGCGGGCAAACCCGCGCGTTCAGCGCTGGGGGACTGTGCGGCTGTCATTGCCTTAGCCATAAGGCAATTTTCGATCTAGAATGTGCTGCAAATGCACCTCCGCGGTGCCAGTGCGTATGTATGAATGAGGATTGAACGGATGGTCGCCAAAGAGCTTATCGGCAGCGTTTTTGCGCAAAGAAAAAAGAGCTATGATCCAAATATTACTGAAGACGACGCGTTTGAGATATTTTGCGCTGATGTAATACTTAATAATTTTGATCCATCAATTGAAGAAATACGCGACAGAATTGTGGATGGAGGGCAGGATGGTGGAATTGATAGCGTTTTCATCTATGTTAATCGCGTCCTCATAGCGGAGGATACAGATCTTTCGTCTTTTGTTCATCCAGTTGAAGTCGAGCTAATAGTTATCCAATCAAAGAATGAGAAAACATTCAAAGAAGGTCCTGTTGATAAGATTGCTTCATCTCTACCAAACTTGCTTCGCGATTTCCAAAAGGAGAAAGATAGTCAAGGCGCTTTGAATGCAAGCGTAGTATCGGCATTCTCGCTATATGACAGAGTCATAAAGACTCTAGCTCCGGAGTTCCCTACATTCAAAATTTCAATTTGGTATGCTTGCCAAGGAGACAATGTGCCACCTAGCGCTCGCGCCAAAGCAACAACACTTGAGAATACCATAAAATCGTTTATGCCAAATTCAGTTGTAAAATTCACATTTGCAGGAGCTAACGAGCTGTATGCCCTAGCAGCAAAACAGAAAGTAGTGAAATCTGAGCTCGTTATTAAAGGGTCTCCTCTATCTGGAACAAATAACTCTTATATTGTTTTGGCACGCATAACTGACTATGGGAGTTTCATATCTGATGAAGCAAAAAACCTTCGATCTTCTTTCTTCGATGCAAATGTTCGTGATTACGAAGGAAGCGTGGATGTCAATAAGGACATCGCGCAAACCTTGCGCGAACCTATTGCAAACATCGACTTTTGGTGGCTGAACAACGGCGTAACTGTTCTTGCTCAGCAAGCATCATTCATGAATGGTAGAATGCATATTCAAAATCCGCTTATTGTTAACGGTCTCCAAACATCCTATGAACTCCACAGATATATTTCGAAAAATCAGTCTGAGGATGAAAGACTGGTGATGATCAGAATCATCGAGACAACCGATGAAGACGTCATCAATAAAGTAATCAAAGCTACAAACTATCAAACCAAAGTCAAGGCGTACTCACTGCGAGCTACCGAAGAAATTCAGAGAAAAATTGAGCTTTATCTTAGCAATTATAACATATACTACGATAGGAGAAGAAATTATTATAAGAACAAAGGTATGCCAGCCGCTAGAACGATTGGTATCGATCGTCTAGCTCAGTCTGTTATATCTATACTGCTCGAAAGACCAGAAGTTGCTCGCGCGCGCCCAACGAGCCTGATGAAAGATGCGGAGTATAATCAGATATTCCCCTCAGGAGATGATCAATTTGATCTCGCACTTTATAGGTTAGCCTCTGAAGGCATATTTGCCGTTAGTGCGCATTTTTCCGATTCTTCTTACGACCGCATTTACAAGAACAATCTTCGTTTCCATGTGTTGATGGTGTTGGGGTGGTGGTTGGCGGGAAGTCAGAAACCAACTCCTCAGCAGCTGTCAGCCGTTGACATAAAGAAAATGGCCAGAGCGCCATTTGGCAAAATTACGGAATGGGTTATCGAAAAATTTGAGGAAAAGGGGGCTAAAGACAGTGTTGCCAAAGATGGCGATTTCACCGCTCACCTTAAGGGCGCATGGTCGTCATCTGGGCTTTAATCCTACAGCTGAGCCTGTAAGGCTGGGGATTGGGGGCTCTGCTTGAGGATGCTCCCATGACCTCCGATCTGGATGTGTTGACCGGTTGACTGTCCCAGTTCGATGAACTGCTCAAGACCACAAGGGTATCGGTATCTGTCCAGTCCGGCAGAGCGTAGCGGAGCCGGACTGGACAGATACCGCCGGGCGGTGTTTGACTAACATAGTCAGCTATCCGAGTGCCCCGAGTTCCGTTCCATGGCTTTAGAAGGAACTTCCTCTGTAGAAGACGACGACGATAAGGGTATGTCTAAAGGTTGATCGGGAGGAAGCCTCTTATTGAGCCTCTTTGAGGCTGGTAGCCCTGAAATGTATTTCACAGCATTTTCAAGATTTTCAGGGTTTTTTATATCACACTCCCAGAGAGTTACTATGTGCCACCCTTTTAACTTCAACGCCTCCTGATTCTCTACGTCGCGTTCCATATTGCGATCAAGCTTGCGGTTCCAGTATTCTTCCCGAGAAGAGGGCCGCCGCGCACGCGGGCATCCGGGGTGTTGGTGCCAAAAGCATCCGTGAACGAACAGAGCGACACGCCGCGACGGGAGGACAATGTCCGGCTTTCCGGGAAGATCCTTCTGATGCAGCCGAAAGCGCAGGCCGGCACGATGCAGAGCGGAACGGACAGCCAACTCGGGTGTGGTGTCCTTTCCACGGACGCGGGCCATTACCTCGGCGCGGGTCAGTGGCCGCTGATTACCGTCCTTGGGCGATTTCGATCCTGAGGCTCGGGTCCGTTTCATGCTCGCCGACGATCGCATTGTACCGTTCGATCAGCTCCTCGATTCGGATGCGGCGCCCGTCCGCCGCGAAGCGGCCGAGCTCATGGATGTTCATCGCTATAAACTGTTCAAACTCGATGATGTCCACACGGTCGCCGATTCCGGCGTTCTCCGCCAAGCCTTCGGCTAAAGGAGCTCCCCGCTTGCCGGTTACGATGATGGGCTTGCGGCCTGCGTCGAGATTGCCTGAGCATTTTCGAACAAGCGCTTCCGAAGGCGCTGTCGAGACGTGAATAGAGACGTCGCCGACGTCGAAATCGCCGGTGCGCCCGTCCGCCTGATCGTTCTGATTCGAACCGTGATGCTCGATCCGGCCAACACCCAGGACCACGTCGAGCTTGGCGCCGACAAGGTGCTGCATGACAGCGCCGACAAACATGGTGCCCTGCATCTCCCTTTGGCGCGCCTCCGCCTGGGACAGCAGATTGCGGATCACCGCTCGAAGCCCAAGAGTGTGGTCGACCCGCAAAGTAAACGGTCGGGCGGCGAAATGCTCTTTGACCTTGCCGATCCAAAAGGACTTGGCCGCCTCCCAATCGAAGTTTCCCGCGGCGTGCTGCTCGTTCAGGAACGTTACGTAGGCGCGCATGTTGTCGATGCTTCCGCGACTGGTGCGGCCGCCTTCCTCGGCAAGGACGCGGGTGATGTGGTGACGTCCCAAGATCGCCTGCACCTGCGCCCGCCCCAGTCCGAGGACTTGCCCCCCTCTGTCGGTAAGCAGGCGCTCGGGGTCCAGGGGCATTCCAAACGTCCTGGCGTGTTCGGTAACCACCAGCGCGACGCACAAGGGGCCTTTGCCTCGAAAGCGCCGCTCTCGGGCGAACTGCTCCAAACGATTCCTCATTCCTTCACTCCGCCGCAATCGGAACGACGTCGGCGGTCCGCGGCCTGTCCGCCGCCAGCAAGGGTTCCAGGATATGCGCCGCCAAATGTCGAACGACGGGAACCACGACGCCGTCTCCTGCGAGATGATAGGCGTCGTTATACCGCTTCGGCAGCCGATACGCGTCCGGCAAGCCCATCAGGCGCGCTGCTTCCCGCGGAGACAGGAGGCGGGACCGAATTCGATCGCCTTCCACGAGAAGAATCGTCTGTCGCGATGAGCCGCCGGCCGGCGTGCGCAAGCAGCCCGCGACATCGTCGAAACGCACTTCGGCGCGTTGGCATTTGGCGCCGTCGTCGTCTTTACGGGTGCGACGGTACACGCCGCCGACCATGCGCCGTCCCATTTTCTTTGCCTTCTCGACCTTGGCGAGGTGAAGCGGCGACATCAAGGAAAGGAGATAAGCCGTTTCGCCCGGCGTGTGCCACTCGACGCCTTCAGGATTTTCTTCAATGAGATCGACGAACCGAAGCGTTCTGGGAGCTGGTTTGGGAAGGCTCCACCAAATCCAACGACGTCGGGCCTCGCTGGAAAGCCGGCGATAGGCTTCAATCAGGGTTTCCGGATGCCAGAGTTCGTTAGGGACTTCGACCTTGAGGGATGGGGGAAGCGCCACGTCGCCGCTTACCCCGATGATGAAGAGCCGCGGGCGGGACTGCGGCACAAAGTGCACTGCATCGATCACCATCCCTCCGAACCGATAGCCGGCTCCGGAAAACGCCGAGGCAATCGCGGCGAAGTCGCGCCCAGTGTTTGACGTCAGCGCGCCATAAACGTTTTCAAGGGCAATGATGCGCGGCCCTCGCCCCTCTTCGATAAGGCTCCTCATCAAATCCCAAAACGGCCAGAAGGTTCCCGAGCGGGTCTGCTTCTTGGCCGCACGATGCCCTATTCCTTCATAATTGCCTGCTAAGGACAGATCCTGGCAAGGAAAGGATGCCCAAGCGAGGTCTGCTCGACCGGGCAACTGAGCGATCTCGACCTTGTTGATGTCTTCGACAAGCAGCTCCTCGGAGGGCCAGTTGGATCGGTATGCGGCAGCCTTCATGAGGTCGTAGTCGTTCGCGAAACGGCAAGTCCAGCCATCGCTGAGACCAGCGCGCGCCATGCCGCCTCCGGCGAAAAACTCATAAAAATCAGGCATCTACGCATTCCCCTCCAGCGCCTTTGTGACTGTCGCGCTCAATCTTCTCTTCTATCGCCATAGCGATCCAAGTGTTTCGGGACACCTTCCCAGCCCCCGCCTTGCGCAGGCGGTCCATTGCCTCAAAAATTTCCGCGGGGAGCCGGAGATTGATCCGGTGTTCATGATCCTTGGTCATAGCTTTATCGTGGCGCCATTCTGGCGCCATTTCAATGGGAAAACGTGGGGTGCCAAGGAAGTGGGGTGCGGCGCAGCCTTTTAGGCGCTGTTGAGGGGGCACGCCATAGAACGGACGAAACATACGCTGGGCGGACAAAGCGAGAACTTAGCCTTTTTAAGGGAGGTTGCGGCCCCCTCAGCTCGTGGCAGCGCAGAACGGTCTGCAGGTCCTGATGGACTACGAACTGGCCCCACATTAGACGGCTGTGGCCAAGCACGAGGGAGAACAACCAGACCACCCGCTCCACACCCGGTTCGGCGGTGAACGCGGTGCGGAAATAGGCGAAGTCCACCTGGGCCTGGCACCCGGCCGGCGTCTCGAAGCGACGCTCGAAGGGAGCGGCGATCGCGGGGCGGACGGTGCGCAGGAAATCCTTCAGCGCGGTGTAGCCGCCCGTGTAGCCGCGGGCGCGGACTTCGCGGAGCAGACGGCTGGCGGTGAGTTCCGGAAAAGCGGTGACGCGCTCGCGCAGGTATGCCTCGTAGGGCGCGACGACCGTCGGCCTGGGCTTGCGGGGACCATAAGCCGGCACCTCCAAGCCACGCTCGATGTATTTGCGGACGGTTTTGCGATCGAGGCCGGTGCGGCGTGCGATCGCCGACACCGACAGACCCTCGCGGGCGAGATCGAGAATCATGACGAGTTCCCCAAGTCTGACCACCTGCGCCCTCCCTCCGCCTCGGAGGGTGATCATGGGCGATGAGCGGCCGCAGGGCTCCGGGGCGTACGCCCCGGAGCCCTGCCGTTGCGTTAGCCTGGGGAGTTTTCAGCCGCCCTTTCCGAGGAGTATCCAGCCGGCACTGACACCAGCACGGCTTCGGCGGTCCGGCACCACCTCCGGCCGGCATTCTTGTAATTACCGACCAGCTCCTTTTTTTTCGTATCAACGCTGATGATCGGCTCGCCGGCGGCTTGGAACTGCGCCCGTTGCTCGGCAATGTGTCGGAACTGGGCGTCGCGTTCGGGAGGCGAGCTGTGAGCTTCCGTGCGCCGGGCATTGACCTTGGGCGAGTAGCCGAGCTGGCGCAGCAGCCGCGCCACCGTCGGCCGGCTTGCCGGGTGTCCGGCTGCGGCGAGGGCGGCGCTCAGCTGCCGCAGGGAACTGCGCTTGCCCTTGGCGCGGCGGCCCATGGGGTCATCGGCGGTCTCGGGGGCGAGCAGCGTCTCCAGAGCCGGGAGAAGCTCCGGATCCTGCACATCCCGCGCCGGTCGCCCGCCGCCCGGGGCGCGGACGCGCTCGGTCGAGCGCTCGGCCAAGCCGGCCGCGAGTTCGCGGCGACCACGCCGAATGGTCCTCCGGTTCAGGCCGGTGATCTGCGACAAGAGCGTCTCCCCGCCGCGCCCAAGGCGCTCGGCCTCCAGCGCGACGAACCAGCGGCGCTGCTGCTCATTGAGGCGACTGATGAGCAGATTGATGTGCTGGTGAAGCGCGCGATCCGCGTGCGGCTCATCGGCCCGACAGCGCGGACAGCCACACGGATGAACAATGGACGAGGGCATTGGCAACTCCCGTCACCGCCGACGGAACAAGCTTTCAGTCTCTCCAACCCACGTTCGGGGCACATAATTCCCTGCCGTGCCCTAGTCGGCATCCGGAATTTTCGGTGGAAATCTTGGAATATTTCCTTTCAACTTCTGAAGCTCCCACATTTTGATATTCCTCATCTCTTCGTATGTAATGGCGATTTCCGCGGGAATTTCAAAAAATTTATCAAGCTCTTCAATAACTTTATTTATTACTTCTTCCGAATATATATATAATCCATTAGGCATCCTCCTGTAATTATTCTTTGAGACAAAGAATCTACGCGCGTCTTCTGTAATTGGATTGCCTTTGTGTGAGCTTGTATTGTTGTTTTCCTTTGATCTGTTTTCTGATTTGGCTCGACGACCAAGCAACTCCGCTTGCCTATCGCCCTCCGCATATTGCAAGTCGATGCAAGCTACTTTGTTCGGGGTTACGACCAGAATATCCGCTTTCAGCTTCAAGTCTGCACGCGAGTCAAGAAAGACTCCGCCGACTCGCCTTTGCTCTTCATAAGCTTGGACAAACGCACAGTAAAGATGTGTATGCGCTATTCCATCTCGGTACCATCCACTCAACCGACGCAGAAAATTAGGAGTAAATCCTTTACTTGCATCGCCTTCTATAAAGAACTGATCGCGCTTATCATCATAAAACTCATTATTTATAAGGCATGAAAAGTACAGCTTCTTGAATGCATCATATCGCGGAAGTTTGTAGCCGCGACTATGGCCTATAAGACAAAGTGCATTGAAAACGTGGCGGTATGATGGCGCTTCTTTCGAATGAGGCCTGCCCTCTATTCCTTCCACCTCAAAGGGGCTTCTTTTCGAATATAATTTTTCAAGCTCAGTGAAAAACCGCGAAATCAGCATATCGACAGCCATGGCACCTAATGTCCTTTCAACCAAATCTGGGCTCTACGCGCGCATATTAACGTGTAAAAAATAATGACAATTCCCGCAATAAAATAGTGTATGCCCTTGCGTTTGCGCAAGATTTAGGTAGTTTCATTAACAAAAGCAATCGTATAAATTGTACGGTGGATAATTTACGATGCAGATAGGGTGCCGGCTGAAGAACACCGCTGGCATAAGCTGAAGCGTACCAACGGTTTCGGCCCGCCGTTCAGAGATTTTGATCCGCGCTCTTATCCAGCCTGTTCGGGATTATGCGTCCAGTGGCGAGGCCACGTGGTGAATAGCTTTTTTCCGAACGCCGGTGAAAAGCGTTGGGCGTCTAAAGACGCCGCCTTACTCCCGTACAACGCGCAGGATGCCGTCCACGTGTACTGAACCGGGGCGACTTCTGCCCGGTCCGGCGGATCGTCGTCTCGCCCAGGCGTCGCGAGCCCCCTACCGCTCGCTCAGCGCCCAAAATGCGGGATCGGGAACAATGCCGCTCCTCATCCAAGCTTCAGAAGGCGGCCGAAATTCGGCCGACTCGCTCCACCGAAAGCCGTTGGGCTCGAGAGGAGCGAGCGCCCGAAGCGCGGCTCCCGGAAGCTCTCTGATCTCTTCAACGTGAGCCGGGCCGATTGGACCGCGCACCAGCGCGCCGGTCGAGAACACCACCTGCACCAGCCTCCACTCGGTCCCAAAAAGACGGCTTTTGTCGAACTCGTTGCGGCTGACATGCACGACCCCGCATGTCCGGCGAACAGCGGCCTTCACCTCCAAGCGGTCCGTCCGGTCGGCCGCGCGGAGCTCGATGTCGTAGCCGTAGGCATTCGAGATGAGCGCGACGTGGACGGGGCGGCGGCCGGCGCGCCGAAGCGCCGCTAGGACGATAAGTTCGGCAGCGTCTCCCAGGCGCTTGCGAACGTCCTCCTCGGAAGGAGCGACGGCGCGCTGGTGCGCTTCGATCAGCACAGCGTCGAATTCGTCGCCGAGCCAGGCGAGCGCCGCCAGGTCGGACGCGGGAATGTACTCGCGGGCGACCCGGCTCCCATTGACCGCAACCCGAATCCACGAAGGCGGAGCCCGCTCAAGGAGGACGCGCGCAATGCCGACAAGGGTTGGGAAATCGGCTTGGTCGTTCAGATGGATAAGCTGCGCAGCCGGCGCAACAGCGGGTTCGCTGCGCGCGAGATTGAGCGCCACGAGCCCCTTCGCCGTTCCCTCAAGGTCAAGCGCGTGCGCCATAATGGTCGACTTCTCGCGAGCGGCGACGATCCACTCAGCGAGGCCGAGCCGGGGATTCAAGCGCGCGCTGTAGACCAGCAGAAACACCGCGAGGCAGCGGCCGCGGCTAGGAAGCACGTCGCGCGGCCTCCGCGATGTGAGCGGTGACCGCTTGAAGGTCGTCCGCGTGCGCGGGCGGGCCTCCTTGCCCTTCGTCGGGCTCAGGCAACGCCACCTGCACCAGTCCCGGATCATCCATAAGGCGCGCGAGAGCGGTCACTTTGTCGCGAAGTCGCCCATCGACGGCGGCGTCGATCGTATCGGCGCTCATCAGAAGCGTGAACCGCGTCATGACGTCCGGAGCCAAGCCGAGGCGATGGATGCGGTCTTGGCTTTGCAAAAAATGCCCGGCGTTGAAGCTGCGGTCGAGATAGACGGCGTGGTGACACCAATGATGCAGGCTAACGCCCTCTCCGCACGCGGCCGGGTTGGCGAGAAGCACGCGGCAATCGGGGTCGTGGCGGAAGCGCCGGAGCTCGTCCTCGCGCGTGACCTGGTTGACGGGCGTGCCGTCGGAAGACGGCACGCCGCCGTGGATCATTGCCGGTTGATGATCTTCAAGATGCCGATGCAGAGCCTTGAGATTCCGAACGAAGTTCGACCAGATCAGCACTTTCTCGCCGCGCGACGCGGCGACGGCGACAATCCTCGTCGCCTCCTCATACTTCCAAGGCGTCTCGTAGAGATTGTACGTGTGAAGCAGATCAGCGAGCGGCTCGTCGCCTTTGAGCGCAAGCGGCGGGTGGGCGAACCCCGGATCGTCGCCGTCATCCGAGCCCGCGGTCAGCAGCATCGGGTTCGTCGCGGCCTCGAGCAGATACATGACGATCCGCCCCAGGTTCTGGAACTCGTGCCGGCTTCGGCTTCCGAGCGCAAAGGACGAGCGGTAACGTCCGACGAGAGCTTCGTAAATCGCCTTCTGGAGCGGCCTCATTTCGCGTTGCAAGACGCAAAACCGCGTCGGCGGCAGGTCGAGTTGCGATTTGGGCGTCCGAACGAAATAGCGGGAAACGGCCGCGTGCGTCTCCCGAAGCACCTGAGGATCACGACCGTCGCGCTCGACGTAGGTCGAACGCGGCAGGATTTGGCGGTCTTGGCCGGGGTATAGAAACCGCATGAGCGCGACGAGGTCGTACGCTCCTTGCGGCGCCGGCGTGCCGGTCAAAACGTCGCGGCGCTTGGCGGCGTAGGCGAGGTCGAGAACCGCGCGGCCGTGGACGCCCGCCGCTCCCTTCTTCACGCGGTGAGCCTCATCCAGGATCACTTGCGTCGGGCGATCGGCCGCAAACGCTCGGATGCGGTCGTAGTCCGAGGCTACGCGATTGTAGTTGGTGAGCAGAATGTCGGCATCCTGCGGAATGAGCGTTTCCGGTCCGCCGTGAATGACCACCTTCGGCCCCGGCGCAAGGCACTCCTGGGAATCTTCGGTCCACGCGCCGAAGGCCGCGATGGGAGCAATGACGAGCAGGCGCTCCACCCGCCCCCGCGCCCGGCTCAGCGCGAAGTTCGCGAGCCCCACGGTGGTCTTGCCGGCGCCCGGAACGGAGAAGTCGGCGGCATGCGGCAGTCTTAGGACCGCTGCGAGGTTGCCAAGCTGGAATGGCTTCAGCTTTCGTTTGAAGCCGGCCGCTTCGAGTTCAGCGGCAAGCGCCTCGGGGTCATAGCCCTCGCTTGCCGCAAGCGCGGTCTCCCGCGCCCGGCGATCGCTCGCCAGCACCCGCAGCTGCGCCTCGATGTTGGGGCCCAACGAAATCTTCTCGCCGAACAACGCGCGCACGTCGCGCAGCACGTCGAGCTCGGCCATAAAGACGTCGGCGCGAACGTCCGAACGCGAGGGCGAGCCTCCGACGATGCCCCGCGCGAACGCTTCCTGAAGCCGGGCCCACGCCCCGGCGTTGGTCTCCGGCCGGCGCTGCATGATGACGACAGGCCGCCCCGCATTGTAGAGCTCAAGCTCAATCATTCACGCCGCTCCAGCTTGGCGACGACGGCCTTAAGAGAGGCGACGTTCGCTTGAAAAGCGTCCTCGTCCCATTCGTCGAATCGACGCGCCTTGGGGAGCGCGGCGAGCGCCCGCTCCGCATCCTTGATCGCGTTGACGACGCGATCGACGGGCGTCTTGAGCGCCTCAAGGTCCTTCTTCTCTTCGAGCGCCTCGCGCGCGGCCGCGGTGACGGCGCTCCGGATCGTGCCGAAAAGATCGCCGACCACGGCCGTTTGCCCGTCGGCGAGCCGCACGACCTCGTCGAGCTTTTTCTTCGCGAGAAACGACAGAACGTCCGTAAGCCCCGTGGGCGCATCATCCCCGCCCAACAGTTCATCCAGAGCGTCGCCTCCCTCAACGTCCTGACTCGCGGACTCGACGGTGCGGAGCAACGGCTGAAGCGCGGGGTCCGCCTCCATTTCGCGCCGCACGAGGTCGGCCGCGTCCTGGCGGCGCAAGTTGCGCAGATCGCGGTAGTTCACGCCGGCAAGGGTGCCGAGATAATAGGTCGATCGGACGCTCTCCGCCTCCTCCTTCGGCTTGTTGCGAATATGCTTCGCGAGTTCGTCGAAGGCCGATTCGTTGTCGTTGAAGTCGACATGATGGCGCGTGCCGTCGGAAAGCGCGACGAGCTGATGAAGCTGCTGGAGCTTTTCATAAAGGTTGCGAACGTCGTTGACGTCGCGGTGCATTTTCCGCGCGACCCGATCCCAGTTCTTGCCTTCGCGGTTGAACAGCTCTTCGATGAGAAGCGCCTCGTTCACCCACGAATAGTCTTCCTTGAAGTCCCGCGCGACCTGAAGCTCCGTCTCAAGATCGAGGAGCTCGGTGGGCGTCGCGTCCCCAGGCAGCACGAGGCAGCGGACGTACCGGGCCTGCGCATGCGAGTCGTCAATGAACAGGCTGCGAAGCGCGGCCGATCGCCGATTGCCGTTGATGAGCACGCCCTCCGCGGTGACGACCGCGGGCTCCTGTTGCTGGCGTTCCTTCAAATCCTCCTTAAGGAGAGCAAACCCTTCCTGCGAACGCAGGATTCCATACTGCGCCTCCTGCGCCTCAGGCCCCAACGGATCGGCCGAGAACAGGTCGAAACGCCCCGACTTCCGCATTTCGCGGAGCTGCTCGGCCTTCGTTCGGTGATTGAGGGTCGAAAAGCGGACCCACGTGACCTCAAGCTCGACGAGGGGCAGCTCCTTGTCATACCGCGGCCAAGCCGGCAGAAGAGCCGTCTTCGGCGCGGACTTCCGACGGGCTTCCAGGAAAGCGACGCGTTCTTGATCAAGTACGGGATTGGTCATTTTTAAGCTCTGAATGTGGTCGATCGGCCGGGGCCGAACCGAGCCGTCAAGGTGGTCCTCAGGTCGCCGCCGCGGCGCTGGAAGCCGACGTAGCCGGTGAAGGTCGGCGCGCGCTCGTCGCTGATTCCAAACGTCGACAAAAGGACCGCAGGGAAGCGCAAACGGCGGCTGCCGTCCCAATTCCACTCCGTTCCGCCCGCCGTGCGCTCCGGCATGACGTAGACGCACGGCGGCGGAATGCGCATGCCGTCGACGATGATCGTGCGGTCCGCCTTGGGGCAGGGCCTGTGCTGCGTGCCGCAAAGATCGTTGTGAAAGATGATGCCGTCGACGGCTCCCGGGAGTTCCGAGAAGAAGCGTTGCCGCAGGCGATTCACCCCCTTGAGAATGTGGGCGCCGGGCTCGGCGGCGAGGCTTGGGCATAGCCACCAAAGGTAGGTTTCCCGCGCCCAATCCGGCACGCTCCAGCGAACGCTGCTGTGCGCTCCATCGGGGCAGCCTTTCTGGATGACGGCTATGTCTCCGAACTGAGGGATCGTCAGCCGGTAGACCGTGTCGTCTCCATATTGCGGCCGTTCAAGGCGCGAGACGATGCCACGCGCTTGCATCTCTTCGAACAACGCCGCCAAGAACCGCCGCCGCGAGGCGTTGCTGGCGGCGCTGCTGCCTCGCAGGCGTTCGATCGCCGCGGGGAGCGCGCGGCGATACTCGTCCGCGGACAGTCCTTGCGAAGAAAGATAGGCCTCGTTTTGCGCAAGCGCCGACACGACTTCGGCAACGCGCGCGACGACCTCCTCGGGCGGTGCCCCCGCATGGCGGCAAGGTGCCGCCTCGTCTCCCGCCATCGCCGCCTTCCTCCTTCTTGATCCTCGTCGATCATCAATAAAACGTTTGGCAAATGCAACGCTGTGTCGAAATTTCCGCCTCCGGTCCAACTCACGATGTTTTCAGAGCACTGATCCGAAGGCGGCGAAAACGACGAAGCGGCAATCAACGGCGTGCGCTCCGCCGAGAAAGGCCGGCGTCGTTGTTCCGGTCTGACGATGCCGGTGTTGGGAGCGGCATCGCCAGACCACGCTACGCCGCGACTTTGGTTGCGAACACGCAGGGCTCGCCCGTCGGAGGCGCGGCCAACACCGGCCACCAGAACGGATAGCCAGACCAATTGAGTTCGCACGTGCCCGTTTGCTGCAGAAGGACCAGCGCGGGATTCCGCCGGGACGGATCGCGCAAGATCTCGCGCAGGCGGGTGCCGACGATCGACACGCCGGATTTGTCGCCGGACAGCACCGCGTCGAGTTGCCGGCCGGTCTCAACGTACAGGTCCACCTTGTTCCGAGGAACGCGCTTGTTCCGAGGGACGCGGCCGTAGAATTGAAGAAGGGCCTTCATTGCCTCCCAATCGAACGTCGCGTCAGCGACGTCAAGGCTGCCTTTGATCGCTTCCAGGATGCGGTTGGCCGTTTCAACATCAATCTCGACGGCGCTGCCTTTCGCGGGCATCTTCGGGATCAATGTCCGAACGGCCCGATCGGCGGCTGTGGCGCTCTTCGCGCTCGTGGTTTTAAAGCGGGTTGGCAGATAAAATCCCGCTGCGTTTGGGCGTTCGGCGGCCCCTGTTGGTTCAAGGCGGAAAGGATGCTCGCCAGCTCAGAGTCTAGACGGAAGCGGAAGCGACGACTTCCCGCGGGGGCTCGGCGCGCCGCCTTACCGCGGCGGAAGCCGTCGGCAGAGCCGAGCAGCAGCAGGTCACGATCACGGGCACCGCGAAGCTCGGCCGGCGGGACGGCGGGCATCTGGCGCAGGTCAACCACCCTGATCGCGGCTTTCTGGGTTGGGGCGGTGCCGTGCGCGGCCGCGCGGCGCGGGACACCCGGCCAATGGCAACGAGCCGGCGCTCAAGGCTGGACGGCTTGAGCGGACTGGCCTGGTCGGCGAGGTAAAACACGATGGTGTTCGGCGCGGCGGGCAGACTCTCCAGCCCCGCCGCACGCGCCAAACGGTGAAAGCGCGTCAGTCGCTGACATAGGCGCGCCCCGGCCGGCGACGTCGGCCAGGGTGACGGGCAGCGGAGCGGCGGGGGGGATGAGCGCGGCGGTCATGCGGCGCCTTTGGCAAGGCGAGGGGTTCCACCCCTTGAGCACCCGTGCCGGGCCGTGGGCCGCAGCGCCCTAGTTCGATAGGGGCACCTCCGGTCGGGGGCGGCGCGTGGGGTCGTGGCGTCATGGCGAAAAGCGGATCGGGATACAAAGGCCTGTGGCCCTTAGCGGGGAGGGCAAGGGGAGCGTCGCTCCCTTGCGCCCCGTGTCCGCCAGCTTCGTTGTTCCCGGTTGTTCCAATAACACTCTTGACGCGAATGCTCAGGAATGTCACAAGAACCTTGGAACAACGCGGAACAACGCGGAACAACGAGGTGCGGTCGTGGCCGAATTCTCTCTGACCCCCCATGCGATTGCCCGCTTGCAGCAGCGCGGCATGCGACCGGCTGACGTTGAGATGATCCTCAGCTTTGGAACATGGAGCGAGGATGGCCCGGTGCTCTGCGCCAAGGATTATGCCCGAGTCGAGGCGGACGTGCGTCACTTCCTGGCCCGACTGCAGAAGCTGGTCGGGCGAACCGTGATCGTCGAAGGCGACCGGATCGTCACCGCCTACAAAGCCAAGCCTTGGAAGCAAAAGCGCCTTCTCAGTCGCCGCTAAGCCCTTCCCTTGTTGACGACCTCTGAACCGATCGAGGAAACCATGGCCGACTCCCGCTACACCGCATCGAAGTCACGCTCACAGGGCCGTTCAGCATGGTCGATCATCTTCCGGCATCCGTTGCGCAAGACGCCGTCGGGGAGGGAGGGGCTAAGGATCCGCCGCGGCTTGGGCACCTCGGACGAAGCCCAGGCGGACGCGCTCGTGCACCAGATGAACGCGCTGCTCCGGGCCGAGCGGTTCTGGTCCTTGCCCATGCGAGGGGAGGCTGAAAAGCACTTCGATTCCGTCATCGTGAGCGCTTTCTATGACGCCCTCGAGGTAGCCGACGCGCCGGCGGCAGACGCCTCGGCCGACGACGCCATTCCCCTCCCGACGACCGAAGACGGCTACCGACGCGTCCTGCTCGTCGGAACGACCGGTGCTGGCAAGACTTCTCTGCTGCGCCACCTGATCGGCTCAGATCCGAAGGTGGACCGCTTCCCCTCGACCTCCACCTCCAAGACCACCATCGCCGACATCGAGGTCGTCACCGCGCCTGGTTCCTATCAGGCCGCCGTGACCTTCTTCTCGGAATGGAGCACCCGGACCAGCATCCACGAGTGCGTCGCAGAAGCCTGCCTCACCGCCTGGCAGGAAAAGGATGATGCTAAAGTCGCGGAGGCCCTGCTCTACCACCGGGATCAGCGCTTCCGGCTTAGCTACATCCTCGGCGATTGGGTCGACGCGGCCGACTGCGACGAGGAGGACTGGACCTACGAGGAGGACGGGGACGACGGTGCGGACGAGGAACTTGATTATGGCGAGCGCCCCGCCCCGGAGGACATCCAGCGCCGCCTGCGCGAGTATGTGGTCCGCGTGAAGACGCTCGCGAAACGGGTGGCCGAACCCCTGCGGGATGCCGCAGACGGCGACTACGCCTCCCTCTCCGGCGAGGACCTGGAGGTCGCTCAGGAACTGTTTCAGGAAGACTGCGAGACCTCGCGTGAGTTCGACGACATCGTCAATGATATCATCGATGATGTTCTGCGGCGCTTCGACCGGGTCAAGGCTGGCGCGCTGACGCGCGACCGCGGCGATTGGCCTGTGGTCTGGACCTTCGACACCCAGGACCGCGAGACGTTCATCGAGCAGATCCGCTGGTTCTCGAGCAACCATGGTGCCTATTTCGGCAGTCTGCTCACCCCCCTGGTCAGCGCGATCCGTGTCAAGGGACCGTTCTACCCGCGCTTCTCCAGCCAGCAGCCGAAGCTCGTCCTCATCGACGGCCAGGGACTGGGGCACACGCCGGATTCCTCCAGCGCCGTCACCCGGCACATCACCCAGCGGTTCGGCGAGGTCGACGTCATCCTGCTGGTCGACAACGCGCAGCAGCCCATGCAGGCGGCTCCCTTGTCCGTAGTCCGGGTCCTTGGCGCCTACGGATACGACGAGAAGCTGGCCATCGCTTTCACGCACTTCGACAGCGTCGTCGGCGACAACCTCAGGACTCCCCGCGACAAGCGCCTGCACGTCCTAGGGTCGGTCGCCAACGGCTTGAACGGGCTGCGGGCCACACTGGGCAACGCCACGGTCAACACCATTGAACGGACGCTCGACAGCCGCTGCTTCATGCTGGCCTTTCTCGACAAGCCGATCGACGCCAGCAAATCGGGCAAGATCACCAGCGAGCTGGTGGGGCTGGTCGACTTCCTGGACGGCCGGACGGCCGCCGTGGAGGAAGAAGAAGAGCTCGTGGAGCCGGAGCCGGCAACGGCGCCTGCCCCGCCGCTTCCCGCTCTAGCCGAGGCGCCGGCGAACGTCGTGCCGCTGCGGCCAACCCCGGTCTACGACATGGCCAATCTGCAAGCCGCCGTTCAGGCGGCGACCCGGGAATTTCACAAGCGTTGGGATGCCCGTCTTGGGCTGGAGTTTCTGCCCGGCGAGCCGAAGCAGCACTGGACCCGGATGAAGGCCCTCAACCGCCGGGTTGCGCTGCAACTGGACGACTACGAGTACGATACCCTCAAGCCGCTGGCCGAGATCGTCGAGCGCCTGATGGAGAGCATCGGAAAATCGCTGGAGTTGGCGGTCGAATGGAGCCCGGCGGCTCCCAGCGAAGCCCACGCCGAGCGCTCCATGGCGCGCATCAAGCAGGAACTCGCCGCCTCGTTGGATGACCTGATGAAGACCCGCATGATCCTCACGCCGATCAAGGAGTGGGTCTCCGCCTACAATCTCAGCGGCCGCGGCTCGACCTTCGATCGGGCGCGCCGGATCAAGGGCGTCTACGACACGGCCGCGCCGGTCCCCGGCAACCTGGTCAGCCCAGGCAACATCACCTTCATGCAAGAGGTGAAGAGGCTGATGACGATGGCTGTCGAGAAGGCCGGAGGGCGGGTGAAGTAGACCCATCCTCCGAAGCCTGCATGCGCCTCCTTCGGTTTAGGTATTGGGGAGCGACACCGAGCATGGGTTGGAGATACATTTTCTGCGACAGCGGCGCCAAGAGTTTCACACGCCACCGAGACCATGCAGAACCCCTTGGTAATCAGGTGGCGTTGGCGACGGCAGGCTCCGTGGGGTCGTCGTTGGGTATCGCCGGGCACCATGTAGATCGGCATCTAAGAACCGACCGCGAGCTGAGACCATCCAAATTACTGGATTTCAACGGAAACTTGGAATTCGGAGTGGCCCTCCATCGACACCGACAGAAGGCCACCTGCTAAGGTGGATTTGCAAGCACAGCCAATCCGTTAGAGGGCGAGGGATAGTGGCCCAAATTTGGACGCCAATCCACAACCAGGGGAGAGGGAGATGAGCTGCGTCCTGCGCTTCCGCGGCGAGGGGCCCGCCTACGAGCGGGCGAAGGGCGTCGCCGACGCCATGAGGTTGTCTATGGAGGACTACCTGCTGGCTTGCATTGCCGAGGGGCACAAGGTCCTGAAAGCGCGTCATCTACCGCTCGATTCCGAGTTGGAGGAGCCGGCCTTCATCCGCCGTGGCCTGTTGCTGGAGCTGCTGACCAAGGGGGGGCGATGAGCGCTCCCGTCGAACGCTGGCAACGCGCCGGGCTCACCGTGCAGGGCTTACCGGCATCCTCCTTGGCGGAGTCGATCCTGGCGCAACAGCCGCGAGGACTTCCGAAGCCATCAGTCCCAGGCCCGGTATGCTGGCTGCTGGATGATCCCGGCATGTTCGCGTCGTCGGCACGTTGGCAGCGCTTCCGCGGGGCCTGTGAACGAATCCTGGAGCGGTATCCGGACAATCCCCGAGCGAAGGCCCAGGTGGACGCGGTGGGTGCGCTGCTCGCTTGGCGGGCAGCACTGCCCGAAGACCTGCATTTCTGGGCGAAGGACTGAACGATGAGCGACGAGACGCCGGCGAAGCGCATCGTCTACCACCGGGCCAACGACGGCACGGTGGTCGGCTGGACGAACCTGAACGCGGACGGGACACCGTCCAGCCACTGCTACGGTTACCGCCCGATGCCCCGGGCGCCACGCGATCCCGAAACCCCGCCCCGGTCGAGCCTGCCGGAGCAGACATCCTTTCCCACCGGGTCGTCGGAGCGGCTGGTCTACTCACCCCCTCGCGCGCCGATCCCACCGGACGACGACACCCAGGACCGCTGACCGCCCCTTGGCGAGCGGCGGAACCTGCCCTGGTACCAACCCCGCCCCACTGGGCGGTACACTCCCGCAACGGCAAGGAGGACCAGCCGCGCTCAACACACGACCGTCGTCGCCCGGCGATGCCGGCGGGAGGGCGATGCCTGGAAGGCCGCCCTGATGTCGTGGCGATCGCCATCAATGCCGTCGTCGGCGAGCATGCATCGGCGCGGCGTGACCCGGAACGGCTCCCGTGTCACGACACCACCGCACACCCGCCGCTCCGGAAACCATGACGCCTGGCGTTGAAGGTCACCTTTCCTGGTCTCTGTCCCGGCTTCTGTTCCTCTGGGCTTGTTGAGCCTTCGCGATCCTCCTCCGAAATATCTGCTCCTCCTGATGAGCTCGAGTCGGCTGTTGAATGAACCGGGCGCTCATTTCCTCGCGGATCAGCGATAGTACTTGGGAAGCCTTTCTTTCCTGCTGAGCTTTCTCAGGATCAAGCCGCAGGCTGTTTCCCCAAATCTCCATAATTCTAGTGACCTGCAACGCCTCCATTTCCATCAACTCCTCATTGGTGATCCCAGCCAAGGCTGGACGAGGCGTTTTGGCCGACGGTGCGGGTATTTCGCTCACCGTCGGGATGGGCACCTGGGCAGGTTTGGTCACCAGCGGCACGCTGAGGTCCGGGATCCGCAAATCCTCTTGGATGAAGAGCAGGTCGGCCATATACCCGTCCGGCGCACCAGCAGGCGGCCGGCCCATCATCCGGCGGACGACCTCGTCATGCGCCAGCTCCAGCGCCGGCTCCACGCGCACGAGGTCATGTGTCGTGATGATGTCGTGCGCGATCAGAGAAACGGCGGCCGCCGTGCCGCGGTAATACTGGAGAAGCTCCTCAATGCCGGTGTTGGGCAAGTCCACCAGTCGATGCCTTTTCGGATCGTACTCGTCGCGTCGGATCATCGACAGAAAAACGGGAAATCTCACAGCGCCGCCCTCCGCTTTTATCGGTAAAGGAGACGAGAGAGCCGGAAAATTTGCGTGTCAATTCTTGTTTTTTCTGGGTAAAAATGTTATGTTCATTCTCATGACGCCTCCGTAAGAACATAACAAAAATTTTCCGCGTCGTGCCCTCACCCCCTCACCAAGCTTGCTCCACGGCCATTTTGCGCGGCGCGCCTCCTCCCGAGTCGCGCCTTCCATGAGGCCGTTCGACGACACGAACGATCTCGCCGAGATGGACGCGGTCGATGCAGGCCTGCACGAAAAGGCCTGGTCCCCGCCACTCCACTTCTGCCGGAGTCCGTAAGCGCCCGACTTGGAAAATCCGTGTCCAGCCGGCCCGCCGCTGCGCCGCGGTCGGAGCACCGGCCGCCTCCACCGCGGCGTCTTCCGCTTCGGTCCGGCTGAGATAGCCGTTGTTCAGCACGGCGTGCCAGTCGTCGAAATCGGAGAGTAGGATCCGCTGACGGGGAACGATGGCGCTGACCAGCACCGTGGCCTCCCCCGCCGCGTGCCGCCACACCGACGGCCGTGTCGACGGCCGTTTCAGCCACGCCCAGACCGGGTAATCGCCCGAGAAGCCGGGCATCCGTTCCACCATCCGCCGGCGCATCCAGTCGTAAGGACTCGGCGGATCGGGATCGTCGGGCTGGGGGTCGCGGTATCGGCCAAAGGCGTGACCGTGGTTGCCGGACAGCCGGCCGGTCCGGTGGGCGCAGCGCAGCGCGTCGCGGTGCCGCGCCGACCATACCCGGACCGGAGTCCGCGGGTCCGCCCGCAGGACCTCGAGAAGCCAGGAGCGGGACACCCGCTTCAGCACGCACGCCTCCGTGGATGCGCGGCCCGATCGACTGGCGGCGCCTCCCGTTCGGACATCAGCGGCCTTGCCCCCGACTGGGCTGTGCCCGGGCCAATTGATCGACGCAGTCCCGAACCCAGGCGGCGGTCCATGGCCCCCGGCCGTTGGGTGTGCTTCTCTGGGCCTGCAGCAGGGCGGCGAACCGCTGCAGATCCGCCGGATCCGGCCGTTGGCTCAGCCGCTCGAGCTCGCTCCGCTGGCGACGGATGAGCTCGGCGTCACGGGCCAGGCGGTCCCGCAGTTCCTGAGGACTGAGGTCATGGCCATCGAGCCGCAGCCCGGTTCGCACGACCTCGCGTACCCTGGGAGAACGGGCGTCGGCTTCCGCCGCCTCCCGGCGGATCCGGTCGCGCTCCCGCTCGGCCGCCACGCGCGCCGCCTTCGCCTCGGCCTCGGCCTTGCGCGCCGCCTTCAGCCCCAGCAACAGCCGCACCGTCGCGCCCGCCGACCCGGCGGTCCCGTCCCAGCCGTTGGGCAGATCGACCGCCAGCTCAACGGCCATTTCCGCGGCCGTCCGGCGCTGCGCGGCGCTGGGGGGCGGGGCGGAGCTCCTTTCCCGCTCCGCCGCGATCGTGGCGCGCAGGCCGTCCAACTGCCGTTTCAACGTCTGCGCCCGGGTGAGGAGCAGCCGCGCGCCGCGCGCCGAGACCCGGCCGTGGCCGGTGCGCAGGGCCGCGGCGTCGCGCGCCGCCGCCGCGGCCCTGGCCGCTTGCCGCGCCGCCGCCACGTCCCGCCGGCGCGCGGCGACGTGCGCCGCGCGCGCCTCCCGCACCGCGTCGACGGCGTCTTCCCGATCGACGGCGGCGTTGAGCGCGCCAAGCCCGCGGTCGTCGGCACGCGCGCGCTCGGGCGCGCGCAGCGCCACCTCGGGCCGCCGCCGCTTGGCCGGCCGCTCGATCCCGGTCTCGGCCAGACGGCCGCCATGCCAGGCGGCGGCCAAGCGGATGCCGCGCTCCGCCGCCACGTCGTTGATGGCGGCGGCCACCACCGCGCGGCGCCAGGCGCGCAGCGCGGCGGGGCCGGCCAGCACCGGCTTCGCGCCGCCCCCGCCCTTGACCCCGGAACGCCCGGCCGGCGCGGCCTCCCAGCCGCCGTCGGCGCGCCGGACGCAACGGCGCGCGGCGACGGTCATGTGAAGGTGGGGCTGATCCTCCCCTTTGCCGTTGCGCGCGTGCACGGCCCAATGGGTCGGGTGGCCCTCCTGCTCGAACCACCCGGCGACGCGCTCCGCCACCGCGCGGCGTGCGTCGGCGTCCATCTCGAAGGGGAGCTCGGCGATGACCCGGCGCGCGACGACGCCGTTCTTGCGCGTGGTCGCGTCGGCGCAGGCGGTGAGCGCCGCGCGCATCTCGGCCCGCCCTTGGCCGCCTTCGCTTTCCAACTCATCGGCGCGGCTGCGGTGGCGCTCCACGCGCGCGTCGTAATCAAGCCCGTCGGCGGCGCGGCGCGCGCCACCGTTGGCGTGGGTGATCGAGGTGACGCGCGCGTGGAAGGTGCGGCCGCCGATGCCGACGCGGCCCGAGGCCTTCGGCGCGCGCGCGGCGACCTCACGGTAGCGACCAGGCGTCCATTCCTCGTCGGCGCGCGCGGGCATGCGCCCCCCTTAATCAAGGTTCTCAAGGGTGATCCAAGCCCAAATACCTTTTTGACAAAAAAGTAATTGGGCTTGGATCACTATCTATCGGGTCAATCTATACCAAAATCGCATGCGATTCCAGCTGCGCGAGGGCGCCGATCGCCGTCTCTGAGGGCAGCGGGAAGCGCGGTTTCGTCGGGCTTTGGCGCGGCGTGCAGCGGATCGAAACGGTCGGGGTCGGTGATGTCCGTCTCCGGACCGCGTCAAGCGTCCTCGGCGAACGAACCGCGGTTCTCGAAACGCACCTTGAGGACGGCGGGCACCATTTCAGCCTTCACACGGTCGAAACGGGCCCGCGCCCAAGTGGCGAACCGGCCAAACCCGGGGCGGGACCTCCGTCTCCGCAAGCGCCGGGGTGGTGGCATGCCGCTCGAGCTGGCGGATGCGCTCATGCTCAACAACGCACTCGTCGAGTGCCGCGCGCCGCCGTTTTTCCAGCGCCGCGCGACGGTCGGCCGCCACCCGCCGGCGCGCCTGCTCTTCCACCTCCCGACGGCGGTTATCGGCGTCCCGGTTTTCGCGTTTGATGATCGCCAACGACGACTTCATCGAGGCTCACGGCGTCGTGCCCGCGGTCGTAGAGCTGGGTGGTGCGGGTGGAGGCAATCTTATGGGTGGCACCGTTCTTGAGGTGGGCGGCGATGCCAGTGGTACCGACCTGTGACACCCGAGCGGGGGGTGGCACGCCGACGCACGATAACGTCGGCGCGCCGGCACGGCTTTTTCACACTTCCCTCTTTGGTTTGTAAGCTTGCAGGTGCAACCGATCGCGTCGGAAGTAGCCGCCCTCGACATAGCCGACCAGCCAAGCCGCGCAGACCTGGCCTTTCTGGGTGTAGGCCGACTTGTTGCCGGTGAAGTCGATACCCTGGAGCAGCGTGATCAAGGCCTCGCCGGTGACGCCCGGGTTCGCCTCAAGGACCGTGTAGATCTTTCCGAACACGCTGGTGCGCGATTTCGGCTCCACCGGTCCGGCCATGAGGCGGACATGCCGCAGCTTGAACTTTGCCGGGATGGCGTTGGCGTCGCCCGCCGCCAGGTGCTCGTCGGCGTATTTGCGCAGCTCCACGCCACCGAGCACCGCCGACGGCGCGTAGACCTGCGCGTTGGTCAGCGGACCCCGCCCATCGGCAAGGCGGCCGATCGCGTTGATCAGCGCTTCCTCCCGCGCCCAGGGCTCATGGGCGTGCACGCTGTCGATGGTCCGCACGACGTCGCCCCCAGCGGCCCAGATGGCGCGGATCGCCTCGACCTTCGGACCGGTGCGCGTGGGGTCGCGCGCTTCCTCCTCGTGGGCGAACAGACGCATGCCCTGGCCAATCCCGACGTAAAAGGGCGTGCCGATGCCGCCATGGCAGACAACGCCGTCGGGGCGCCGGAGCAGATAGACGTAATGTGGTCCGCCGCCAGCGTCGGCGAGAACGCGGGCGAGGCCGGCGCGGTCGGGGATCGTCGTGTCGGTCATGGAACCTCGGCGTGAGAGGTGGGCCCGGGAAGCCCGGGGCTGACAGAAAGGGGGTGGCGGGACGTGGAAGGCTGCGGTGCGCCGCGTCACATCCGTTCGATCGCCGCAGCGTACCGGCCGATCAGAGCGTCGTGGTAGCGAAGCCCGGCCTCCGCGATAACGCGAGCACGCTCGACCAGCAGCTGGCTGATCGTCGCCCCGGCGCCCGCGACGTTGCGCAGCAGCGCCGCCGCGATGGTTCCGTCGGCGCACGGCACGGCCATCGCAGGGGCTTCAATCGACGGGTGGAAGGCGATGCCGGCGTTGAGGAGCAGGTCCCCAATCAAGCCGTCGTCGATCCAGCCGTCGACCGTCCCGCCGAATTCAGGCTCGAAGGGATAGTCGCCCCAATGATCGAACAGGCCGAACAGTTCCCCCTGGTCGCCGACGCCACCGGCCCAGGCCGGACGGAAGAGGCCTTTGAATTCCGCGTTGCCCGTGCTGAGGTCCACGCACACCTTCTCGTCCGCGCCGCGGGCGACCACCGCGTCCGGGGACACGTGATCGGGCAGAACGAAGGTGGGATAGCCCCCGTCCGTGCCGGCCAGTTCAAGCCGGAGACGCGGCTGCCCGTCGGTACCGCGGGTCAGGCGCAGCGCCGCGGTGTGCAGGACCGCGAGTTCGGCGGTGCGCCAGCCATGGCCGGTGTCCGGCGACCATGCTACGTCCGGCAGCGTTTCACCGTCACTCCCCATCTCCCGCAGCCAGGACAGCACCGCATCCGGGAGAAACGCGTAGGGAAGCGGGGCGACCTGGCGCGCCAGATCTGGGGGCAGGACGAACAAGCGTGTCGTCAGGCGCCGTTCGACTTGGCCGATGGACAGGACGGGCTCCGCCCACCGGGAGCTCCACGGAGCGTTCTCAGACCGCGACGGAGTCGTGAAGGCGAGGTGGGCTCCCCAACCAAGCAGAGCCACCAACTCGGGAGGGGCGCCGCGGGCGGTGCCGGCCGGATCCTGGTGAAGACTCGCCGCGGTGATGGCGTCGACCGGTTCGAGCGCGATCGGCGTCGTTTCCAGGAGTGCCCACAACGCGCCGAGGCGGGTGTCGCGCAGCACGGCGTTTGCGAGTTGCGCGGACAGGCGGGCGAGCAGATCGGCAACGGTGCGCTCGCCGGAGGACGTCGGAGCGAACGTCGGCAGCCACGAGGTGCCGAGCATCAGCTCGCGCAGGGCGTCCCGCTCGGCCCGCTCCCCCGCATCGGCCCGACCGGCCAGGAGGGCGCCGGCCGCCTTGGCAAGGGTGACGTAGGCCGCCCCCGCCCCCTCGTAGGAGCCGTGGTCCCCCGGGTTGCCGGCGGACTCGCCGGGAAGACGCACGAGCCGTTTGCGCTTGGCCCATTTCGCGGCGTCGGGGCCGCCGAACATCCGCCGCGCGCCGTCCCGCGGGTCGGCGGGAGAAATGCGGGCGGCGAGACGGCCCAGGTTCTCCGCGAGGATGGGCCGGTCGGCAAGGGCCACCCGCGTGGTTCGGCGCAGGTCGTCGGCTTTCCGCAGAATGCGGTCGGCGCCCTGCGGGGCGTGCGGCCGGAACTGATCGGCGGCGTCAATGACGGTCGTCATGGCCGGCTCCCTCAATAACGCCAAGCGGCGGTGATGACCGCCCCATCGGCGATCACCGCGTAGATGTCGCGCCAGTGCTCGAGGTGTTTGGCCGCCGGGCCCGCGTGACGCTCGACCAGGCGCCAGCTCTTCTTGGTGAAGTAGCAGCGTTCCGCGCCCCGGCCGGCATCACGCCGATCGCCGAAGGCGAGCAGGCAGTCGATCATCATCGGCGGGATGACGCGTTGCTGGACGCGCCGCCGGGCATGCGCCGTCATGGGAACGTGAGCGTGAGAAACCGTGGATTGCATGGCACTGCCTCCTTGTTGCCTTCAGCATGCCGCAACGGAGCGAGGCAGGCCCGACCAGATTGGCTTTTTTCCTGGCCAGATTTTAAAAAATTCTGGCAATGCAGGGGGAGAAACCACCGGCCCGCAGCCGATCCCTTCGATGGCGGGGATGACGGGGAGCGTCGTGTCGGCGCCCGAGAAGCATGCGCGGCCCACGATCCGTTCTGCTACGTGTGATGGTCTGGGTAAACTGGGTGATAGCGTTCTCCAGGTGTCTTCCAGGAGAGAAAGAAATCCAGCGGGTTCTGCGTACCGAGAAACGCACGGGCGAGCCTCAACCGGTCCATGACCAGAGCCCGGCCGTCCGCCGGCAGGTCAGCGATACGCGCTTCCACGCCGGCCAGAAAGCGCTCGACCTCCACGACGTGCGACCATTGCTGGATGATCTGAAGGAGGTGCTCCTGGCTTTCGCGAACCGACTGCTCCACACGGCGGCGGTCGTCTTCTCTCCGGCGTTTCTCTTGGGCGGCGAGCCACTCCTGGTGAGCGATCTCGGCCCGCCGGTCGGCCTCCTCCAGCTTCCCGACCAGGTCGGCGGCGGCCTCTTCAATGGCCTGTACGATCAACGTCAGCATGGGGCGGAGGGATGCCTTCGTCGTTTCCTGCCAGTCGGTCGACCAGTGGACGCGCCCATAGGGGGAGTAGGCAACGAGGCGAAGCCGGCCGGAGGGCAGATCCCGGGTCGTGGTCCAGGTGTGGTCGACGGCGTGGCGGGACGGCTTGGGCGGCGTGTAGTCGGCCTCCCGGACGTACGTGCCACGGACATAGCGGAGGAGGACCGTTTCGGACATTTCGACGATCGCGAGCCCAATCGCCACGCTGCCGATGTAGACGACCGTTGGCCGGTAAGGGGACCAGAGGCCACTGTGATGGTAACGGTTGCGCGGCTTCTTGCGGTCCTCCCGCTCGTCGACATCGGCGCGCCTGAGCTGCTCATCCGAGGGCGCCAACACCACCCGATGCCCAGCGGACTCGAGCGCATTGAAGAGGTCGTTGGCGAAGCCGAGCGCCTTGTCGAGGCAGGCCTTGGAAGCGGTCACGTCGACCAGAAGCTTCTTGTAGGGCTTGAGATAGGCACCCTCGTCCACGGGTCTGCCGTTCTCGAAACGCTCCTTGGCGCCACGGACCAGACTGTGATTGTGAGTCCTGGGCACGCGAACGGCGGCGTTCGATCGGCGCTTGGGTGGGTGCCGCGGCTTCGGTGGAGCCTGGAGCGCACCGTCGTTGGACCAGTACAGCCGATCGCCCGGTCGGGCTTCCGGCAGGGGTTCTGGTGATGGCGCTTTCCCGACCGCCAGCTTCGCCCAGTATCCCCGCTCGGGCCGCGGAACGTTCAGGATGGCGCAGACTCTAGCCATGTAGGTGCTGGACACATGGAACTGCTCGGCCACCTTGGTCATGGGCTTTGACCAGACCAGTTGATACAGCTCGTCCCTCGAGATCATGGCGTGCTCCACGCATCGTACCGCGGATACTCTGAGGCAAGACCGGCCCCAGGCGTCTTTCCTGATACCCATCAGCAGATGCGGACGCGCTTGCCATCGTCCAAGCTCACCGCCTCGCCGCGGTCGTCGAGATGGGTGGAGCGGGCGGAGGCGTGTTGGCTATGGCGGCGGTTTCCAGCGTGCTGCCCCGTTGTTCGGATAGGCGATGATGCCGGTGGCGCGGAAGCTGTGGCAGCCGAGTGGCGTGAGGATGCCGATGGTGGCGCACTATAGCGTGGTCACTCACCTGCGGCAGTCGGCGGTCGGACGGCTGGCCGGTGCCGCAACTGGCGGTTCTGGGTGTAGACGTCCTCCACCCGCATCGCCAGGGCGGCACCGACGCGAGCGAAGTTGTGGACCATCAGCCCAATCAGCGCCCAGCCTCACCGCATCAAGCGCCGGAGTCTTGCCGCCCCGCGCCACGTGGCGCGGGGCGCACCGGGCGGCCGGGTTATCCTAAAAAAAGCACCTTCGGGTTTATCGCTAAGCGGCTTTGGGCTTTGCGAGCAAACCAAGGCTGGTTCTAACCTCGTCGTAGCGAAGTCGAACTTCCTCCGCGCCATATGTGCGCTCAAGGCGGCGAATTGTGAAGTGCCCTCGAGCCAGATCTTGATAAGTTGAAATGAACAGCGTGTTGATGATTGCTCCACCTGCGGCGCCAACCACTGGAACAAGCTGCAGCATGGCCTTTTCACTAACAGTGATGTTGAAGCGCGCCGCAATCACTGTTATCAATTTCACAAGCACTGGGGCGGAACCCTTGGCAGTTTCAGTTTTCGCAAGGTATTCTGCGGCTTGGCGGACATGGGCCGCAAGCGCCGCGCGAACAGCAAAATACCCCGTGTCTGCTTCGTCATCGTTCTTTGTCGCGGGTGATCCCAAAGCAAAGACTTCCATGCACGCCATGGCACAGTTTGGCGCACTCAAGTCCTCACCCTCGGAGCGAGCGATGTCCGCGATGGAGCGCAGCATGATCCCAGTGGTGACTGGCAGTTCCGCCAGCAGAGCAGAAATCCCGAAAAAGCCGCCAAGCGCGCCCGTTGCCGCTACGGCCCCAGTGTGAAGCCAGGGTGATGCCCCTCGCTGCGAACGGTCCTGTAAAGAAAGCAAAGCCGCCGACATTGCCTTATCAAGCGCAACATGGGTGGCTTTGGCGATCTTCTCCTGTGCGCCCTCGGGGAGCATTTTGAGGCCTGCCTCGATCGGGGTTCCGATGAGATCCGTTGCGCGCGTCATGAAACTGGGGACTTCAAGGTTCTTAACTGCAACCTCAAGGTCCGACCTATCCTGTTCCGGCCACCGAAATGCCATTGCACCCCCCCATTAAAGAAACCACTAGCTGTATCCGAGCAACAAATCGGGTAAACCTATCCTTTCGTAATAGGTAACAGCATGATGCTGCTTGGCCGTCAACGTCGCGCGCATCGGCCTCTCGACCCAAGTTGCGGCACGCAGCGGCTGCACGGCCGCCAGCAAAGACATCCCAACGCCGTCACGCTGTGGATCAACGTTCAATTCTGGATAGGAGAAATGGGGGGAAAAATCTCGGGATAATGCGCCAATCGGCGTTCAAAGTGGACGTCGATCCACATGTTGGCGCCAAAGGCACTTGTCAGATGCGGATGCGCTCGACCTCGTCCAAGCTGACGGCCTCCCCCCGCCGGTCGTAGAGCTGGGTGGTGCGGGTGGAGGCGTGGTTGGCCATGGCGGCGGCGGTCTCCAGCGTGCCGCCGTTCTTGAGGTAGGCGGTGATGCCGGTGGCCCGGAAGCTGTGGCAGCCGAGCGGCGTTTCGATGCCGGCGGCCGCCGCGCGCCGGCGCACCATGGCATGGGCGCTCGCCTGCGGCAGCGGCCGCGGGGAGAGCCGGCCGGTGCCGCGGCCGAGCGTGCGGAACAGCGGCCCCTTGGGGTCGCCGCGCAGGCCGGCGCCGTCCAGGTAGGCCACCAGGTAGTCCTCGAGCGTGTGGTGGCAGGGCAGGGCGTGCGGCTTGCCGCCCTTCTCGCGCAGCCGCACCCACAGCCGGCGGTTCTGGACGTAGACGTCCTCGACGCGCATGGCCAGGGCGGCGCCGACGCGGGCGAAGCCGTAGACCATCAGCCCGATCAGCGCGCGGTCGCGCAGGCCGCCCGGCGTGGTGGCGTCGATGGCGTCGAGCAGCGCCCGGGCCTCGGCCGCATCGAGCACCGGGGTCTTGCCGACGCGCACCACGTGGCGCGGCCCGCGCACCGAGGCCGCCGGGTTGACCGGCACCACCTGCCCGGTGACCAGCCAGTCGAACAGGTGCCGCACGGCGGCGAGGCGCTGCTTGGCCGTCGGCGCCGCGTGCGTGCGCATCAGCCCCTCGACCCAGGTGGCGACGTGCAGCGGCCGCACCGCCGTCAGCGACGGCACGCCGGCGGTCTCGCACCAGGTCAGGAAATCAGCGACGGCGCGGGCGTAGGCGCGGCGGGTGTGCGGGTTGCGGATCTGGGCGGCGAAGAACTCCAGGAAGCGGACGCTTGCCCGCTCGCCGGCGGTGGCGACCAGCGGCGGAATCGGTGACGGGAAGGGGGTGGGCTGGTGGTCAGACGTGGGCAGCAGCAGGGGAGAGGCCATGACTACCAATCTTCCGGATCGAAGGCGGTGTCGACGTGGAGCCCGCGAACGTGCCCGCGCCGGCGGAACAGGGTGGTGGAGGTCAGGCAAACCAGGCGGATGCGATCGGCTACCGCCGCGAGCAGCGTCAATCGGTCCATCGGCACCGTCACGTAGGCGTGCAGGGTCTCCTCACGCGCATCGAGGTATCCCAAACTTTGGGGAGCCTCCGCGGCCCCCGGTTCAGGCAGCCTCGTCCGGCCGCTCAAAATGATTTCGGCGTGCGGGTAGCGGAACGGGGTCGGCCGGTGAACGTCGCCCCTCACGGTGAGGGAGCTGTGTTCGCGGTAGGGGCCAGGATCGTGCTTGGGATCGGCGATGGAGAACAGCCATTGCAGATCCCAGCCCGTCACCGCCACGACGTAGTGCGTGATCGGCTCGACCGAGGAGCGGCGGCTCTTCGACCTTGGTGGTCGCTGGGGAGTCATGGCGGCGGGACAGCGTCGGCCGCCGCCGCCGCCACGGCCTCGATCGGCTGGAAGCGGTAATCCGCGCAGGCGGCGATCGTCGCCCGGGAGGGACGGGGTTTGGAATAGGCGCCACGGTCCCGCCAGGAGGTGGTCTGGGTGATGCCTTCCTTCTCGCCCAATGCCACCATCTTCTCATGCGGCATGAGATACCAGGCACCGGCCATCGGGAACGCGATCCAGAGATCGCGATGGAGATATTTTTGGTCGATCGTCCACCGGCTCTTGAGCTGCACCTTGCGGATTTCGCCGTCAGTCTCGCGGTGCAGGATGAAGTCGACCCCGCCGTCGTAGACCGGCAGGAAGACGTTGAACCCCTGGGCGAGCGCCAGACTCACCACGGTGTTGCGGTTGATGACCTCGCGCACCTGGCTGCGGTAGCGGCCGGTGCCCGGGCCGGTGTCCACCGTGTGCGGCTGATCGTCTTCGTCCATCGTGGTCGCGCCAGGACCCTCCGCCGTCTGTGCCGCTCCTCCCCTATCTGTGATAAAGGACATTATCACAGATAGGGGAGGAGCGGCGGAGCCGTGCTATGGGGTCGAGGCCGAGCCAGACTTCGTGATGACGTGAAAAGTTCAAAAACGCTTACTGCTTTCCTATGAGGCACATGCCAGTTTGTGTGAATACACAGACAGTGGGATTTGTCTCATGTCCGAGACCAAGGCTGACATCAGCGTTGAAGAGCGCGCCCAGATCTTCCACGAGAGCTACGGTAACGATCTCGACGCCGGCACCACCCTCGCCGACCTGGTCATCGCCGCCGGCAACTTCCTAACCCGGATCATCGGAGCCGACGCCGTTGACGCTGGCATGGCACGGATCGTCGAACATGTCGCCAGCGGGTCCGGTTGGGCCTTCGAGAACCCGAGCGACTGGCACCCAGCCCTCGAGCGGGCCGGCGGCTTCACCGGATGGCCGCTCGGCACCCGGCTGCACGAGCTGACCGCCTACGCCGTCTATGGAGTCACTCTGGACGACAGCGAGGATCCGGAGGATCGGGTGCGGCACATCGAGGCGCTGGTGACGGAGGCCGAGGCCTTCGCCGCCCAAGCCTCCTTTCCCGTCTGAGGGCCTCCGAGCGGCGCCACGTCGAACCTGCTGCGCTTGGTCCGCCTCGCCAGCAACCGCTGGGCACTCAGCAACAACCGGCCTGTCGACCCGGCCGCCTTGGCCGACTTCGGCGGCGTTTCCGAAGGTCGGATCCGCATCCCGGTGATCGACGCCCTGGCTTGGCTGGCCACCCGCAAGGAGGACTTCTGGCCCCCGATCTGGCGGGAGCAGCTGCTGCCTCAATACGGTGACCGCAACCGGGCACCGCTGGACCAAGTGGTTTTCGTCCCGGTCGCCCACGACGGCTCAGCGTTCCATCCCGGGCTGCGACGCGGTGCCGGCTACACCGTCGGTGCTAAGGGCGGAGGTTTGGTCTCCCAGTCTTGATCTTGCCCGCCCATGGCAGGAGATTCGCAAGCTATTCGACGGGACTCTGGTCACGCCTTGACAATGCGTGGCCGCCGAGCCACCGGGGGATCACTCGGATGTAATGTCACGCCAACGCGCTCGTCGATATCCACGCGCGCGCCTGGATAGGCTGCAAGGGCTTGGCGTAGCGACGGTAAGAACTTCCGCTTAAAGAACCGGACCTCAGCGTAAGAGCCGAACTGTGAGGCCAGAGCAGCCCACGACACCGGCGTCGGTTCTTTCAGCTCGCGCAGGCGATAGGCTAGCCACACGTAGGTATCGAGCGCCACGGCATCCGTTGCCAAAGCCCGCACAGCCTCGTCCTGCAGTGGCACAGAATGCCCGAGCAGGTGCTGATAGAATTCACCATCGAGCCGCACGTGATCGTCCCATAGGGCTGCCTGCGCCGTGTCCTCATCGTTGCCGAACATGCCGGCGCGGATGATGTGGGTAGCGTGGAAAGCGGGACGTCCGTTGTCGGCCGTCCAGAAGAATTTGAGCGATGCGCCGGCGATGCGTTGGACCTGCTCATTAACGGCGCGCCCTGTCTTGCCACCCCACGAGAGGCCTAAACGGTTCTCGATAAAGTCGTGCAGGCTACCGCCTAGCGAAACAACGGGTGAACGGTTCCGGACGGCCTCGGATTGCAGGTAGATCATCACCAGACGTGCATAGGCACCATAGGGGACGCCTGGCTTGAAACGACGTCGGCCAACTTGGATCGTGGTCGGGTCGACGACGATGGTGATGTTGTGCCCGCTCTTCTCGTACGACTTGTCCGCTGGAAGAGACTTATATGGGAAGGCTGTTAGCGCAAAACCCGTATAGCAGTGGGCTTCGCGGAGCTTATCGTCAGCCAGGACACGTGCGGCAACGGGGATGGTTTCGCGCCATTCTTCCGGGGCGATCACCTTCGCTTCGTCCGCGCCAAGATCGAAAACGAGCTGGTGAACTCGAGCCATTACCGTCTCCGTTACGGCTGCATCGTCCGTTGACCAGGGCGCTGTCGTCAAGCGGGACTCTGGTCACACAGCAACTTTGAAGACTCTTTTGCTTCTACCTTTTGCTAGGTGACCAAAGTCCCGTGGATAACCGGGGGTGGCGTGACCAGAGTCCCGACTAAGTGTGACCAGAGTCCCGTGGACAACTCCGGGTCTGTGGGTATCTGATCTTGTGAGTTGACGGATGAAGCCCGCGAATCGGACGGGTGAACGGACTACACTTGGCCTTGAGCCGCTATTGATGATCAAAGGCCCAAAAGATCACTTGCCCATATGCCCAAAAGCACTATTGGTCAACTGATCAAACTTTGCGAGAACCGCGGAGACGCCGCCCATCCTCGCGGAAATCCGCCTCATCGACCGGGAAGCCGGCATCGCGCAGCGCGGACAGGATTAGGAAGCGCTTCGTCACGCGCTGCTGAGCAGCGGTAACGGTCAAGGCTTCGAAGAGGGCGTCGGACACCTCCACCTTGATCGGTCGACGTGGACCGGCCGGTGAGCTGCTGCTGACCGGTGCCGGCGTCAGCGACGGAATACCCTGCTGCTTTGCTGTTTCGCTGATCCGCTGTGCGAGCGCGTCATCATCGTCATCATCGTCCAAGGGCAGTGAAACCTTCTTACTCATGCGGCGTCCTCCACTTTGGCACCTAGCAGGGCTTGCACTTCCTGACGGATGGCTGCGATGTTCGCTGCCGCGTTACCGTCCGGCTCCACTAGTTGCGGCGGGGCTCCGTTGAAGGTCATCTCCTTGAACGCCGTTCGATCCATCAACGGCGTGTTGAGGACTGGGATGTCGGGTGCCTTGGCCGTTAGGCGCTTGCGAGTTTCCTTCGCCGCACGGCTCTCGATTGTGACAGGCCAACGGGATAGCAGGAAGCACGCCGAGATCGTCTTATCTGCAGCCTCGCCGGCCTGCTTCACGTTTTCAACCGTCTGCAGCGCGTCGTGGATGTCCATCTCGGAAGCCTGCACCGGAACAATGACCAGCGTGGACCGCGCCAGGCCAAGCAGGGTTAGCTTGGACGATACGCCTGGCAGGTCGACGAGCACGTATTCCGCTTCGGCGCGTGCCTTCTTGATGCTGGCGAGGATGTTCGCTTCGGTGATTTCGCCAATGGCTGTGAATGCTACACCGTTCAGCCGCTTGGCCATCTTCGCGCCAATGCGGCTCGCGTGCCCGTTCGGATCAGCGTCAAGAACCGTGACGCGGCCGCCAGACAAGGCAAGGTCGGATCCCAGCGACAGGAGGGCCGATGTTTTCCCCACCCCTCCCTTGACACTGGCCAGCGTGATAACCGGCATGGAGTTCCCCACAGGATGTTTCCCGGCATTAAGCGATAAAAGGAATATTTGGTCAAGTGATCCCATGGTCATATGAGCAAATGCGCTTTTGCCCAATTGGCCTTCTTTGGCTTCCGATGGCAACGGAGAATATTCGCCAATCCTAAACCTATAGGGGGCGCATTTCTTGGGGCCAGGCGCTTCAGTCTACAGGGTGAGATTCGTTTCTGCGGGTTTATACGGGTTTGTGCGGGTTAAGGCGGGTGGCGTTCTGCGTAAGCATGAGGCACCGTATTCATCAGCGCGGAACATGCCGTGGAATCCTCTCAACCCATCCTGCCCGGCCTCTTTGCATCCGATGAACCAGATGCAATGGCGGCCAATCAGAACCGGAGCCGCCTCTACATGGGCCGTCCCAAGACCAGCGTTCCTATCAATGGCGCGGCGCTCCGCCGCCACCGCGAGCGCCGGGGGGCTGACTGCGCGCGGTGGCTCAGCACCTTGAAACGAGCGAAGACACCGTCGAGCGCATCGAACGCCGGAATCAGGGGCATCCGAACCATATCCGGCACCTCTGCGCTATCTACGGCATCGCTCCTTCCGACGTCGGCAGTGATGTCCCGGTCGATGACGCTCAGGACGGCGCGGCTCTCCTGACGCTCTCGCGCATTGCCACCGGGGCTCGGCTGGAGGCACTGATCGCCGCGGCCGACGCGATCGGCGCCATGGAAACGACGGTCGTCGCTTGGCACCGTCGCATCGCCAGCGTCCAGCGGCTTTCGTCGGAGAGCGCACGCAACGCGTTCCGGACTCTGGATACCCTTATAGATGACCGCAGCCACACGGTCGTGTTTGATGGGGTGTTGAGCAAAATCGACTTCGAGATCGCGGCATCCGAACATCTCGCGGCGCTGCGCCGCCATGGCCTGTACCTCTACGGTCTCCCGTTCTTGGTGGTCCAGCAACACATCGACGCCGAAATCCGGCCCATCGTCACCCCATGCGTCGCCGTTGGCGTGACGGATATGGATTCCTCGGCGATGGTTGTGTCCCAAAATCCGGCACCTCTGGTGGGAAGCTACCGAAACTATTTCGAAGAAATTTGCCCGATCAGCACATGGTGAACACATTCCAAGAGCGACGTTCGCCATGGCCTACGCTTCCTCACCAGCTACCCGTGGCTCCCATGGATCAATGCTTAGGCTCGGCGTTATCAAACACTACCTAAGGTCGAGCACCTGACACTGGCCCACGTTCCACTGCACGGCGCGGGCAAACCCCGCGCGTTCAGCGCTGGGGGACTGTGCGGCTGTCATTGCCTTAGCCATAAGGCAATTTTCGATCTAGAATGTGCTGCAAATGCACCTCCGCGGTGCCAGTGCGTATGTATGAATGAGGATTGAACGGATGGTCGCCAAAGAGCTTATCGGCAGCGTTTTTGCGCAAAGAAAAAAGAGCTATGATCCAAATATTACTGAAGACGACGCGTTTGAGATATTTTGCGCTGATGTAATACTTAATAATTTTGATCCATCAATTGAAGAAATACGCGACAGAATTGTGGATGGAGGGCAGGATGGTGGAATTGATAGCGTTTTCATCTATGTTAATCGCGTCCTCATAGCGGAGGATACAGATCTTTCGTCTTTTGTTCATCCAGTTGAAGTCGAGCTAATAGTTATCCAATCAAAGAATGAGAAAACATTCAAAGAAGGTCCTGTTGATAAGATTGCTTCATCTCTACCAAACTTGCTTCGCGATTTCCAAAAGGAGAAAGATAGTCAAGGCGCTTTGAATGCAAGCGTAGTATCGGCATTCTCGCTATATGACAGAGTCATAAAGACTCTAGCTCCGGAGTTCCCTACATTCAAAATTTCAATTTGGTATGCTTGCCAAGGAGACAATGTGCCACCTAGCGCTCGCGCCAAAGCAACAACACTTGAGAATACCATAAAATCGTTTATGCCAAATTCAGTTGTAAAATTCACATTTGCAGGAGCTAACGAGCTGTATGCCCTAGCAGCAAAACAGAAAGTAGTGAAATCTGAGCTCGTTATTAAAGGGTCTCCTCTATCTGGAACAAATAACTCTTATATTGTTTTGGCACGCATAACTGACTATGGGAGTTTCATATCTGATGAAGCAAAAAACCTTCGATCTTCTTTCTTCGATGCAAATGTTCGTGATTACGAAGGAAGCGTGGATGTCAATAAGGACATCGCGCAAACCTTGCGCGAACCTATTGCAAACATCGACTTTTGGTGGCTGAACAACGGCGTAACTGTTCTTGCTCAGCAAGCATCATTCATGAATGGTAGAATGCATATTCAAAATCCGCTTATTGTTAACGGTCTCCAAACATCCTATGAACTCCACAGATATATTTCGAAAAATCAGTCTGAGGATGAAAGACTGGTGATGATCAGAATCATCGAGACAACCGATGAAGACGTCATCAATAAAGTAATCAAAGCTACAAACTATCAAACCAAAGTCAAGGCGTACTCACTGCGAGCTACCGAAGAAATTCAGAGAAAAATTGAGCTTTATCTTAGCAATTATAACATATACTACGATAGGAGAAGAAATTATTATAAGAACAAAGGTATGCCAGCCGCTAGAACGATTGGTATCGATCGTCTAGCTCAGTCTGTTATATCTATACTGCTCGAAAGACCAGAAGTTGCTCGCGCGCGCCCAACGAGCCTGATGAAAGATGCGGAGTATAATCAGATATTCCCCTCAGGAGATGATCAATTTGATCTCGCACTTTATAGGTTAGCCTCTGAAGGCATATTTGCCGTTAGTGCGCATTTTTCCGATTCTTCTTACGACCGCATTTACAAGAACAATCTTCGTTTCCATGTGTTGATGGTGTTGGGGTGGTGGTTGGCGGGAAGTCAGAAACCAACTCCTCAGCAGCTGTCAGCCGTTGACATAAAGAAAATGGCCAGAGCGCCATTTGGCAAAATTACGGAATGGGTTATCGAAAAATTTGAGGAAAAGGGGGCTAAAGACAGTGTTGCCAAAGATGGCGATTTCACCGCTCACCTTAAGGGCGCATGGTCGTCATCTGGGCTTTAATCCTACAGCTGAGCCTGTAAGGCTGGGGATTGGGGGCTCTGCTTGAGGATGCTCCCATGACCTCCGATCTGGATGTGTTGACCGGTTGACTGTCCCAGTTCGATGAACTGCTCAAGACCACAAGGGTATCGGTATCTGTCCAGTCCGGCAGAGCGTAGCGGAGCCGGACTGGACAGATACCGCCGGGCGGTGTTTGACTAACATAGTCAGCTATCCGAGTGCCCCGAGTTCCGTTCCATGGCTTTAGAAGGAACTTCCTCTGTAGAAGACGACGACGATAAGGGTATGTCTAAAGGTTGATCGGGAGGAAGCCTCTTATTGAGCCTCTTTGAGGCTGGTAGCCCTGAAATGTATTTCACAGCATTTTCAAGATTTTCAGGGTTTTTTATATCACACTCCCAGAGAGTTACTATGTGCCACCCTTTTAACTTCAACGCCTCCTGATTCTCTACGTCGCGTTCCATATTGCGATCAAGCTTGCGGTTCCAGTATTCTTCCCGAGAAGAGGGCCGCCGCGCACGCGGGCATCCGGGGTGTTGGTGCCAAAAGCATCCGTGAACGAACAGAGCGACACGCCGCGACGGGAGGACAATGTCCGGCTTTCCGGGAAGATCCTTCTGATGCAGCCGAAAGCGCAGGCCGGCACGATGCAGAGCGGAACGGACAGCCAACTCGGGTGTGGTGTCCTTTCCACGGACGCGGGCCATTACCTCGGCGCGGGTCAGTGGCCGCTGATTACCGTCCTTGGGCGATTTCGATCCTGAGGCTCGGGTCCGTTTCATGCTCGCCGACGATCGCATTGTACCGTTCGATCAGCTCCTCGATTCGGATGCGGCGCCCGTCCGCCGCGAAGCGGCCGAGCTCATGGATGTTCATCGCTATAAACTGTTCAAACTCGATGATGTCCACACGGTCGCCGATTCCGGCGTTCTCCGCCAAGCCTTCGGCTAAAGGAGCTCCCCGCTTGCCGGTTACGATGATGGGCTTGCGGCCTGCGTCGAGATTGCCTGAGCATTTTCGAACAAGCGCTTCCGAAGGCGCTGTCGAGACGTGAATAGAGACGTCGCCGACGTCGAAATCGCCGGTGCGCCCGTCCGCCTGATCGTTCTGATTCGAACCGTGATGCTCGATCCGGCCAACACCCAGGACCACGTCGAGCTTGGCGCCGACAAGGTGCTGCATGACAGCGCCGACAAACATGGTGCCCTGCATCTCCCTTTGGCGCGCCTCCGCCTGGGACAGCAGATTGCGGATCACCGCTCGAAGCCCAAGAGTGTGGTCGACCCGCAAAGTAAACGGTCGGGCGGCGAAATGCTCTTTGACCTTGCCGATCCAAAAGGACTTGGCCGCCTCCCAATCGAAGTTTCCCGCGGCGTGCTGCTCGTTCAGGAACGTTACGTAGGCGCGCATGTTGTCGATGCTTCCGCGACTGGTGCGGCCGCCTTCCTCGGCAAGGACGCGGGTGATGTGGTGACGTCCCAAGATCGCCTGCACCTGCGCCCGCCCCAGTCCGAGGACTTGCCCCCCTCTGTCGGTAAGCAGGCGCTCGGGGTCCAGGGGCATTCCAAACGTCCTGGCGTGTTCGGTAACCACCAGCGCGACGCACAAGGGGCCTTTGCCTCGAAAGCGCCGCTCTCGGGCGAACTGCTCCAAACGATTCCTCATTCCTTCACTCCGCCGCAATCGGAACGACGTCGGCGGTCCGCGGCCTGTCCGCCGCCAGCAAGGGTTCCAGGATATGCGCCGCCAAATGTCGAACGACGGGAACCACGACGCCGTCTCCTGCGAGATGATAGGCGTCGTTATACCGCTTCGGCAGCCGATACGCGTCCGGCAAGCCCATCAGGCGCGCTGCTTCCCGCGGAGACAGGAGGCGGGACCGAATTCGATCGCCTTCCACGAGAAGAATCGTCTGTCGCGATGAGCCGCCGGCCGGCGTGCGCAAGCAGCCCGCGACATCGTCGAAACGCACTTCGGCGCGTTGGCATTTGGCGCCGTCGTCGTCTTTACGGGTGCGACGGTACACGCCGCCGACCATGCGCCGTCCCATTTTCTTTGCCTTCTCGACCTTGGCGAGGTGAAGCGGCGACATCAAGGAAAGGAGATAAGCCGTTTCGCCCGGCGTGTGCCACTCGACGCCTTCAGGATTTTCTTCAATGAGATCGACGAACCGAAGCGTTCTGGGAGCTGGTTTGGGAAGGCTCCACCAAATCCAACGACGTCGGGCCTCGCTGGAAAGCCGGCGATAGGCTTCAATCAGGGTTTCCGGATGCCAGAGTTCGTTAGGGACTTCGACCTTGAGGGATGGGGGAAGCGCCACGTCGCCGCTTACCCCGATGATGAAGAGCCGCGGGCGGGACTGCGGCACAAAGTGCACTGCATCGATCACCATCCCTCCGAACCGATAGCCGGCTCCGGAAAACGCCGAGGCAATCGCGGCGAAGTCGCGCCCAGTGTTTGACGTCAGCGCGCCATAAACGTTTTCAAGGGCAATGATGCGCGGCCCTCGCCCCTCTTCGATAAGGCTCCTCATCAAATCCCAAAACGGCCAGAAGGTTCCCGAGCGGGTCTGCTTCTTGGCCGCACGATGCCCTATTCCTTCATAATTGCCTGCTAAGGACAGATCCTGGCAAGGAAAGGATGCCCAAGCGAGGTCTGCTCGACCGGGCAACTGAGCGATCTCGACCTTGTTGATGTCTTCGACAAGCAGCTCCTCGGAGGGCCAGTTGGATCGGTATGCGGCAGCCTTCATGAGGTCGTAGTCGTTCGCGAAACGGCAAGTCCAGCCATCGCTGAGACCAGCGCGCGCCATGCCGCCTCCGGCGAAAAACTCATAAAAATCAGGCATCTACGCATTCCCCTCCAGCGCCTTTGTGACTGTCGCGCTCAATCTTCTCTTCTATCGCCATAGCGATCCAAGTGTTTCGGGACACCTTCCCAGCCCCCGCCTTGCGCAGGCGGTCCATTGCCTCAAAAATTTCCGCGGGGAGCCGGAGATTGATCCGGTGTTCATGATCCTTGGTCATAGCTTTATCGTGGCGCCATTCTGGCGCCATTTCAATGGGAAAACGTGGGGTGCCAAGGAAGTGGGGTGCGGCGCAGCCTTTTAGGCGCTGTTGAGGGGGCACGCCATAGAACGGACGAAACATACGCTGGGCGGACAAAGCGAGAACTTAGCCTTTTTAAGGGAGGTTGCGGCCCCCTCAGCTCGTGGCAGCGCAGAACGGTCTGCAGGTCCTGATGGACTACGAACTGGCCCCACATTAGACGGCTGTGGCCAAGCACGAGGGAGAACAACCAGACCACCCGCTCCACACCCGGTTCGGCGGTGAACGCGGTGCGGAAATAGGCGAAGTCCACCTGGGCCTGGCACCCGGCCGGCGTCTCGAAGCGACGCTCGAAGGGAGCGGCGATCGCGGGGCGGACGGTGCGCAGGAAATCCTTCAGCGCGGTGTAGCCGCCCGTGTAGCCGCGGGCGCGGACTTCGCGGAGCAGACGGCTGGCGGTGAGTTCCGGAAAAGCGGTGACGCGCTCGCGCAGGTATGCCTCGTAGGGCGCGACGACCGTCGGCCTGGGCTTGCGGGGACCATAAGCCGGCACCTCCAAGCCACGCTCGATGTATTTGCGGACGGTTTTGCGATCGAGGCCGGTGCGGCGTGCGATCGCCGACACCGACAGACCCTCGCGGGCGAGATCGAGAATCATGACGAGTTCCCCAAGTCTGACCACCTGCGCCCTCCCTCCGCCTCGGAGGGTGATCATGGGCGATGAGCGGCCGCAGGGCTCCGGGGCGTACGCCCCGGAGCCCTGCCGTTGCGTTAGCCTGGGGAGTTTTCAGCCGCCCTTTCCGAGGAGTATCCAGCCGGCACTGACACCAGCACGGCTTCGGCGGTCCGGCACCACCTCCGGCCGGCATTCTTGTAATTACCGACCAGCTCCTTTTTTTTCGTATCAACGCTGATGATCGGCTCGCCGGCGGCTTGGAACTGCGCCCGTTGCTCGGCAATGTGTCGGAACTGGGCGTCGCGTTCGGGAGGCGAGCTGTGAGCTTCCGTGCGCCGGGCATTGACCTTGGGCGAGTAGCCGAGCTGGCGCAGCAGCCGCGCCACCGTCGGCCGGCTTGCCGGGTGTCCGGCTGCGGCGAGGGCGGCGCTCAGCTGCCGCAGGGAACTGCGCTTGCCCTTGGCGCGGCGGCCCATGGGGTCATCGGCGGTCTCGGGGGCGAGCAGCGTCTCCAGAGCCGGGAGAAGCTCCGGATCCTGCACATCCCGCGCCGGTCGCCCGCCGCCCGGGGCGCGGACGCGCTCGGTCGAGCGCTCGGCCAAGCCGGCCGCGAGTTCGCGGCGACCACGCCGAATGGTCCTCCGGTTCAGGCCGGTGATCTGCGACAAGAGCGTCTCCCCGCCGCGCCCAAGGCGCTCGGCCTCCAGCGCGACGAACCAGCGGCGCTGCTGCTCATTGAGGCGACTGATGAGCAGATTGATGTGCTGGTGAAGCGCGCGATCCGCGTGCGGCTCATCGGCCCGACAGCGCGGACAGCCACACGGATGAACAATGGACGAGGGCATTGGCAACTCCCGTCACCGCCGACGGAACAAGCTTTCAGTCTCTCCAACCCACGTTCGGGGCACATAATTCCCTGCCGTGCCCTAGTCGGCATCCGGAATTTTCGGTGGAAATCTTGGAATATTTCCTTTCAACTTCTGAAGCTCCCACATTTTGATATTCCTCATCTCTTCGTATGTAATGGCGATTTCCGCGGGAATTTCAAAAAATTTATCAAGCTCTTCAATAACTTTATTTATTACTTCTTCCGAATATATATATAATCCATTAGGCATCCTCCTGTAATTATTCTTTGAGACAAAGAATCTACGCGCGTCTTCTGTAATTGGATTGCCTTTGTGTGAGCTTGTATTGTTGTTTTCCTTTGATCTGTTTTCTGATTTGGCTCGACGACCAAGCAACTCCGCTTGCCTATCGCCCTCCGCATATTGCAAGTCGATGCAAGCTACTTTGTTCGGGGTTACGACCAGAATATCCGCTTTCAGCTTCAAGTCTGCACGCGAGTCAAGAAAGACTCCGCCGACTCGCCTTTGCTCTTCATAAGCTTGGACAAACGCACAGTAAAGATGTGTATGCGCTATTCCATCTCGGTACCATCCACTCAACCGACGCAGAAAATTAGGAGTAAATCCTTTACTTGCATCGCCTTCTATAAAGAACTGATCGCGCTTATCATCATAAAACTCATTATTTATAAGGCATGAAAAGTACAGCTTCTTGAATGCATCATATCGCGGAAGTTTGTAGCCGCGACTATGGCCTATAAGACAAAGTGCATTGAAAACGTGGCGGTATGATGGCGCTTCTTTCGAATGAGGCCTGCCCTCTATTCCTTCCACCTCAAAGGGGCTTCTTTTCGAATATAATTTTTTCAAGCTCAGTGAAAAACCGCGAAATCAGCATATCGACAGCCATGGCACCTAATGTCCTTTCAACCAAATCTGGGCTCTACGCGCGCATATTAACGTGTAAAAAATAATGACAATTCCCGCAATAAAATAGTGTATGCCCTTGCGTTTGCGCAAGATTTAGGTAGTTTCATTAACAAAAGCAATCGTATAAATTGTACGGTGGATAATTTACGATGCAGATAGGGTGCCGGCTGAAGAACACCGCTGGCATAAGCTGAAGCGTACCAACGGTTTCGGCCCGCCGTTCAGAGATTTTGATCCGCGCTCTTATCCAGCCTGTTCGGGATTATGCGTCCAGTGGCGAGGCCACGTGGTGAATAGCTTTTTTCCGAACGCCGGTGAAAAGCGTTGGGCGTCTAAAGACGCCGCCTTACTCCCGTACAACGCGCAGGATGCCGTCCACGTGTACTGAACCGGGGCGACTTCTGCCCGGTCCGGCGGATCGTCGTCTCGCCCAGGCGTCGCGAGCCCCCTACCGCTCGCTCAGCGCCCAAAATGCGGGATCGGGAACAATGCCGCTCCTCATCCAAGCTTCAGAAGGCGGCCGAAATTCGGCCGACTCGCTCCACCGAAAGCCGTTGGGCTCGAGAGGAGCGAGCGCCCGAAGCGCGGCTCCCGGAAGCTCTCTGATCTCTTCAACGTGAGCCGGGCCGATTGGACCGCGCACCAGCGCGCCGGTCGAGAACACCACCTGCACCAGCCTCCACTCGGTCCCAAAAAGACGGCTTTTGTCGAACTCGTTGCGGCTGACATGCACGACCCCGCATGTCCGGCGAACAGCGGCCTTCACCTCCAAGCGGTCCGTCCGGTCGGCCGCGCGGAGCTCGATGTCGTAGCCGTAGGCATTCGAGATGAGCGCGACGTGGACGGGGCGGCGGCCGGCGCGCCGAAGCGCCGCTAGGACGATAAGTTCGGCAGCGTCTCCCAGGCGCTTGCGAACGTCCTCCTCGGAAGGAGCGACGGCGCGCTGGTGCGCTTCGATCAGCACAGCGTCGAATTCGTCGCCGAGCCAGGCGAGCGCCGCCAGGTCGGACGCGGGAATGTACTCGCGGGCGACCCGGCTCCCATTGACCGCAACCCGAATCCACGAAGGCGGAGCCCGCTCAAGGAGGACGCGCGCAATGCCGACAAGGGTTGGGAAATCGGCTTGGTCGTTCAGATGGATAAGCTGCGCAGCCGGCGCAACAGCGGGTTCGCTGCGCGCGAGATTGAGCGCCACGAGCCCCTTCGCCGTTCCCTCAAGGTCAAGCGCGTGCGCCATAATGGTCGACTTCTCGCGAGCGGCGACGATCCACTCAGCGAGGCCGAGCCGGGGATTCAAGCGCGCGCTGTAGACCAGCAGAAACACCGCGAGGCAGCGGCCGCGGCTAGGAAGCACGTCGCGCGGCCTCCGCGATGTGAGCGGTGACCGCTTGAAGGTCGTCCGCGTGCGCGGGCGGGCCTCCTTGCCCTTCGTCGGGCTCAGGCAACGCCACCTGCACCAGTCCCGGATCATCCATAAGGCGCGCGAGAGCGGTCACTTTGTCGCGAAGTCGCCCATCGACGGCGGCGTCGATCGTATCGGCGCTCATCAGAAGCGTGAACCGCGTCATGACGTCCGGAGCCAAGCCGAGGCGATGGATGCGGTCTTGGCTTTGCAAAAAATGCCCGGCGTTGAAGCTGCGGTCGAGATAGACGGCGTGGTGACACCAATGATGCAGGCTAACGCCCTCTCCGCACGCGGCCGGGTTGGCGAGAAGCACGCGGCAATCGGGGTCGTGGCGGAAGCGCCGG
>NZ_CP022369.1:300000-568757 GCF_003119115.1 Azospirillum sp. TSH58
CGGATCGGCGGGGGCGACGGACTTCCTGTCACACCTTACGGGAGTTGACGGCCTCATGGACAAGCGGTTGCACACTTGGTCCGCGGCGTTGGCGGGCGTTCTCCTTGGCGCGGTCGGCGGCGTGGCCGGCGGCTCCACCGCCGCGATGGCCGAAACCCCGGTCAAGCTGGTGCTCAACTGGAAGTATCAGGGTCCGCAGGCGCTGATCCTGCTGGCCGAGGACAACGGCTACTTCAAGGCGGAGGGGCTGAAGGTCACCATCGACCAGGGCGAGGGCTCCGGCGCGTCGATCACCAAGGTGGCGACCGGCTCCTACGACGTCGGCTTCGGGGACATCAACTCCCTGATCACGCTCGCCGCCAAGTCGCCGGACGAGGCGCCGATCGCCGTCTACATGATGTACAACACGCCGCCCTTCACCGTCGCCGTGAAGGCCGACGGGCCGATCCGCACGCCCAAGGACCTGGAGGGCAAGACCATCGGCAGCCCGGCCAGCGACGGCGCCCTGAAGCTGTTCCCCGCCTTCGCCACCATGGCCGGCATCGACGCCGGCAAGGTGACGCTGACCAACATGCAGGCGAACCTGCGCGAGCAGATGCTGATGCGCGGGCAGGTGGACGGCGTGCTCGGCTACGTCAACACCATCACCTTCGGCGCCAAGGCCGCCGGGATGAATCCCGACAAGGACTTCCGCTTCATCAAGTACGGCGACTACGGCATGGACCTCTACTCCAACGCCATCGTCGTCTCGCGCGCCTTCGCGAAAGAGAACGGCGAGGCGGTGAAGGGCCTGCTGCGCGCCATCAACCGCGCCACCAAGGACATGATCGCCGACCCGGCGAAGTCGGTGGGCTCGGTGATGAAGCGCGAACCCCTGCTGAACGAGGCGGTCGAGATCGAGCGCACCGAGGCGACCATCCGGCAGGAGATGAACCACCCCGAGATCGCGCGGATCGGCCTGGGCGACGTCGATCCGGAGCGTTTCCAGCGCTCCATCGAGATCGTGGTCAAGGCGAACGGGCTGGAGCGGACGCCGAAGGCGTCGGAGGTCTTCACCGATGCCTACCTGCCGCCCCGCGCCGACCGGCCGAGCCGCGTCGCCCCGTAACACCGCCCCAACAGCAAGACGACGAGCAATGACGATGAATCTGGAACTGAAGGGGCGGGTCGTCCTGATCACCGGCCCGGCGAAGGGCATGGGCGAGGCGGTGACGATGGCCTTCGCCGACGAGGGCTGCCGCCTGGCGCTGGTCGGGCGCGACACCACGGCCATCGAACCGGTCGCGGCGCGGGTCCGCGCCGCGGGCGGGGAGGCCATCGTCATCCCCTGCGACATCACCGACGAGCGGCAGTGCCAGGGCGCGGCGGAGCGCACGCTGGCGGCCTATGGCCGCATCGACGTGCTGGTCAACGTCGCCGGGGGCTCCGGCCCCATCGGCAAGACGGGATGGGAGACCAGCCAGAAGGAGTTCAACGAGATCGTCACCCTCAACATGACCGGCTGCTTCAACACCATGCGCGCCGTCATGCCGACCTTCGCCGCCCAGCGCTACGGCAAGATCGTCAACGTCGGCGGCACCTTCGGGATGCGCGGGCGGGCGGGCCGGATGGCCTATTCGGCGTCCAAGTGGGGCCTGCGCGGCATCACCAAGTCCTTCGCGCTGGAGGCCGGCCCCTTCAACGTCAACGTCAACTGTGTCGCCCCCGGCATGGTCGAAGGGCCGCGCTTCCGCGGCAAGGTCGTGCCGGAGATGGCCCGCCGCCTGGGCATCAGCGAGGAGGCCGCCGCCGAGCGCCACGCCGCCGACTACGCGCTGCGCCGCGTCTCCACGGGCGAGGACGTGGCCAACGCCTGCCTGTTCCTGGCGAGCGACGCCTCGCGGCAGATCACCGGCGTGGACCTTCCGGTCGACGGCGGATGGGCGGCGCTGTGACCGCGCTCCCGGCGGGTCCGAAGACGGAAGGGCACACCATGTTCCTGCAGAACGCCACACCGGCCGAAACGGCCGAGCTGACCACCCCGACCGGCCTCAAGCCGCCGGGCGGGGCGCGGCCCATCATCGAGTTCGAGCGCGTCACGGTCTCCTACGGGCGGGACGCCGCGGCGACCCAGGCGCTCGCCGAAAGCACCTTCCGCATCGACCACGGCGACTTCATCGCCCTGGTCGGCCCCTCCGGCTGCGGCAAATCCACGATCCTGAAGCTGGTGGGCGGGCTGTTGAAGGCGTCCAGCGGCCATGTCTTCGTCGCCCGGCGCGAGGTCGGGGCGGAGGACGTGCGCATCGGCATGGCCTTCCAGAATCCGACGCTGCTGCCCTGGCTCAGCATCCGCGACAACGTGATGCTGCCGCTGAAGATCGCGCGGCCCTTCCGCGAGGAGTGGCGGCAGAAGCGCAAGACCGAGTACCGCGACCGCGCCGACGCCCTGCTCGCCAAGGTCGGGCTTCAGGATTTCGCGACCAAGTTCCCCTGGCAGCTGTCCGGCGGGATGCAGCAGCGCGCCTCGCTGTGCCGCGCCCTGATCCACGATCCGACGCTGCTCCTGCTCGACGAGCCCTTCGGCGCGCTGGACCAGTTCACGCGCGAGGAGCTGTGGGCCACCCTGCAGACGCTGTGGATGGAGCGTCGGCCGACCGTTCTCCTGGTCACCCACGACTTGCGGGAAAGCGCGTTCCTGGCCAACCGCATCATGGTGATGAGCGCGCGTCCCGGCCGCATCCTGGTGGACGAGCAGGTGGACTTCCCACGGCCGCGCACGCTGGACACCACCTACCAGCCGGAATTCACCAGCCTGACGCACACGCTGCGCAGCCTCATCGTCGCCGCGCGGAGCGGTGCTGGAGGACTTTCATGAGAGCCGTGAACCGCGAGAAGCTCGCCTCCGCCGCCCTGATCGTCGGCGTCTTCGTCCTGTGGGAGGTCTCCTGCCTGGTCTTCGGCATCAGCGAGATCATCCTGCCGCGGCCCAGCCAGATCATCGCCACGCTGATCGACCGCTGGCCGGCGCTGATGCCGCACGCGGTGCAGACGCTCTACACCACGCTGGTCGGCTTCGCGCTGGGCGTCGGGGCCGGGGTGGTGATCGGGCTGCTGATCGGCTCCTCCCGCCTCGCCTACAACGTCGCCTTCCCGCTGCTGGTCGGCTTCTCCTCCATCCCCAAGGTGGCGGTGGTGCCGATCTTCGTCCTGTGGTTCGGCTCGGGCACGGTGCCGGCGGTGCTGACGTCGGCGATCATCTGCGTCTTCCCGGTGGTGGTGAACATGGCGACCGGTCTCGCCACCACCGAGCCGGAGCTGGAGGACGTGCTGCGCACCCTGAAGGCGTCGAAGCGCGACATCCTGCTGAACGTCGGGCTGCCCCGCGCGATGCCCTATTTCTTCGCGTCGCTGAAGGTGGCCGTCACCCTGTCCTTCGTCGGGACGGTGATCTCCGAGACGGTGGCCTCCAACCGCGGCGTCGGCAACATGATGCTGATCGCCTCCTCCAACTTCAACGTCCCGCTGGTCTTCGCCGGCCTGTTCATCCTGGCCGGGCTGGGCGTCGCCCTCTACGTGATCTTCTCGCTGATCGAGCGCCGCGTCACCGGCTGGGCCAACCGCAAGTCGGAGTTCGCGGCCGGCTGACCGGGCTCCGCACCTCCCTGGCCCGCACATCTTCCGCCCATAAATCCTCGGTATGGAGACAGGCATGTTCACCATCACCCGCCGCGCCGCGCTTCTGGCCGGGCTCGGCCTCTCCCTGGCCGCTCCATTCTTCCCGGCCGCCGCGCAGGAGCGCACGCCGATCCGCTTCACGCTGGACTGGAAGTATCAGGGCATCCACGCCTGGTACTTCGTCGCCCAGGAGAAGGGCTACTTCCGCGAGGAGGGGCTGGACGTCACCATCGACCAGGGCGAAGGCTCCTCCGCCACCGTCACGCGCATCATGTCGGGGGCCTACGACGCCGGCTTCGGCGACATCAACGCGGTGATCCAGCAAGCGGCCCAGAAGCCCGCCGAGGCGCCGGTGATGGTCTACCACATCTACAACAAGCCGCCCTTCGCGGTGCTGACCAAGGCGGACAGCGGCATCACCGGGCTGAAGGACCTCGTCGGCAAGAAGGTCGGCGGTCCGGCCGGCAGCGCCGCCACCCGCCTGCTGCCCGCCCTGCTGGAGCGCAACGGCCTGGACCCGTCCGGCGTCGAGGTGCTGAACATGCAGCCCAACCTGCAGGAGCAGATGCTGATCCGCGGCGAGGTCGCCGCCTCGCTGGTCTTCAACGTCACCAGCTACGTCAACCTGATCCAGCAGGGGCAGAATCCCGACACCGGCTTCCGCTGGATCAGCTACGCCGATCACGGTCTCGACCTCTATTCCAACGGCGTGATGGTGTCCCAGGCGCTGGCGCGCGACAAGCCGCAGGCGGTGAAGGGGCTGGTGCGGGCCATCAACCGCGCCGTCCTGGACGTGATGGCCGACCCGGCCGCCGCCGTGAAGACGCTGGTCAAGGTCGAGCCGCTGATCGACGCCGGAAGCGAGCAGCGCCGCTTGCGGTTCGCCTTCGATGCCATGATGATCACCCCGGAATCGCGCGAGATCGGGCTGGGCGACCTGTCGGACGACCGGCTGGCGCGCTCCATCGCGGTGATGGCCGCGGCCTACAAGCTGCCGAACCAGCCGGCGCCCGGCCGGATCTTCGACCGCTCCTTCCTGCCGCCCCAAACGGAGCGGCGCATCGCTCCCACCGCCGGATGAGGTTGCCATGACGGTCCGTTCCATCGCCTGCACCGCCCGGCTCGACGGGCCCGGCTACACGCCACGGGGACCGGGACGGCTGACGCTCCGCGACGGGCGGATCGCGGCGGTGGAGGCGCTGGATGGGGTCGAGGAGGCCGGAGAGCCGCTGTTCGCCCTGCCGGCGCCGGTCAACGCGCACGACCACGGGCGGCCGGTCCGCTCCAGCTCCTTCGGGGCGGCGGGCAAGCCGCTGGAGGTCTGGCTGCACTATCTGGCCCTGCTGCCGGCGGTCGATCCCTATCTGGCCGCCGCCGCGTCGCTGGGGCGCAGCGCGCTCGGCGGCGCCGGGGCCGTCATGGTGCATTACACCCGCACCCAGGGGCTGACTCCGTTGCCGGAGGAAGCGGCGGAGGTCGCCCGCGCCGCCCGCGACGTGGGGCTGCGGATCGCCTTCGCGGTGGCGCTGAAGGACCGCAACCCGCTGGTCTACGGCCCGTCCGAGGAGCTGCTGGCCCTGCTGCCCGACGAGGCGCGGCGGGAGTTCGCCCGCCGCACCGCCGCGCCGCCGCCATCCCCCGCCGAGCAGATCCGGCTGGTCGAGGAGGTGGCCGCCGCCGCGGCGGGCGAACTGGTGGACGTGCAGTACGGCCCGACCGGCGTGCAGTGGTGCTCGCCGGAGCTGTTGCAGGCGGTGGCCGATGCCTCCGCCCGCACGGGACGGCGTGTCCACATGCACTGCCTGGAGACACGCTACCAGCGGGAATGGGCGGACCGCGCGTTTCCCGACGGGCTGTTTCCCTATCTGAAGCGCATCGGCCTGCTGTCGCCGCGTCTCACCCTGGCCCACTGCACCTGGATCAGGCCGGAGGAGATGGACATCCTGGCCGAGACGGGCGTCACCGTGACGGTCAACACCGGCTCCAACCTCGGCCTGCGGTCGGGCATCGCGCCGCTGGCGGAGATGGTGGCGCGGGGCTGCCGGGTGGCGCTCGGCCTCGACGGGCTTGCCTTGAACGAGGACGACGACGCGTTGTGCGAGATGCGCCTCGCCAACGCGCTGCACCGCGGCTGGGGCTTCGAGGGCGCGGTGGACGAGGCGCAAATGCTGCGCATCGCGCTCGCCAACGGGCGGGCGTCGGTCACCGGGCGGGAGGAGGGCGGCGTCATCGCCCCCGGCCAGCCGGCCGACCTGCTGCTGCTGGACGCCGGCGCGCTCGATTCCGACCGGCTGCTTGATGGGCTGTGCCTGCGCGACCTGCTGTTCGCCCGCGCCGGCGCCGGCCACATCGCCGAGCTGGTGGTTGCCGGGCGGACCGTCGTGCGGCGGGGCCGGGTCACCGGCATCGACCACCCGGCGGTTCAGGCGGAGCTGCTGGCCCGGCTGCGCCACGGCATGGCCGGCAGCGCCGCGCTCCAGGCCGCCCTGCCGGCGCTTGAGGACGCCATGCGGCGCTACTACGCCGCCACCCCTTGCTGTTGACCGAACGCCCGCTTTTTCCCAGGACGCTCCCATGCCGCTCGACCTATTCCCGACTCCCGAATGCGTGCATTGGGGCTTCTTCGACGGAACGCTGCCGCCGGTCGCCGAGATCGCCAGCGGCGACGTCGTGACGATCCACACCGTCAGCGGCGGGACGGAGGATCTGCCGCCGGACGGGATCGGCATGACCGTCCGGCCGGAGCACCGGCGCATTCTCGCCGCCGTGGCGCCGGGGCCGGGACCGCACATCATGACCGGGCCGATCGCCGTCCGCGGGGCGGAGCCGGGGGACGCGCTGCGGGTGGAGATCCTGGAGGTGTCGCTGCGCGACGACTGGGGGTTCAACCTGATCCGCCCCGGCGCCGGGGCGCTGCCCGATCTGGTGCCCGATCTGGCGCCAGGGGGGGCCCGCATCCATCTGCCCATCGACCGGGCGCTCGGCACGGTGCGGATGCCCTGGGGTCTGGCGATTCCGGCCCGCCCCTTCTTCGGTGTCATCGGGACGGCGCCGCCGCCGTCCGACGGGCGGCTGACCTCCATTGTGCCCGGCGCCTTCGGCGGCAACATCGACAACAAGGAGCTGACCGCGGGTGCGGTGCTTCACCTGCCGGTGTGGACCGCGGGCGCCCTGCTGTCCGTCGGTGACGGCCACGCCGCGCAGGGCGACGGCGAGGTCTGCCTGACCGCGGTCGAGACCGGCCTAACCGGGCGCTTCCGCGTCGAGCTGGTGAAGGGGGCCGGTCTGGCCGGGCCCTGGGCGGAGACGGCGGAGCACGTCATCACCATGGGCTTCGACCCGGACCTGGACGAGGCGGCGCGGATCGCGCTCCGCGCCATGATCGGTCTGATTTCCGAACGCACGGGCCTGTCCGCCGAGGAGGCCTACCGCCTGTGCAGCGTCGCCGCCGATCTGCGGGTGACGCAGCTGGTGAACCGGCACAAGGGCATCCACGCCCTGCTGCCGCGCTGGGCGCTGGCCGGCGCGTCCTGAGCCGGCCGGCGCGCCCTCTCCCACTGGCGGAGGAGAGGGCGGGGCGGTCAGCGCAGGGCGATCTCGAACTCCTTGGCCCCTTCCCACAGGACCAGGCGACCCAGCTCCGGCAGATTCTCCAGCCCGGACGTCAGGGTGATGACGTGGTTGCCGGCGAGCTGGCCGACCTTGCTGGAGAAGCTGACGCCGCCGTAGGCCAGCAGGATTTCCGTCTCGCTGAGGCCGCCGGGGTACAGGATGATCTGCCCCGGCGCCGGGTGGCTGGTGTGGTTCTCGTAGGGGACGGCGAAGTCGGTCTCCCCCAGCGGCACCCACACGCCCTCGCCGCTCCAGCGGACATGCACGATCTGGCTGCGGAAGGGAAGCCGCGCGCGGAGCGCGGCCACCGTCTTCGGCGCCCCGTCCGTCTCGAAGCGCGCGTCGAAACGGAAGGGGCCGGCGGTGATGAGGAGGTCGCTCATGTCACGCTTCCGGCGTGGCGGCCGTGACCGCCGCGATGGTCTTGTGGGTGTTGCGCGGCTCGGCCGGCGGCATGCGCTGGATGGTGTGGACGGAGCGGCCGTGGCCCCTCATGGTCTCGACCAGGGCGCCGTCGCGCACCACGAAGGCCCCGCGGACCAGCGTGTGCTTCAGCTTTCCCTTCACCGTGCGCCCGTGCCAGGGGGAGATGCGCGACAGCGAGTGCAGCTTGAAGTCGTCGATCACCCATTCCTCCGACAGGTCGAACAGTGCGAGGTCGGCGTCGGCGCCGGGCAGGATGGCGCCCTTCTGCGGGTAGAGGCCGAAGCTCTTGGCCGGGGCTTCCGAGCTGGCGCGGACATAGTCGCGCAGGTCCATCCGGCCTTCCGCCACGGCGGTCAGCATCAGCGGCATCTGGGTCTCGACGCCGGGGAAGCCGCAGTCGCAGTTCCAGATCACCGAGCGGGTCTTCTCCTCCGGCGTGTGGGGCGCGTGGTCGGTGGCGATCATGTCGATCGTGCCGTCCTTCAGGGCGTTCCACAGCGGCTCGTGGCAGTCGGCCTCGCGCACCGGCGGGTTGACGCGGATGACGCCCTTGCAGCGCGCGTAGTCGTCGGTGCTCAGCATCAGGTAATGCGGGCCGGTCTCGCCGGTGATGTCCACCCCGCGGGCCTTCGCCTCGGCGAGCGGCCGGAGTTCCTCCTTGGAGGAGATGTGCAGGATGTGGATGCGCGCGCCGGTCCATTCGGCCAGGGTCGCGGCGCGCTCCACCGCCTCCACCGCCACGACGGCCGGGCGGGAGTCGAGGTGGGCGAGCGGGTCGTTGCGGCCGGCCTCGCGCAGGCGCTTCTCCCGCCGTTCCATGATGGTGTTGGTTTCGGCGTGGAGGCTGACGCGCTTGCCGGTCGGCGCGACGCGCTCGAACAGTTCGAGCATGGCGCCGGTGTCCGGCGACGGGATGCGGCCGAAGGTGTTGCCCATGTAGAGCTTGAAGCCGATGACGCCGCCCTCGGCCAGCGCTTCGACGTGGTCGAGCGACTCCTCGCCCAGCACCGCGTAGAGGCCGTAATCGACGAAGGCCTTCTCGTCCGCGATGGCGTGCTTGGCGGCCAGGATCTCCGGCGTGGCCACGGTCGGGATGGTGTTGGGCATGTCGAAGACGGTCGTCACGCCGCCGAAGGCCGCGGCGCTGGTGCCGCTGGCCCAGTCCTCCTTGTGGGTGTAGCCGGGATCGCGGAAATGCACATGGACGTCGATCCCGCCGGGCAGGATGGCGAGGCCGGTCGCGTCCAGCGTTTCGGCCGCGGGCGGCATCGTCTCCGGCGCGCCGATGGCGGCGATCCGGCCGTTGCTGATGGCGATGCTGGCCGGGAAGCGCGCCGCGGAGGTGACGACCTCACCCCCGTGGATCACGAGATCGGCGATCGAATCGGTGCCTGCCACCGGAAGTTCCTTCATCATTCAAGCCCGCAATGTGGTGTGGAGCGGTCACGTCGCGTCGTGGACAGGTGGCAGGCTAGGCAGCGTCGCGATTCACCTCAAACGCCAATTTCCGGCAAGGGTGTCGACAAAAAGTACAAGCCCACAGGCAGTCTGGGGACGTGCCGCCGCCCGTGCCGCCGTGGGCTGTCTTGCGGGGGGCTCGGTCAGGAGAGCGCCTTGCGCAGCTCCTCCTTGCTCATGCGGGACCGGCCGGGCAGGTTCCGCTGCTTTGCCTTCTCGTAGAGGGCGGCGCGGGTCCATTCCCCGTCGGTGTGGTGCCGGAAGGGCGCCGTCTTGCGGGCCACGTCGTCCGGCTGTTCGGAGAACTGTTTGCCCTTCCTGGTGTCGGCGCGCTTCTTGTCGCTGGTGCGCTGGTAGTCGGCTTTGGACAGGTGCTCGCGGGCTTGCCGGGGGAGGTAGCGTTCGCCGGTTTCCGCGCTCGGCTTGCCGGAGCGCGTGCCCCACTCCTCCTCGGTCCATTGCTTCAGGCTGATGCCGGCGCTCTTCGGCCCTTCGTAGCCGCCGCCGCGCCGCTTGTATTCCTGGACGGCCATCTGGGCCTTGCGGGCGGACCACTGGCCGGGCTCGCCGCCTTTGTCACCGTGTTGAATGCTTGCCTTGACCTTTTCCCACAAACCGGGGTCGGAGCGCTCGGCGCGCGATGCCATGGTGGCCTCCTGCCTGTGACACAGTGCGGGAACAGATCGACGGGGGAGTGGTGCCGCGGCGAGATCCGATTCCGCGGCTCCGCCGCACCGCCGGCCCTCGGTTCGCCTCGCCAGCTTTGCGAGCGGTTTTGGTGATTCTCCCCCTTTATAAGGGCTAGCGGTTGCAACCTTCGCGTCCTGTGGGACTTTGCCGATCCATGCAACCATCCGTATTCCGGGAACGGGAACGGAGACGGTCATGATGGCGGTTGGGACAGGCAGGGCTGCATCCGTTCGCCGGGTGATGGCCGGCTTGGTGCTGTTGCTTGCCGCCATCGCGGTGGTCGGCGGCCTGTCGGTGGCCGGTTCGTCCGGCGACGGCGCCCGCGCCGCCGAGACCGCGCAGAATGCCCAGAACGCTCCGCCGCCGGTGACGGTCAGCCCGCCGCTGCGCAAGGAGATCGTCGAATGGGACGAGTTCACCGGCCAGTTCCAGGCGGTGGACTTCGTGGAGATCCGGGCGCGGGTCAGCGGCTATCTCGACTCCATCGCCTTCCAGGACGGCCAGATCGTCAAGCAGGGCGATCCGCTGTTCGTCATCGACCCGCGCCCGTTCGAGGCGGCGCTGGCCTCGGCGCGGGCGGAGCAGCAGCAGGCCGAGGCCAAGCTGGACCTGTCGAACCGCCAGCTCGCCCGCGCGTCGGAGCTGCGGCGCAGCGACAACGTCGCGGCCAGCGTGTTCGACGAGCGCCAGCAGCAGGTCCGCGTCGACGCCGCCGGGGTCGAGGTGGCGAAGGCCGCCGTCCGCACGGCGGAGCTGAATGCGAACTTCACCCGCATCACCGCCCCGATCGCCGGCCGCATCAGCCGGCGCGAGGTCAGCGTCGGCAACCTCATCGTCGGCGGGGACAGCGGGACGACGACCCTGCTGACCACCATCGTCTCGCTCGACCCGATCTATTTCATCTTCGACATGAGCGAGTCCGACTACCTCGCCTACCAGCGGGCGGCGGCGCGCGGCGTGCTGAAGTCGCAACGCGACGGCGGCGTCGCGGTCGAGGGCCGTCTGTTCGACGAGCAGAGCTGGCCCCTCAAGGGCACGCTCAACTTCATCGACAACCAGGTGAGCCCCGGTGCCGGCACCATCCGTGCCCGCGCCGTCTTTCCCAACCCGTCGCTGCTGCTGACGCCCGGCCAGTTCGGACGGCTGCGCCTGCCGGGGTCGGACCGCTACACCGCCACGCTGATCCCCGATCAGGCGGTGGTCAGCGATCAAGCCAACAAGATCGTCCTGACGGTCGGCGACGACGGTACGGTGGTGCCGAAGCCGGTGCGCCTCGGCCCCATCGAGGACGGGTTGCGCGTCGTGCGCTCCGGTCTGGAGGAAACGGACAAGGTCATCATCAACGGCCTCGTCCGGGCCCGGCCGGGAACCAAGGTGACCCCGCAGGACGGACGGATCGAGCCAGCCAAGCCGCCGGCCGGTTGAGCGGAGCCGGGGCCATGAACATCTCGCATTTCTTCATCAACCGGCCGATCTTCGCGGCGGTCCTGTCGATCTTCATCACGCTCATCGGGGTCTTCGCCTATCTGACCCTGCCGGTCGCGCAGTATCCGGAGATCGCGCCGCCGACCATCGTGGTCAACGCGACCTATCCCGGCGCGTCGGCGCAGGTGGTCGCCGACACCGTGTCCGCCCCCATCGAGCAGGAGGTCAACGGCGTCGAGGAGATGCTCTACATGTCCTCGCAGGCGACCAGCGACGGGCGGCTCCAGCTCACCATCACCTTCAAGCTGGGCACCGACCTCGACACCGCGCAGGTGCTGGTGCAGAACCGCCTCGCCGTGGCCGAGCCCCGCCTGCCGGAGGACGTGCGGCGCATCGGCGTGACCGTGCGCAAGAACTCGCCCGACATGCTGATGGTGATCCACCTGAACTCGCCGGACGGGACGCGCGACCAGCTCTACATGTCCAACTACGCGCTCTTGCAGATCAAGGACGTGCTGGCGCGCCTGGACGGGGTGGGCGACATCCAGGTGTTCGGCGCCCGCGACTACGCCATGCGCGTCTGGCTCGACCCCGACCGGGTGGCGGCGCGCGGCCTGACCGCCGGCGATGTGGTGCGGGCGATCCAGGCGCAGAACGTCCAGGTGTCGGGCGGCGTCATCAACCAGCCGCCGGTGCCGACGCCCGGCGCCTTCCAGCTCAACGTCGAGACGCTGGGCCGCCTGACCGACCCGCGCGAGTTCGGCAACATCATCGTCAAGACCGACGGGTCCGCGGTCACCCGCCTGCGCGACGTGGCGCGCGTCGAGCTGGGCGCGCAGGACTACAACCTGAACGCCTATCTGGACCGCCAGCAGGCGGTGCCGCTGGTCATCTTCCAGAGGCCGGGCTCCAACGCGCTGGAAACCGCCGACCGCATCCTGGCGACCATGGCGGATCTCTCCAGGAGCTTCCCCAGCGGCATGCGCTACGACGTGGTCTACAACCCGACGGAGTTCATCGCGCAGTCCGTGGAGGAGGTCTACAAGACGATCTTCGAGGCCGTGGCGCTGGTCGTCGTCGTCGTCATCCTGTTCCTGCAGACGTGGCGCGCCTCCATCGTGCCGATCGCCGCGATTCCCGTCTCGCTGATCGGCACCTTCACGGTCCTGGCCGCGCTGGGCTATTCGCTGAACACGCTGTCGCTGTTCGGGCTGGTGCTGGCCATCGGCATCGTCGTGGACGACGCCATCGTCGTCGTGGAGAATGTGGAGCGGTTCATCCGCCAGGGCATGAAGCCCAAGGACGCCGCGCACGAGACGATGAACGAGGTCGGCGGCGCGCTGATCGCCATCGCCCTGGTGCTCACCGCCGTGTTCATCCCGGCGGCCCTGGTCAGCGGCATCTCCGGCCAGTTCTTCCGCCAGTTCGCGGTGACCATCGCCACCGCCACGGTGATCTCCTGTCTGGTGTCGCTGACCCTCAGCCCGGCGTTGTGCGCGCTGCTGTTCAAGCCGCACGAGGAAAACCCGCCCAAGCCGTCGCCGTTGACGCGGCCGGTCCACGCCTTCTTCCGCGGCTTCAACCGGGGCTTCGACCGGCTGTCCAACGGCTACGCCGGACTGACCGGGCGGCTGGTGCGGCTGCCGGTGATCGTGCTGGCGGTCTACGGGGTGCTGCTCGCTTTGACGGCATGGCAGTTCAGCCGGGCGCCGACGGGTTTCATCCCGAACCAGGACCAGGGCTATCTCATCACGGTGGTGCAGCTGCCGCCCGGCTCGTCGCTGGCCCGCACGGACGAGGTGGTGCGCACCGCGGTGGACACGCTGCTGAAGACGCCGGGGGTGATCCACGCCGTGCCCTTCGCCGGCTTCGACGGCGCCACCTTCACCAACGCGCCGAACGCCGGAGCGATCTTCGTGACGCTCGCCCCCTTCGCGGACCGCATCCCGAAGGGCCAGACCGCCGACTCCGTCCTGGGCGACCTGAGGACCCGGCTGGGCGCCATCGAGGACGCCTTCATCATCACCATCCCGCCTCCGCCGGTGCGCGGCATCGGCAATTCCGGCGGCTTCAAGATGATGATCGAGGACAAGCGCGGCCGCGGCCTGCCCGCGCTGGAGGAGTCGGTGAACGAGCTGTCCGCCGCGGCGAACCGCATTCCGGGCCTCGTCGGCGTGTTCTCGCTGTTCAACACCAAGACGCCGAAGGTCTTCGCGGACATCGACCGCCAGCGCGCGGAGATGCTGGGCGTCACCGCCGATCAGGTGTTCGAGGCGCTGCAGATCTATGTCGGCTCCGCCTTCGTCAACGAGTTCAACCTGCTGGGCCGCACCTACCGGGTGACCGCGCAGGCCGACGGGCGGTTCCGCCAGACCCCGCGCGACATCGCCAACCTGAAGACCCGCAACGCGCAGGGCGACATGGTTCCGATCGGCGCGGTGGCGGAGTTCCAGAACATCACCGGACCCTACCGCGTCGCCCGCTACAACCTCTATCCGGCGGCGGAGCTTCAGGGCAACACGCTGCCCGGCTTCTCCACCGGCTACGCGCTGGCGGCGATGGAGAAGGCGGCGGCCGACACCCTGCCGGACGGATTCGGCTTCGAATGGACTGAGCTGGCCTATCAGGAGAAGGCCGCGGGCAACACCGGCCTGCTGGTGTTCGGGCTGTCCGTCGTCTTCGTCTTCCTGGTGCTGGCGGCGCAGTACGAGAGCTGGGCGATGCCGCTGTCAGTCATCCTGATCGTGCCGATGTGCCTCCTGGCGTCGGTGACCGGCCTGCTGATGCGCGGGCTGGCGGTGGACATCCTGGCGCAGGTCGGGTTCGTCGTGCTGGTCGGGCTGGCCGCCAAGAACGCCATCCTCATCGTCGAGTTCGCGCGCCAAAACGAGCTGTTCGAGGGCAAGGACCGCTTCGAGGCCGCGGTCGCGGCGGCGCGCACCCGGCTTCGCCCGATCCTGATGACGTCCTTCGCCTTCATCCTGGGCGTTGTGCCGCTGATGATCGCGCAGGGTGCGGGGGCGGAGATGCGCCAGTCGCTGGGCACCGCGGTGTTCATGGGAATGCTGGGAGTCACCCTGTTCGGCCTGATCTTCACCCCGGTGTTCTACACGGTGATCCGCCGCCTGTTCAGCGGGCCGCTGGCCGTCAACCAGCACCCCGCCCCGGGCACGGAGGCGCCCGGCCGGGCCCCCGCCGGAGGGGCATCCTCGGCCGACTGGGGAAATGCCGGGCACATCCGCGGCGTCCCGGCCAAGGAGGAGTGAGCGAACGTCGCCGGGCGACATTCCTCCCAGGCAAAGGCGCGCGGTTGAGCCGATGCGGCGAAAAGCAGCGCCTTCCACGTCGGGCTGGAAAAGCCGGTGGCGCTGCGCGGGTGGCCTGATAGGCTGGATGCCCTTGAAGGCGTTGCCTGCAAGCGAATGGATTGGTGGATGATGAAGAAGCCAAGCCGGTGGCTGCTCAAGGCCGCAGCCGCGCTGACCGTCGTCGTGATCCTCTATGGCGTGTGGTCGTTCCTGCAGCCCAGGGGGCTGCCCGCCGGTCTGGCCAGCGGCAACGGCCGGATCGAGGCGGTCGAGATCGACATCGCCACCAAAACCGCCGGCCGGGTCGAGGACATCCTGGTCGACGAGGGCGATTTCGTCACCGCCGGCCAGGTGCTCGCCCACATGGACACCGACGTGCTCCAGGCCCAGGCCAAGCAGGCCGAGGCGCAGAAGCAGCAGGCGGTCATCGGCGTCGAGACCGCCCGCCATCAGGTGCTCCAGCGTCGGGCCGAGCGCCAGTCGGCGCTGTCCCTGGTCGCCCAGCGCGAGGCCGAGCGGGACGTCGCCCAGAAGCAGCTCGCCCGGTCCGAGGAGCTGGAGGCGCGCGGCACGACGTCGCGTCAGGTTCTCGACACCGACCGCGCCCGCTTCGAAAGCGCGAACGCCGCGGTCAGCGCGGCGAAGGCCCAGGTCGCCGCGGCCGACGCCGCCATCGCCACCGCCGAGGCCCAGGTCGTCAACGCCGGGGCGGCGGTCGACGCCGCCGCGGCCACCATCGAGCGCATCCAGGCCGACATCCGGGACAGCACCCTCCGCTCGCCGCGCGACGGCCGGGTGCAGTTCCGGGTGGCGCAGCCGGGCGAGGTGCTGGGCGCCGGCGGGCGGGTGCTGAACATGGTCGATCTCAGCGACGTCTACATGACCTTCTTCCTGCCGACGGAGGCTGCCGGGCGGGTGCGGATCGGGACGGAGGTGCGGATCGCTCTCGACGCCTTCCCGCAATACGTCATCCCCGCCAAGGCCACCTTCGTCGCCGACGTCGCCCAGTTCACCCCGAAGACCGTGGAGACGGCCAGCGAACGCCAGAAGCTGATGTTCCGGATCAAGGCCCAGATTCCCCCTCCGCTGCTCAAGAAATACATCCGCGACGTGAAGACCGGCTTGCCGGGGGTGGCCTATGTGCGGATCGATCCGGACACCGAATGGCCGGCCAACCTGCAAAACCTCGTGCCATGAGCGCCGCCGCCGACCGCTCCGCCGCCCCACCCGTCGCGCGACCGCCCGTCGCCCGTCTGCGGGACGTCCGTCTGCTGTACGGAAAGGTCCGGGCCATCGACGGGGTCAGCCTGGACGTTCCGGCCGGGCGCGTCTCGGGCCTGATCGGTCCCGACGGCGTCGGCAAGTCGAGCCTGCTGTCGCTGATGTCGGGGGCGCGCGCCCTGCAGGAGGGAACGGTCGAGGTGCTGGGCGGCAGCATGGCCCAGGCGCGCCACCGCCGCGCCGTGTGCCCGCGCATCGCCTACATGCCGCAGGGCCTCGGCAAGAACCTCTATCCGACGCTGTCGATCGCCGAGAATCTCGACTTCTTCGGACGGCTGTTCGGGCAGGGCCGCGTCGAACGCCGGAGGCGCATCGCCGACCTGACGAGCAGCACCGGTCTGGCGCCGTTCCTCGACCGGCCCGCCGGCAAGCTGTCCGGCGGCATGAAGCAGAAGCTCGGCCTGTGCTGCGCGCTCATCCACGATCCGGACCTGCTGATCCTCGACGAGCCGACCACCGGCGTGGACCCGCTGTCGCGGCGGCAGTTCTGGGAGCTGATCGACCGCATCCGGGCGGACCGGCCCGGCATGAGCGTGGTGGTGGCCACCGCCTACATGGAGGAGGCGGCGCGCTTCGACTGGCTCGTCGCCATGGACGAGGGGCGCGTGCTGGCCACCGGCCGTCCGCGGGAACTGCTCGACCGCACCGGGACCGCGACGCTGGAGGCGGCCTTCGTCGCGCTGATGCCCGAGGAGAAGCGCCGCGGGCACAGGGCCGTCGCGATCGTGCCGCGCGCGGGGGACGCGGGGGACATCGCCATCGAGGCGAAGGGCCTGACCATGCGGTTCGGCGATTTCGTGGCGGTCGACCATGTCAGCTTCCGCATCCCGCGCGGCGAGATCTTCGGCTTTCTCGGCTCCAACGGCTGCGGCAAGACGACGACGATGAAGATGCTGACCGGCCTTCTCCCGCCGAGCGAGGGCGAGGCCCGGCTGTTCGGGGAGGCGGTGGACGCCCGGAACATCGAGACCCGGCGGCGCGTCGGCTACATGTCGCAGGCCTTCTCGCTCTACTCGGAACTGACGATCCGGCAGAACCTGGAGCTGCACGCCCGCCTGTTCCAGGTGCCCGAGGACGTCCTGCCCGGCCGGGTCGCGGCGGTGGCGGAGCGCTTCGGCCTCGCCGACGCGATGGAGGCGTTGCCGGACCGGCTGCCGCTCGGCCAGCGCCAGCGCCTGTCCCTCGCCGTCGCGATGGTCCACGAGCCCGCCCTGCTGATCCTCGACGAGCCGACGTCGGGCGTCGACCCGATCGCGCGCGACGCGTTCTGGGAGATCATGATCGGGCTGGCCCGCCGGGACCGGGTGACGATCTTCATCTCGACGCATTTCATGAACGAGGCCGAACGCTGCGACCGCATCTCGCTGATGCACGCCGGCCGCGTGCTGGTCAGCGACACGCCGGCGGCGCTCGTCGCGAAGCGGGGCGCCGCGACGCTGGAGGAGGCCTTCATCGGTTATCTGGAGGAGGCCGTGGCGGAGGGCCGGGACAGCGATGCGGCGGCGGTCCCCGACGATCGCCGGCAGGCCCCGCCGCCCGCCGCCGCCCCTTCCGGCGAACGCGCGGCGGGCCGGCTCTTCAACCCGCGGCGCATGCTCAGCTACACACTGCTGGAGGCGCTGGAGTTGCGGCGCGATCCGATCCGGGCGACGCTGGCCCTCGTCGGCAGCCTCCTGCTGATGGTCATCATGGGCTACGGCATCAACATGGACGTCGAGGACCTGTCCTTCGCCGTCCTCGACCGGGACCAGACGACGGTGAGCCGCGACTACACGCTCAACCTCGCGGGCTCCCGCTATTTCGTCGAACAGGCGCCGATCACGGACTACGAGGATCTCGACCGGCGCATGCGGGCGGGCGACCTCTCGCTGGCGCTGGAAATCCCGCCGGGCTTCGGGCGCGACGTCGCCCGCGGGCGTCCGGTCCAGATCGGGGCGTGGATCGACGGCGCCATGCCGACGCGGGCCGAGACGGTCAACGGATACGTCCAGGGCATGCACAGCCAGTGGCTGGCCTCGCGAAGCCAGACGCCCGGCCTCGCCACCATCGAGACGCGCTTCCGCTACAACCCGGACGTCGAGAGCCTGAAGGCCATCGTGCCGGCGGTCATCCCGATCCTGCTGCTGCTGATTCCGGCGATGCTGGCGGCGCTCAGCGTCGTGCGGGAGAAGGAACTCGGCTCGATCATCAACCTCTACGTCACGCCGGTCACCAAACTGGAGTTCCTGCTCGGCAAGCAACTGCCCTATGTCGGGCTGGCCATGCTCAACTTCCTTCTGATGGTGGGGCTGGCGGTCACCGCCTTCGGCGTGCCGCTGACCGGGAACCTGCTCGCCCTGTCCAGCGGCGCCGTGCTCTACACCGTTGCGGCGACGGCCATGGGGCTTCTGATGTCCAGCTTCATGCGCAGCCAGATCGCCGCCATCTTCGGCACCGCCATCGCGACGCTGATCCCGGCGACGCAGTATTCCGGCATGATCGATCCGGTCTCGTCCCTGGGAGGCGCCGCGGCGGTCATCGGGGAGATCTACCCGACCACCCACTTCCTGACCATGTCGCGGGGCGTCTTCTCGAAAGCCCTGGGCTTCGGCGATCTGCACGCCGCCTTCGTCGCGTTGCTGGTCGCCGTGCCGGTCCTGATCGGGGCGAGCGCGCTGCTGCTGAAGAAGCAGGAGAGCTGAGCGATGCAGGCGTCCAACGTCCTGAATCTCGGCATCAAGGAACTGCGCAGCCTCGCCCGCGATCCGATGCTGCTGGTCCTGATCGTCTACTCCTTCACCCTGGCGATCTACACGGCGGCCACCGCCATACCGGAGACGCTGAACAAGGCGGCGATCGCCATCGTCGACGAGGACCGCTCGCCCTTGTCGGCCCGCATCGTCGGCGCCTTCTACCCTCCCTATTTCCTGCCGCCGGTCCTCATCACGCCCGCCGAGATGGACGCCCGCATGGACGCCGGGCTCGACACCTTCGCGCTCGACATTCCGCCGGACTTCCAGCGGGACGTCCTCGCCGGGCGCCAGCCGGCGATCCAGCTCAACGTCGATGCGACCCGGATGACCCAGGCCTTTACAGGGAGCAGCTACATCCAGCAGATCGTCAGCGGGGAGGTCACCGCCTTCGTGCAGCGCTACCGGGGGGAGACGGCGCTTCCGGTCGACCTCGCCCTGCGGGTCCGCTTCAATCCCGAGATGAACAAGGGCTGGTTCGGATCGGTGATCGAGGTCATCAATCAGGTGACGATGTTGTCGATCATCCTGACCGGCGCCGCCCTGATCCGGGAGCGCGAGCACGGCACCATCGAGCATCTGCTGGTGATGCCGGTCACGCCCGCCGAGATCATGGTGGGCAAGATCTGGTCGATGGCCCTGGTCGTGCTCGTTGCCTGCGCCGTCTCCCTGGTCTTCGTCGTCCAGGGGCTGCTGGCGGTCCCCATCGGCGGCTCCGTCGCCCTGTTCCTCGCCGGCGCCGCCCTGCACCTGTTCGCCACCACCTCGATGGGTGTGTTCCTGGGGACGGTGGCGCGCAGCATGCCGCAGTTCGGCATGCTGCTGATCCTGGTGATGGTGCCGCTGCAGATGCTGTCGGGCGGCATGACGCCGCGCGAGAGCATGCCCGCCCTCGTCCAGGACGTGATGCTCGCCGCGCCGACGACGCACTTCGTCACGCTGGCCCAGGCCATCCTGTACCGCGGCGCCGGCCTCGACGTGGTCTGGCCGCAATTCCTCGCGCTCATCGGGATCGGCGTGATCCTGTTCAGCCTGTCGCTCGCGCGCTTCCGCAAGGCCATCAGCCAGATGTCGTGAGCCGCGCCGGTCGATCCCGGCGCGGATCGGCAAGGGTCAGGAACGGACCATCACCATTTCAGCGTGGCGTGCACCAGGAAGGAACGGCCGGCCTCCAGATAGCGGCGGCGGTCGGCCGAGGTCTCGCTGACGCCGACGACGTTGACGTAGTTGTAATAGCCCTGGTTGAACAGGTTGTAGACCGAGGTGCCGAGGCTGATGTTTTCCGTCGGGTTGACGTAGGCGGCCAGATCCACCGTGGTGTAGGCCGGGGCCTTCAGGTAGGTCGGGTTGCTCACGTCGCTCGCCGTCTTCGCCATCACGTGGGTGGTGGCGACCTGGGCGCCCCAGAAATCATCCGGCGCGGTGTAGGACAGGCCGGCGTTGACGGTGAAGGGCGCCACCTCGTCGATGGCGGTGCCGGCGTCGATGTCGAAACCGCGGGCGAAGGCCGCCGCGCCGAACAGCGCCCAGCCCGGCCGGAACCGCCACTCGCCCTTGCCCTCGGCGCCGAAGATCTCGACCTTCGAGACGTTCATCGCCTGATAGCGCAGGATGCCGCCGCTGCCGGTGCCGACCGCCTTCTGCAGGATGAAATCGCTGTAGCGGTTGTAGAAGCTGGAAACCTGAAAGCTCGACCCGTCGCTGAATTTGCCGCGCAGGCCGGCCTCGACGCCGTCGCTGGTCTCCGGCTTGAGGTCGGCGTTGGGCAGCACCTCGTAGCCGTAGGTCGGGTTGGAGAAGCCGAGGTTGGCGTCGTCGTAGGGCGGCGCGCGGAAGCCGTGCGCGTACTGGCCGAACAGCGCGTATTCCCTGGTCAGGTCGTAGGTGGCGCCGAACTTCGGCGACAGGGCCAGCTTGTCCAGCTTCTCCGGCTGGGTGGACGGCCGGGCGGCGAAATAGGCGGCGTCCTTGTCCGGGTCCATCCGGTAATAGTCGAGCCGCAGCGCCGGCACCAGCCGCAGCCGGTCGATGGTGATCTCGTCCTGCACATAGGCCGAGGCCATGAGCGTGTCGGTGTTGGGGAAGGTGCGGCTGGGGTAGGTGTCGCCGTTGTAGCTCTTCGCGGTGGCCCCGGTCGCGAGGTTGGTCAGCGTCACGTCGCGCATCCGCTCGGTGCGGATGGAATCGAGGCCGAAGCCGTAGGAGATGCTGTTGCGCAGGCCGAAGAGCTGGGTGTCGGAGCGCAGGTTGACGGCGCCGCCGATGATCGTCTGCTTGGATTCGTTGCTGGTGGATTCCCGCAGGGCGCTGCCGGCGGTGAACAGCGGGCTGGTGGAGGTGGCGACGCGGGCGTTGCGGGTGCGCTTCTCCTCGCGGTCGAACTGGGTGCCGTAGAGGCGCCAGTCGATGTGGTCGATGAAGCCGATGGGCGCGTCGTGCGCGTGCTCCAGGCTGACGCGCCAGCGGGTCGCGGTGTCGTCGGCCGTGGAGCCGGTGAAGGCGCCGCGCGTCATCCGCATCGGCACCATGGAGAAGATGTAGCTGGCGCTGCCGCCGACGTCGTTGCGCAGCGTCGTGTCGGTGCTGCGGTGGAAATACTCGCCGGTCAGCGTCACCTTGTCCGGCCCGTGGTCCCAGACCAGCTTGGCGAGGCCGTTGTTGCCCTCATAGTCCTGCGGGTTGCGGAAGGCCTTGTCCTTGGACTTGTACTCCTCCCCGTCGCGGCGCGTGTAGATGCCGAGCAGGGAGAAGTCGCCGGAGCGCAGCACGCCCGTGCCGGTTTCCGACAGGCTGGAATCGACGCTGTCGTAGGTCGTCTTCAGCGATACGAAGCTGTCGCGGCCGGGCCGCAGATAATCGGCCGGGTCCTTGGTCACATAGGTCACCACGCCGCCCAGCGCGTCCGATCCGTAGAGCGCCGAGGCCGGGCCGCGCACGATCTCCACCTGCTTGACCGAGTCCAGATCGACCACGTCGCGGTTGTAGCCGGCGGAGGGTGCGGCGGAGGCCGGCGATTCCGGCAGGCGCGTGCCGTCGACCTGCATCAGGATGCGGTTGTTGCTGATGCCGCGGATGGTGTAGCCGCCGGCCCCGGCGCGGGACGGGGAGTTGCTGACCGTCACGCCGGGCTCGTAGCGCGGCAGGTCCTGGAGGCGGTGGACGCCGCGCTTCTCAAGCTCGTAATCCGGGATGACCGACACCGTGCCCGTGTTCTCGCCCACGCTGCGCAGGCCGCGCTCGCCATAGACCGTCACCGCGTCGAGAATGGTCGGGGCCGGTGCCGTGGTCGCCTGCGCGGTCTGGGTGGCGGTTTGCTGATTCTGCTGCTGCGCCTGGGCGGCGGGGGCCAGCAGCGTCAGGGCGGAGGCCGACAGCCACAGCGCCGCGCGCAGGCGGGAGCGGGCCGGTTGGAGGGCAGGAGGCCGGAGGGCAGGAGGGCGGAGGGGAGGGCGGTGCGACACGGGTGGCTCGATCATCTCTGTCTCTCTGCACGAGGTTTTTTTGGCGCGTTGTTCTTTGCTGAAATGCGATTGCGTATTATTCGCAATTGATCGGCTGAAGCCGCCGGGCGGCCCGGCGCCAATTCAGGCGGTCTGGCCCGGCGCCCCACACAGGCGGGCCTTCAAGGACTCGAACCGCTCCACCTGATCGGGCAGAAGCTGGCGGGCGTCGTCGCGGCCGACGAAGACCTTGAACATCGCCTCCCCATCACCGTTGAAGAAGACGACGGAGGCGCTGTCGGCGCTGCTCATGAAGGGCCGGCGGACGAAGCCGACGGTGCGGCAGCGGTCCAGCCGGATGTGGCCGCCGATCGGGCTGCCGCCGGCAAGGTTGTAGAAGCCGCGCCCGAACTGCCCGCGCGGCAGCGGTCCCTTGCATTCCAGGACGAGGTCGGCGCTGTGCACCAGCACGGTGACCGTGCCCCACTCCGCCATGTCCAGCATCGCCGCCTCGGCGGTTTCTCCCGGCGCGAAGGCGCGGAAGGCGTCCGGCAGGCATTCGGTGACGGTGAGCAGGCTGACGCGGTTCTCCGCCGCGACCGCCTCCAGCACGCCGTTCGGCGCGGCGGCGAGGCGCCCGCGCAGGGCGGCGAGCGTGTCGGGGGATGGAGCGGTTTGGGGGCTGTGCGGCATGGAGGCGGTCCGAAGCGTCGGTTGCGAACTAGTTTGAGAATAATTCGCATTCGCAAATCGGCTCAACGGCCCTTCGCTTAATTTCGCTTAATGGAGAAGGACGGTGATGGCGCCGGGAACGGCGGGGGCAGGGGAGGGGCGGTCACCGGGCGGCCCCGGCGTTCCAGCCGGACCACGGCGCGCAGGCCCGGCCCGTTGTCCTCCAGCCGCAGGGCGCCGCCGTGCAGCCGGGCGATGGCGTCCACGATGGCGAGGCCGAGCCCATGGCCGGGCACCCGGTCCGACGGGTCGAGCCGGCAGAAGCGCTGCACGGCGAGCGCGCGCTGGCCGGGCGCCAAGCCCCGGCCGCGGTCGGCCACCACGATCTCATTCCAGCCGTCACGCCGCCCGGCCGACAGGTGCAGCGCTTCGCCCGGCGCGTATTTCAGGGCGTTGTCCACCAGATTGGCGATGGTCTGGAACAGCAGCGTGCGGTCGCCGCGCAGATCGAGGTCGCGCTCCACGGCGACGGTGATGACGGTGCCGGTGCCCTCGGCCAGCGGCAGGTAGGATTCGGCCACCTCGTCCAGCAGCGCCTTGGCGTCGAGCGGCTCCACCGCCAGGGTGCAGCGCCCGGTCTCGATTTCGCCCAGCCGCATGATGGCGCGGAACAGGTGCTGGATGCGCCGCGTCTCCTCGATCCCCTCCTCCAACTCGCGGCGCAGGGCGTCGTCGGGGCAGTTCTCGGCGATGGTGACCAGCCGGTTGTGCAGGTGGGTCAGCGGCGTGCGCATCTCGTGCGCGATGCTGCTCGACACGCTGGAGACCTCCTCGACCAGCCGGGTCACGCGGTCGAGCGTGCGGTTGATCTCGCGGCCGAGCCGTGCGAACTCGTCGTCCGGGCCGGTGATGGCGACGCGGCGGTCGCGGTCGCCCGCCGCGTAGGAGGTCAGCGCCATGGTGATGGCCGACACCCGGCGCAGCGTGCCCGCGCTGAAGCGGATGCCGAAGGCGACGCTGGTCAGCAGGAACACCAGCACGCCGCAGCCCGCCGCCAGCGGCACGGCGCGGAGCTGGTCGAGCATGGGCTGGAGGTCGTAGGCGTTGACGTAGCGCCCGCCGTCGCCCAGCCGCACCACCATCCCGCGCACCTTCCAGCCGTCGCCGCGCTGGTCGATGCGGCCGGTCTCGCAGGGGGCCGGTCCGCCGCAGGCGATGACGGCGAGCAGGCGCCGGGCCATCGCCTCGTCGCCGTAGAGCACGCGGCCGTCGCGGTCGATCACGATGCGCCGCCGCGTGCCCTCCGGCGCGAAGCGCTCGCGGCGGCGCAGCTCCGCGACCAGGGCGGCGGCGTCGCCGAAGCCGCCGTGCAGGCGCTGCGTTTCCTGGTCGCGCTCCAGCAGGTCGCCGACATGCTCGTTGACGAGCTCGACCAGCAGGGCGCGGCTCCACAGCACGGCGGCGCCGGCCACCACCAGGAAGACCGCGCCGATGGCCATGGCCTGACGGAAGCTGCGCGTGTCGAGATGGCGGCGGACTCTCCGGACCCAGGATGGGCCAACGTCGCGCGGCTTAGCCCAGGACATAGCCGATGGCCCGCACGGTCTTCAGAAGCGGCGGGTCGAAATCCTTGTCGATCTTCGCCCGCAGCTTGAAGACATGGACCTCCACCAGATTGGTCGGCGGGTTGAAGCCGTAGCCCCAGGCCTTCTCCAGCAGCATGCTGCGGGTCACGGTGCGGCCGGGGTTGCTCATCAGGATGTGCAGGAGCTTGAACTCCTTGTCGGTCAGCTCGATGGGCACGCCGCGCCGGGTCACATGCCGGCGGGTGACGTCCATCACCAGATCGGCGACCTCCAGCACGTCGCCGGCCCCGGCGAGGGCGGCGCGGCGGGTCGCCAGATGCTCCAGCCGGACCAGCAGCTCGGCGAAGTCGAAGGGCTTGCCCAGATAGTCGTCGGCCCCGGCGCGCAGCCCGGCCACCCGCTCCGTCGTCTCGTCCAGGGCGGACAGCACAAGGACCGGCGGGTGGCGGGTGCCCTGCAGGCGCCTCAGCACCTCCATGCCGTCCAGCTTGGGCAGCATGCGGTCCAGCACCACCACGTCGAACGCCTCCTCGCGCAGCAGGCGCAGCGCGTCCTCGCCATCGCCGGCGAAGCGGCAGGAATGGCCGGAGCCGCCGAGCTTCGCCCCGATCCAGTAGCTGACCGCCGCGTCGTCCTCAACGATCAGAACACGCACCGTCCCCTCCCCCAACGCCTTTCCGGGGCGCCTCTCTCGGGCGCCCATCCCGTCCCTTATTTGCTATTAATAATCATTCGCAATTGATTTTTCCAGACGCCGCCGCGCGCCCCGTGGCGGCGTAGACCACGCCCTCCGCCTCCGGCAGGTCGAGCCGGACGAAGGCCGTGCCGAAGACGCGCTCCAGCACCGGCACCGGCAGGCCGGTCATGGCCCCGGTCCAGGCGACGCGCCCGCCGGCCAGCAGCAGCCCGTCGTCGGCGTAGCGCGCGGCCAGCGTCAGGTCGTGCAGGATCACCGCGCAGCCGCCGCCGGTCCGCTCCACCCAGTCGCGCGCCGCCCGCAGCAGATGGTGCTGGTGGGCGGGGTCGAGGCTGGCCGTCGGCTCGTCCAGCAGCAGATAGGACGGCCCCGCCACGTCGCGCCCGTGCCGACCGGCGGCCAATTGCGCGAGCGCGCGGGCGAAGGCGACGCGCTGGCGCTCGCCACCGGAGAGCTGGGGCATCAACCGGCCGGCCAGCCCCCCGGCCCCGGCGCGCATCAGGCAGTCGGCGATCAGCGCCCGCCGGTCGCCGGGGCGGATCAGCCAGGGCTCGGTCGCCAGCTCCATCACCTCCTCCACCGAGAAGGCGAAGGCGACCGCTTGGTGCTGCGCCACCAGGGCGCGGCGGACGGCCAGCCGCGGCGCCGGGATGGCCGCCATTGCCACTCCGTCGAGCAGGGCGCGCCCGGCGGTCGGCCGCCGCTCCCCGGACAGGAGGGAGAGCAGGGTGGACTTGCCGGCCCCGTTGGGGCCCAGGATGGCCAGGACCCGGCCGGGCCGCACCGCGGCGGTCACGCCGTCGAGCAGGCGGGCGCGGCCGATGGTCAGGCCGGCGTCGATCGCTTCCAGCATGGTCAGGCCCCTCCCAGCGCGCCGGCGCGGCGGCGCAGAAGCCACAGGAAGAAGGGACCGCCGACGGCGCCCAGCAGCAGGCCGGCCGGCACGTCGGCCGGGGCGGCGATGCTGCGGGCCACCGTGTCGGCCAGGACCAGCAGGACCGCCGCCGCCAGCGCCGTCGCCGGCATCAGCCGGCGGTGCACCGGCCCCAGAAGAATCCGCATGACGTGCGGCACGATCAGCCCGACGAAGCCGATCAGGCCGGACACCGCCACCGCCGCCCCGACGCCCAGCGCCACCAGCAGCACCGTGCGCACGGCGAAGCGGTGCGGGTCGAGGCCCTGGAGGAAGGCCTCCCGCTCGCCCATGGCGAACAGGTCGAGCCGCCGCGCCCCGGCCAGCAGCCCGGCGGTCGCCAGCCCCATCAGGAGCATCGCCGGTCCGATCTGCGCCCAGCCCGAGCCGCCGAAGCCGCCCATCATCCAGAAGGTCATCTGGCGCAGCGCCAGATCGTCGCCGAGGTAGCTGAACAGCCCGATGCCGGCCCCGCCCATGGCGTTCACCGCGATGCCCGCCAGCAGCATGGTGGCGGGGGAGTTGCGCCCGTCGCGGCGGGAGATCGCCAGGATCAGCACGGTGGCGGCCAGCGCGCCGAGGAAGGCGGCCAGCGGCAGCACGGTGGCGAGCGACAGGCCGCTGCGCGCCAGCCCCAGCCCCGACACCCCCAGCACCATGGCGGCGGAACCGGCCAGCGCCGCGCCGCTCGACACGCCGACCAGCCCCGGATCGGCCAGCGGGTTGCGGAAGACGGCCTGGAGCGCCACCCCCGCCACGCCCAGCGTCACCCCGACCGCGGCGGCCAGGACGATGCGCGGCAGGCGCAACATGGTCAGCACCATCCAGTCGCGCTCCGACAGCGGCGTGCCGGGCAGGCCGAGCAGGGAGGCGAGGTGGGACAGGCTGCGGTCGAGCGGGACGGACACGCCGCCCGTCGCGACGGCGGTCAGCACGGCCAGCGCCAGCGCCACGGCCAGCGCCGCCAGCACGGGGACGAGCGGCGGGCGGCGGACGGCCGGCGCCGCCCGGTCTTGTTTCCGGGAGGACGGCATGGTCAGGGTGAGGCTCATGGTTGTCCTTGGGAAGAGGTGCCCTGCACGCGGCTGAGTTCGGCGACCGCCTCCGCCGTGCGGGGGCCGAGCCCCATCAGCAGCGCGCCGTCCACCACCGCCACCCGCCGGGCCTTGGCCGCCGGGGACAGGGCGAGCTGCGGCGTCGCCAGGAACGGGTCGAGCCCGCCCGAACGGTCGATCAGCGACCGGCTGACCAGAAGCACGTCGGGTGCTGCGGCCAAAACCGCCTCCGACGACATCGGCACATAGTCGCGCTCCACCGCCAGGGCGTTGCGCCCGCCGGCCATGGCGATCAGCGCGGCGGGGACGGAGCGGCTGCCTGCCGCCATCAGCCCGCCGGGTCCGCCGCCGACCACGCCGAGCACGACCGGTGCGCCGTCCTTTGTCCCGGACTTGGCGTCGGACTTGGCGGCGACGGCGGCCAGCGCGGCGAGGTCGCGATTCAGCGAGTCCGCCAGGCGCCGCCCCTCCGCCTCCCGGCCGAGCAGGCGGGCGACCCGCTCCACCTTGTCGAGCAGCCCGGTCAAAGTCGGCGTTTCCGGCACGACTTCCACCGTGACGCCGAGCGCCCGCAGCTGGTCGAGCGTCGTCTCGGGGCCGGCGCCCTGGATCGCCAGGACGTGGGTCGGGGCCAGCGACATCACCCCCTCCGCCGAGAGGGCGCGCATGTAGCCGACATCGGGCAGGCCGTTCACGGGCTGCGGGTAATGGCTGCTGGTGTCGCGCCCGACGACCGAGCCGCCGTCGCCGAGCGCGTAGACCAGCTCGGTCACCGGCGGGCCGACGGTGACGATGCGCCGCTCCGCCGCCCCGGCCAGGGTGGCGGCGGTGAGGGCGAGGGAGGCGGCGACCGCCGCGGGAAGGAAACGCAGGCGTCTCATCGGCCGGTCCCCGCCCCTCACAGGGACGCGGCGAGCGCCGGCAGCTCGGCGGCGAGCGCGCGCCACTCCGCCCGTTCCGGCTTGTCCTCGTCGCGCTGGCCGCACAGGATGGCGGCGTTGTCGCCCCGGTCGTCGTACAGCTCGACGGTGGTGATGCCGCCCTTGTCGGTCGGCTTGTGGACGATCCAGGCGCTGGACAGCCGCCCCTGGACGGCGCGCAGGGTGAAGCCGGGATCGTCGATGCGCAGCAGCCCGTCGGCCGCCGCCGGATGGTCCACCGTGCCGGTGTGGATCTGGATGCAGCCGGCGTTGCCGACGAAGATCATGATGTCCAGACGGCGGTCGCGCGCCGCCTCCAGCAGCGGCAGGGCGACGGCGGCCGGCAGCTCCCGCGCGAAGCCCGGCCCGGCGAGGCGCAGCGCCTGCCGGCGCCCGACCCCGAAGGTCTTCAGCATGCCGAAGAACTCGTGCACGTCGGTCATCGCGCTCCAGGCGGCGCGCAGCCCCTCCACGTCGATCTCGGCGTCGGGCCGCTCGGCGGCGGGGGCGGGCAGCGGCTCCAGGGCCGGCGCGTCCTGGTCGGCGGCGCGGTGCAGGATCAGGAAGGCGTCCCAGGCGGCGGCGTTCGTCTCGGCGGTGCGGTGGATGGCGTGGACGGCGCGGCCGTGCCGGTTGAAGACACGGATGGCCTCGGCCTCGCCTTCGCTTTCCGGCGTGTGGACGGTGATGGCCCAGTGGCGCGGGAAGACGCGCAGATCGACCTCGCGGTTCAGCACGATCAGGGCCGGGCCGTTGCCGTCGACGTTGCCGAAGCGCCCGGTCTTCCCGTGGGTGATGCTGCGGTTGCCGGTGACGACCCGGACCGTCCCCAGGACGTCCAGCTTCCTCAGGGCGTCGGTCCAGTCCACCTCGAGCCGCGTCGGACGGGCGGCGGCGCTGTTCTCCCAGCCGGGGAGGGTGGACAGGATCGGATCGACGATTGGCAGGCGGGTGTCGGGCATTGGGGGCTTCCCTTGACAAGATGCGGTGTGGTCGGCCCGTCCGGACAGGGCCAAATCTCCCGCAAATGATCATGAGAAGCATTATCAGTTACAAGGTGCCGATCATTAACCGGCATTAATCGCCGCGCGGGCCAGGGCAATCGCATTTGACCTTTATAGCCCTCTCCCCAGAGGGGAGAGGGAATTTTAAACGCGATCACCCTGCCCGTCAGGCCGCTTCTTCGACCGTCTCGTTGCGCTCCGGAAGGGCGGCCTCGCGCACCGTGGCGACCGGCGCGCGCGGGGTCTCGTCGACGCGCATGCTGAACAGGTCCGGCCGCGCGTAATGGCCCACCGGATCGAAGTCGAGCTTGGCGCCGATCAGATCCTCGACGTCCACCTCGGCGGTCAGGATGCCCTCCGCGTCGACCAGCGGGCCGGCCAGGATCTCGCCGAGCGGCCCGACGATGACCGAGCGGCCGTGCATCATCCACTCGTCCGGCCCGGCGTCGATGCGGCTGGCGTAGTCCTCCGGGAAGTCGGAGCGGCGCATCACCTGACAGGCGCCGATCACGAAGCAGCGGCCCTCCATGGCGACGTGGCGCATGGTGGCGATCCAGCTCTCGCGGTCGTCCGCCGTCGGCGCCGCCCAAAGCTGGACACCCTTGGCGTAGTAGGCCGCGCGCATCAGCGGCATGTAATGCTCCCAGCAGATGGCGCCGCCGACACGGCCGAACGGCGTGTCCATGACGGTGAGGGTCGAGCCGTCGCCGAACCCCCAGACCAGCCGCTCCGACCCGGTCGGCATCACCTTGCGGTGCTTGCCCATCCGGCCGTCCGGCGACAGGTAGAGCACCGTGCAGTAGAGCGTGCCGCCGTCGCGCTCGATGACGCCGACGACCGCGTGGATGCCGTGCCGCGCGCAGGCCGCCGACAGCGTCTCGGTCTCCGGTCCCGGCACCGTGATCGCGCCGCGGACGTAGCGGGCGAAGTCGGCGCGCCCCTCCGCCGTGCGCCGGCCGATCGAGCAGCCGAAGTCGAGCCCCTTCGGGTAGCCGCCGATGAAGGCTTCCGGGAAGACGGCGAGCGACGCGCCGGTGGCCGCCGCCTCGGCGATCAGGTCGACCGTGCGCGCGGTCGCCGCGGCGGCGTCGAACGGCACCGTCGCCGCCTGCACCGCGGCCACTTTAACCTTGGTCATGCTTGTCGTTCCTTGCAGTGTGGTTCGTTGGATCGGGGCGCGGTGTCGGCCCAGACCGGCCTCGCCAGATCGAAGACGTCGCGGGTGCGCAGATAGGCCGAGGGGCCGTGCATGCGGGCGACGAGGTCGAGCGCCTCATGGTCGATGCGGGGGCGTTCGGGGTTGCCGGTCAGGACGCGCGTCGCGACATGGGCGTGCAGCACCTCGCCTACGAACAGCCACTGTCCGGGACCGCTTTCGAACTCGTGGATCAGACGGCATTCGAAGGCGACCGGCGAGGCAGCGATGCGCGGCGGCCGGACCGCGACGCTCGGCAGGGTGGCGAGCCCGGCGAACCGGGTTTCGTCCACCTCGGGCGGCGCCTCGACGCAGGTGAGGTTCATCGCCTCCGCGAGCGCGAAGGGGACGAGGTTGATCACGAACTCCCGCGTCGCCCGGATGTTGACCGCCGTGTCCTTCGGCCGGTCGGGGCGCGCGAGCACGCCGAGACAGACCACCGGCCGGTCGGAGCCGAAGACGTTGAAGAAGGAGTAGGGGGCCGCGTTCACCCGGCCCTCCGCCGAGCGGGTGACCGCCCAGGCGATCGGCCGCGGCAGGACCGCGGCGGTCAGAAGGCGGTAACGGTCGGGCGCCGGAAGCGTGGCGAAGTCGAAATGGCGCATGGCGGAGGCAGGGATGGCGGCGTCGTCGGTGCCCGGCCGGGCCGCGTCGTCAAGTTGTGCCGCGTCGTCAAGTTGTAGAGTCATGAAGTCTCCTTCGGCGCGGCCCGGCACGGCCGCCGCCCCGTCCTGCGCGATGCGTCGGGATTGCCGGCCGCTCAGCCGGCGATCTTGACCGTCGTCGGATCGAAAGCCTGAGCGGCGAAGGCGGCGTCCACCTTGCCGGCGATGGTCGTGTCGACGAACTTCGAGACGTCCGGCAGGCGCGGCAGCAGCTTCGCCTCGACGCCCCATTCGGCGAGTTGGTTCAGCTTCCGGATCTGCTCGTCCGAGAGCGCCGCCCTGATGTCGGTGGGCGCCTTGGCGTTCCAGGCGGGGTCGTAGCCCGATGCCTTTTCGAGCACGGCCTCGGGGATGTTCTTCGCCGGCTCCAGCGACCGGAACCAGCCGTTGACGAGGTCGTGGTTCTGGCTGGCGAAGTACAGCGCCTGGGAGTTGGCGAGCAGGAAGCGCTCCGCCACCTCGGGCCGGTCCTTGAAGAAGCGGTTGTTCGCGGTCAGCACGATGACCGGGGTCAGGTTCTCCGAGACGACCTGGGCGAAGCCGGCGTTCTCGAAGAAGCTCACGAACGGGTCGTAGGTGAAGAAGGCGTCGATGCGCTGCGCGCCCACCGCGTCGGCCAGCTCTGCCGGCCCGACATTGACGAAGGTCATGTCGCGTCCGGGGGTGAGGCCGGCCTTGATCATCGCCTCCTGGGCGTTCTGGAAGGCGGTGATGCCGAAGGTGCCGTAGACCTGCTTGCCCTTCAGCCCGGCGACGTCGGTGATCCCCGACTTCTTGGTCACCAGCACCGCCGAGCGGAAGCGCGCCTGCGAGGCGATGGTGGTGACCGGCGCCCCGACGGCCATGGTGGTGACGGCGGCGAAGTCGGACAGCGTGCCGACGTCGGCCGCGTTCGACACGATCGCCTCGTTCACCGCCGGCGAGGCGTTGAGCTGGATCATGTTCATCCGCAGGCCGTTGCGGGCCGCGATGTCCGTGCGCATCAGCACATGGGCGATCTGTGCCGACACGGTGGTGGTGTTGAACCAGCCCATCTTGACGACGTCCGCGCCCTGCGCGCGGAGGATCGCCGGCTTGGCGAGGGTAGCGGCGGCGACGACGCCGGCGGCGAGCTGGCCGAAGCGACGGCGAGAGAGTGTCGAGGTCACGTTCATTCCCCTTTTTGCCATTCGGGTTTCAGGGTCTCCCACAGGTCGTTGACCGTGGAGACGAACCAGGGATCGGAGCGCATCTCGGCCGTGCGGGGCCGCGGCAGCGGCACGGCGACCTCCTCGCGCACCCGGCCGGGGCGCGGGCTCATCACCACCACGCGGTCGGCCAGGAACACCGCCTCGTCGATGCCGTGGGTGACGAAGATCACCGTCTTGCCGGCCTCGGACGAAATGCGGGCGATCTCCTCCTGCAGCAGCACGCGGGTCTGCGCGTCCAGCGCGCCGAACGGCTCGTCCATCAGCAGGATGTCGGGGTCGGGGGCGAGCGCGCGGGCGATGGCCGCCCGCTGCTTCATGCCGCCGGAGATCTGGTGCGGATACTTCTCCTCGAAGCCGGTCAGCCGGACCATGTCGATCAGCGAGCGGGCGATCTCCGCGCGCTGCTTCTTCGCCATGCCCTTGGCCTTCAGCCCGAACTCCACGTTCTCCTGCACGGTCATCCAGCCGAACAGCGCGTAGTCCTGGAAAACCACCGTGCGCGACGGGTCCGGCCGGACGATGGGGCGGCCGTTCTGCAGGAGCGTCCCGCTCGACGCCGACTGGAAGCCGGCGACGATGCCGAGCAGGGTCGACTTCCCGCAGCCCGAGGGGCCGAGCAGCGAGATGAACTCGCCGCGGCGGATGCGCAGATCGACCCCGTCGAGCGCGACCACCATGTTGTCGGACGAGGTTCCGCCATAGACCTTGCCCAGATTCCGGATGTCGATCTGGATGTCGGCCGGCTGGGCCTGCGGCGCGCCGGAGGGCGGGTGGGGGGTCTTGAGTGCGGTGTTGGCGGCCATGTTCTTCGCCTCCTGCTCAGTTGCGCTCGGAAGGCGCCCAGGCGTTCACCCGACGCTCGATCCGTTCGAGGACGGCGGACATGGCGAAGCCGACGAGACCGATGGCCACCATGCCCGCGACGACGTTGTTGATCTGGAAAAGCATGCGCGACTGCTGGATCAGGTAGCCGAGGCCGGTCTGCGCGGCGATCAGCTCGGCGGTCACCACGCACATCCAGCCCACGCCCAGCGCGATCCGCAGGCCCGGCAGGATGATCGGCAGGGAGGCGGGGATCAGCACGTCGGTGAACAGCTGCCAGGGCGTCGCGCCGAGGCAGAGCGCCGCGTTCATCTGGTTCCGGTCGAGGCCCCGCACCGCCGTGTAGGTGGCGACGAAGGCCGGGAAGACGGCACCCAGGAAGACCAGGAAGTAGGACGCGGCGTCGCCGAGCCCGAACCACAGGATGGTGATCGGGATCCAGGCGAGCGGGGGGATGGGGCGAAGCGCCTCGACCACCGGCCGCACGAAATCCGCGACGCCGCGCCACCAGCCGCACATCAGCCCCAGCGCCATGCCGACCACGCAGGCCAGCGCGAAGCCGACGGCCACCCGCTGCAGGCTGGCGCCGAGATGGACCCACAGCGAGCCGTCGAGCGCCATCTGCCAGAGCGCCCCCGCCACCGCGACCGGCGAGGGCAGAAGGAAGGCGTCGATGATGCCGAGCGAGGTCAGAGCCTGCCAGACGGCGAAGAAGGCCGTGAGGCCCATCGCCGCGCGGAAGGACCGGTCCGTGAGAATGCGCGGGGTCACGGCGCGGCGCGGCGCCCTCTGCATGAAAGGCGGTGCCGCCGCATGGGCTTTCGTGTTCGCTTCCATCACCTTCCCTCGTTCCACCGTTCGGCGCCGCCTCGTGGGACGTCAGCGTCCTTGGACGACGACAAAACGATGACAGTGTCGGAAAAATCCGTCAATTCGAAAAATACAAATGAATGCCGTTCCTCAGGCCTAAACTTGCCGTTTTAACGGGCATTTGGCCGGAGAAAAGCCCATTTTATCGTCTCTGCGCCAAATGGGTGCCGCTGGATGTCGGGATTTTATCGGCAAAAACCGACGATGGACGGGTGGCGCGAAATCGGGCATGTTGCGACGCGATTCAAAAGGGAGCACGTGGGTGAATCTTGAGGAGAAGCTGTCCCGGATCGGCATATCGGGGACGCTCTACAAGCTCTATCTGACGACGATCCGCCTCGGCGGCGGCTCCGTCACGGAGGTGGCCGCGGGGGCCGGCATGGCCCGCACCACGGCGCACGACGCTCTCGCCAAGCTGGAGGCGGAGGGGCTTGTTCGTTTCGTCGATCACGGCAAGCGCCGCTTCGTGGTCGCCCAGGACCCGGGCATCCTGCTGGAGCGCAGCGAGGCGCGGCGGCAGATGCTCGAAGACGTCATGCCGGTGCTGCGGTCGATGTACCATCACGAGAACGGCCAGCCGAACGTCCGCTTCCACCCCGGTCCCGAAGGCATCCGCACCGTCCTGTGGGAGACGCTGAGCGGCGACGAGAAGGAGCTGCGCGCCACCCTGTCCATGCGGGAACTGATGGTCGAGCCGGGGCTGGAGGAGATGGAGCGCTACCTCAAGGAGCGGGCGCGGCGCGGCATCTGGCTGCGGGTGATCCGCTCGGAGGAGCGCGACATCGCGCCGATCTGGCCGTCGAGCCAGGAGGAGCGACGCGAACTGCGCTACGCGCCCGCCACCTACAACCTCGCGATGACCTGCTTCATCCACGGCAGCAAGGTTTCGGTCATCTCGTCGGCGCGCGAGAGCTACGGGCTGATCCTCGACAGCGCCGATTTCGCGGCCTTCCAGGCGTCCATGTTCGACGCGATGTGGAGCCTGAGCACGCCGGCGCCGACCATCCCCTGACCTGTCTCCCGGCCTAATTGAGGAAGCGGTTCTCGCGCAGGCGGGCCACGGCGAGGTCCACGAAGGCCCTCACCTTGGCCGGCGCGTGGCGTCCCTCGGGGTGGAGGACGTGGATGGGCAGGGGCGGTTCCTCATGGTCGGCGAGCACGATCCGAAGATCCCCGGCGAGCAGGGCCGGGCCGATCTGGTAATGGAGCACCCGGGTGAGGCCCCAGCCCGCCCTGGCGGTCGCGATCACCGCCTCGTTGGTGTTGCATTGCAGGACCGGGTCGATGGTCACCCGCTGGTCGCGGGCGAACCGCCACTCCGGCGAGGCCCAGGCGCCGGTCGACACGGCGATGCGGTGGTGTCGGAGGTCGGCCGGCGTCTGCGGGACGCCGTGGCGCTCGAAATAGGCCGGGGCGCCGCAGACCACGCGCCGGACCGTGCCGACCCGGATGGCCGTGAACCCGGAATCCGGAAGGTGCCCGATGCGCACCGCGACGTCGATGCCCTCCTCAACGATGTTCACCGGGCGGTCGACGAAGAAGGTCTGCGCGCGCATGCCGGGATAGCGGTCCAGATACTCGGTCACGATCGGCAGCACATGCATCGGCCCGAACAGCGCGGAGGCGGTGACCGCGAGCGTCCCGGTGGGGGTGGCGTAGACGCCGCCCGCCGCGGCCTCCGCCTCGGTGATGTCCGACAGGATGCGGCGGCAGTCCTCGAGGTACCGCGCCCCGGCTTCGGTCACCTTGACCGAGCGCGTGGTGCGGACGAACAGGCGGGCGCCGATGAGATCCTCGAGGGCCGCCACGGCGCGCGTTGCCGCGGGCGCGCTCAGATGCAGATGGCGGGCGGTTTCGGCGAAGCTTTCCGTTTCCGCGACCTTCACGAAGATCCGCATCGCCTGCAGCCGGTCCATGCGCCCTCCGTTTCGCCACGTCCCCGTCACAGTCTGTGGCCGAACCCGCCCCGGATAGCAACCTCCGCCTGCGCCGCCGGGTTAGAAGCCGAAATGGCTGAGGCCCGGATGGTCGTCCGGACGACGGCCCAGCGGCCAACGGAACTTGCGGTCGGCTTCGGCGATCGGGTGTTCGTTGATGCTGGCGTGGCGGACGCGCATCAGCCCATCCTCGGCGAATTCCCAATTCTCGTTGCCGTAGGCGCGGAACCACTGGCCGCTGTCGTCGTGGTACTCGTAGGCGTAGCGCACGGCGATGCGGTTGCCGCCGAACGCCCACAGCTCCTTGATCAGCCGGTAGTCCAGCTCGCGGTTCCATTTGCGGGTCAGGAAGGCTTCGACCTCGGCACGGCCGTTGGCGAACTCGGCGCGGTTCCGCCAGCGCGTATCCGTGGTGTAGGCCAGCGCGACCTTGGCGGGGTCGCGGCTGTTCCAGCCGTCTTCCGCCAAGCGGACCTTTTCGATGGCGGATTCTTCATTGAAGGGGGGCAGAGGGGGACGGGACATGGCGAACTCCTGTCGTTTCTTGGGGGAGGGGAGGGGTGAAGGGGCAGGTCAGAGCGCGAGCTGAAGGGGAGCGTTCTCGCCGGTCTCCGCTTCGGCGGGGACGGCGCAGCACAGCAGCACCTCGTCCGCGGCGACCGCCGCGCTCGGCTCCTTGACGTAGGTCACCGCACCCCTGAGCAGCTTGGTGCGGCAGGTCCCGCAGGTCCCCTCGCGGCAACTGAAGGCGGGATCGAGGCCGCGCGCCTCGGCCAAGTCGAGCAGCGTGCCGGAACCGGGTGTCCAGCGCGCCTCCTTGAGCGTGTCCATGAAGGCGACCGGCACCGGCCTGGTCGCGGGCGGCCGGCGCGGCGGTGCGGCGACGGCTTCCGTGGTCCTGCCCGTCCGCTTCAGGGACGACGGCCCGAACGCTTCCGCGTGAATCCGGTCGTCGGCGATGTTGACGCCGCGCAGGCCGTCGTAGAGGGCCTGGGTGAAGGCGGGCGGCCCGCAGAGATAGAAGTCGTAATCGTTGAAACCGAGGACGCGCGTCAGCAGCGCCATGTCGATGCGGCCCACCGCGTCGTAATCGACTCCCTGTGCGGCATCGCCGGGATCGCTGAGGACGCGGACGAGCCGGACGGCACCGTTCGCCGCCGTGACGAGGTCGGTGATTTCCCGGTCGAACGGACGCTCCGCTTTTGAGCGCGCCGCGTGGACCAGGATCGTCGGGCGGATGCGCTGCGTGCGCAGCCCCTCATAGACCACGTGGCGCAGCATGGCGAGCAGCGGCGTGATGCCGACGCCGCCGGCCAGCAGCACCGCTGGCCGCGTCGCGCGGGCGTCGATGGTGAAGCCGCCCGCCGGCCCGCGCGCCTCGATGACGTCGCCGACCCGGACATGGTCGTGCAGGTGCCGCGACACCAGGCCCTCGCGCTTGACGCTGATCCGATAGGTTCCGTCCGATGGGGCGACGGACAGCGTGTAGGTCCGGACGACCGGCGTGTCGGCGCCCGCCGGGGTGACGCGGATGGGCAGATGCTGTCCGGCCAGATGCGGCAACAGCCCGGCGCCGTCGTTCGGCCGCAGATGGAAGGAGCGGATGGTGGCGCTTTCCTCGACGATGTCCGTCACCGTCATCGGCCGCCAGCGCGTTGCCGTTTCCTCCGCGCGCAGCCGGTCGGCGGTCTGGCGCCAGTCGCCGGTCATCAGGGAACTGGGGGACCAGCCGTCCGCCCGCAACGTCCAGCGCAGGGCCAGGGCGCCGCGCCGGCGGACGACTTTGCGCGCCTTGAACGTCCACAGCCGCTCGGCGCCCTGGAAGGCGGCGATCTCCGGTGACTCCAGGACCACGGCGGCGTCGCCGGTCATCTGCAGCAGATCGCCGCTGGCGAAATCGACGAAGAGCAGCCCCGCCTGTCCGTTGAGCAGGATGTTGCCGAGCGTGGCGAAGAAGAGGTTGCCGTCGAAATCGGGAATGGTGAGCGTTCCGTCTTCGGCCACGCGGACGAACCCGGCCTTGCCGCCGCGATGCGACACGTCGACCTGCCGATGGTCGCCACGGTCGGCGTAGGAGGCGACGAAGAAGGCGTCCGCCGCCTCGATCACCGCCCGCGCCGCCGGATCGAGGGCCGTCAGCTCCTCGACGGCGCCGCCGAAGGGCTGGGCGGGATCGCGGGCCAGCGTCGCGTCGCGCAGCTGGATGTAGCGGGGGCAGTTCCCGAAACTCTGGTCGACATCGACGCGGAATCCGGCGGGCGTCGTCGTGGCGACGCCGTTCATGCGGTTGCGCCGCCGCGTGTTCATCTCGATGCCGAGGAGGCCGACCGGTTGGCCGTCGGTCAGGCCGGCCGCCGCGGGATCGCCGGCGTTCGGCCGCGCGGCGATGTCGAGAACGGTCGGCGACGGCGAGGACAGGAAACCGGGGCGGCCCTCCAGCACGGTGGCCCAGGCATCCCCGCCCGGGTCGGCGCTGCCGATCACGATGAAGGGGAGCTGGGCGTAGAAGTCGCGGTGCTGGTCGGGCATGAAGTCGCGGATGACCCGCTGCCCCACCATCGCCATCCGTTCGGCGACGCCGGCTCCGACCTTCTCCTGCAGGAACGTCTCGCCCTCATGCCAGATCGGCAGCGTCTTCGCGGTCTCGCCCATGTCCGGTCTCCTCGGTGAAGGAAGCGGGCGCGCGGGGTGCGCGCCCGGACGCAGCGTCAAGCGGCGGTGAGCCCCGCCGGCGTCTGGGCGAAGGGGACGAAGCCCGGCAGCGCCTCGACCCGGCGGAGGAAGGCGTTGACGGCCGGATAGCCCGACAGATCGACATTGCCTTCCGGGGCGCGGGCGACGTAGCTGTAGATGGCGACGTCGGCGACCGTCGGCTGGACGCCGACCAGCCAGTCGCGGCCGGACAGGTGGCTGTCGAGCCTCTTCAGCAGGGTGTGGGCGCGGCCGATGACCTCGTCGGGATTGAAGCTGGCGCCGAACACCGTGACCAGCCGCGCCGCCGCCGGGCCGTAGGCGACCTCGCCGGCCGCGACCGACAGCCAGCGCTGGACGGCCGCCGCACTCCGGGCGTCCTCGGGCAGCCAGTCGGTGCGCCCGGCCTTCTTCGCCAGATAGACCAGGATGGCGTTCGAGTCCGAGACGACCACGCCGTCGTCCTCCAGCACGGGCACCTGACCGAACGGGTTCAGCGCCAGGAATTCGGGCGTCTTGTGCGCGCCCGCCTTCAGGTCGACCTCGACCAGCTCGTGCGGCAGTCCGAGCAGGGAGACGAACAGGCGGGCGCGGTGCGCGTGGCCCGACAGCGGGTGATGATAGAGCTTCATGGCTGACTCCTGCGATGCCGGCCGGGACCATCCCGATCCGCACACAGAGAGTGCGCCCGTCAGCCGGTTACCGGAATGACCCGGTTTGGCAGTTCATCATTACAGCCAGTGCAATAATGCTGGCGGGGGAGAGGGCTATGAAGGCCAAATGCGACAGCGCCGTACGGTCCTTTAAGCCGTCTTGACCTTCGGCCGCTTCCACGGCATTATGATGCATCATACATCGCATGACGCGCAGCGGCGGGAAGGGCGGAGGATGAGCGGGTTCGATCTCACCCTTCTTGAACACGACAATCTCGGCGGCACGATTTACCAGAAACTGTGCGAGGCCCTGATGAAGGGCGCCTTCAAGCCGAACGACCGCCTCAAGATCCGCGATCTCGCCGACCGGCTGGGGACGAGCGTCACGCCGGTGCGCGACGCCATCCTGCGGCTGGTGCAGGATCAGGCCCTGGTGCTGCGCTCGCCGCGCGACATCCGCGTTCCGATGCTGACCCGCGCCGTCTACCTGGAAATCCGCGACATCCGGGTCAATCTGGAGGGGCTGGCCGCTGCGCGGGCCGCCGAACAGGCCACGCCCGCCCAGATCGCGGCCTTGGATGCCCTGCTCAAGCGCAACGAGGAGGCGATGGCCGCCGGCGACACCGCGCTGGCCACCGAACTCAACCAGATCTTCCATTTCAAGGTGTCCGAGATCGCGGACATGCCGGTGCTCGGCGACATTCTGCGGCGGCTCTGGCTCCAGATGGGGCCGTTGATCGCCGACGTCTATGGCGGCGCCGGGCGCACGATGATCGACCACCATTACCCGCTGATGGACGCCATCCGCGGTCACGACGGCCCCGCCGCCGCCCGCGCCATCCAGGCCGACATCCTGCTGGCCAGCGGCCCGATCCTGGAGAGGATCGACGGCGTGCGTCCCGAGGCGCTCGCCGTCTGATCCCATGCCGAACTCAACCGCAGCCCAGGCCGACCCAGCCGCCAATATGATGCATCAAACATTGACTGCTTCGAACCACGAGGAGACACCGGCGATGACACCGGCCCCGACACCGGGTGATGTTCTGACCACCGCCGCGCCGGCGGTCTCCACGGAGGAGGCCGGCGCCATCCTGCAGCGGTGGTTCGGCGTGTCCGGCACCGTCCGCGAGCTGAGCAGCGAGCGCGACCGCAACTTCCACATCGCCACGCCGAATGGGCAAGGCTACGTGCTGAAGTTCACCAACCCGGCGGAGCCGCCGCTCGTCACCGGCTTCCAGACCGGGGCGATGCAGCATGTGGCCGCCCGCGACCCGGCCCTGCCGGTGCCGCGGGTCGTGCCGACGCTGGACGGGGAGGCCCAGGCGACGGTCCGGATCGACGGCAGCGCCATGGTTCTGCGGTTGCTGACCTATCTCGAAGGGACGCCGCTCCACGCCGCGCCGGCCTCGCCGGGGCTGATGCGGGCGCTGGGAACGACGCTGGCCCGGCTGGACCGGGCGCTGGCCGACTACGAGCATCCCGGCTCGGAGCGCGACCTGCTGTGGGACATCACCCGCACCGCCGGCGTCGCCGACCGGCTGCATTATGTGGCGGACGACCGGCGCCGCGGGATGGTCGAGCGCTTCGTCGCCCGCTTCACCGACGAGATCGCCCCCCGGCTGCCCGCCCTGCGCCATCAGGTGATCCACAACGACCTCAACCCCCACAACGCGGTGGTCGATCCGGTCGGGCATGAGGCGGTCACCGGGATCATCGATTTCGGCGATGCGCTGCGGGCGCCGCTGGTCAACGATCTGGCGACGGCGCTCGCCTACCACGTCACCAGCGGCGAGACGCCCTTCGGCTCCGTGGTCGAGATGACCCGCGCCTACAACGCCGTGTTGCCGCTGACGGCGGAGGAGGTGGAACTGCTGCCCGATCTGGTGGCGGGCCGCCTCGCCCTGACCATCGGCATCACCGGCTGGCGGGCGGCCGAGTACCCGGCCAACGCCGCCTACATCCTGCGCAACGCCGAACGCGCCTTCGCCGGCCTGGACCGGCTGACCGGCGACGAGGCCGCCACCGCCCGCCGCCTGCTCCATCTCGCCTGCCAGAAAGTGTGAACCGCCATGACGATGATCAACGCCTACGCGCCCGACTCCGCCGGGACCCTGCCGGAGCGTGAGCGCGCCCTGATCGCCCGCCGCGAGAAGCTGCTCGGCCCGGCCTACCGCCTGTTCTACGCCGACCCGATCCACGTCGTGCGCGGGGAGGGCTCGTCCCTCTATGACGCCGAGGGCAACCGCTATCTGGACGCCTACAACAACGTCGCCTCGGTCGGGCATTCGCGGCCGGAGGTGGTGGAGGCGATGGCCAGGCAGGCGGCCGTGCTGAACACCCACACGCGCTATCTGACCGACGGCATCCTCGACTTCGCCGAAGCCTTCCTGGCGGAATTCCCGGCGGCGCTGTCGCACCTGATGCTGACCTGCACCGGCAGCGAGGCCAACGATCTGGCCCTGCGCGTCGCCCGCGTCCACACCGGCGGCACCGGCGTCGTCATCGCGCACAACGCCTACCACGGCGTGACCTCGGCGCTGGCGGAGATGTCGCCTTCGCTGGGCGCCGCCGTGAAGCTGGGCGACCATGTCCGCGTGGTGCCGGCGCCCGACGGCTACCGCCTGCCGGAGGCCGAGGTCGGCGCCGCCTTCGCCCGCTCCGTCGAGGCGGCCATCGCCGACCTGCGGGAGAAGGGGATCGCCCCGGCGGCGCTGCTGGTCGACACCATCTTCTCCAGCAGCGGCGTCTTCACCGACCCGGCCGGCTTCCTCGCCCCGGCGGTGGAGGTGATGCGCAAGGCCGGCGGCCTCTTCATCGCCGACGAGGTGCAGCCCGGCTTCGGGCGGCTCGGCACGCACATGTGGGGCTTCGCGCGCCATGGGCTGGTGCCCGACATCGTCACGGTCGGCAAGCCGATGGGCAACGGCCACCCGGTGGCGGGCGCGGTCTTCCGGCCGGAGGTGATCGAGGCGTTCGGCAAGAGCCAGCGCTATTTCAACACCTTCGGCGGCAACCCGGTGTCCTGCGCGGTGGCGCTGGCGGTGCTGCGCGTGATCAAGGCGGACCGCCTGCAGGAGAACGCCCTGGCGGTCGGCACGGAAATGATCGACGGCCTGCGCGCGCTCGCCGCCAAGCACGACCTGATCGGCGACGTGCGCGGCAGCGGGCTGTTCATCGGCGTCGAGATGGTGCGCGACCGCAAGCTGAAGACCCCGGCGTCGGAGGAGACGGCGCGCGTCGTGAACGGGATGCGCCAGCGCCGGGTGCTGATCAGCGCGACCGGGCAGGAGGGGCACATCCTGAAGATCCGCCCGCCGCTGGTCTTCTCGTCCGAGGACGCCAAGCTGTTCCTCGCCACGCTGGACGAGGTGCTGACGGCGCTGTAAAGGCGCCGTCCCGTCAGCCGAGCCGTATCCGCTCGCCGGGGAGCGCCAGCCCCATCCGGCCGTCGCCGGAGCAGGCCGCGGCCAGCGCCCCGCGCTGGTCGCGGCGCACGTGGTAGAGGCGCACCGCGCCGATGCCCAGGCGCTCCGGCCAGCCGGCCAGCGCCTCATGGGCGGCGTGGAAGGGCTGGGTGGGGTCGGCCTTCAGGGTGAAGCACTCCTGGAACAGCAGGTCGGCGCCCCGGTAGAGGTCCTCGGCCTCCCGCGTCGGGCGGCCGTCGCCCGAATAGGCGAAGCTCCGCCCGCCGGCCTCCAGCCGGATCGCGTGGTTGGGGACGGCGTGCAAGGTCGGCGCGCTGCGCACGGCGAAGGGGCCGATCCGTCCCTCCGTCCCCTCGCCGGGCGTCTCGCGCCAGACCAGGGGGAACCGCCGCGCCCGCTCCGGATCGATGCCGCCCGCCTCGAACAGGCGGGTGAGCTGGCGGCGGCCCTCGGCGGTGGTGACGATCTCCAGCGGCTTGCGGCGCCCGTCGTCGGTCCAGCGGATCAGCACCGGCACCAGACCGAAGCAATGGTCGGGGTGGTGGTGCGTGAAGTACACGGCGTCCACCGCGTCCGGATCGGGCAGCGCCCGCCACAGCGACGGCGGCACCGAATGGCCGCAGTCGATCAGCAGGCGGAAGCCGTCCGCCGTCACCGCGACGGAGGAGTTGGAAAAGTCGGGGTCGCCGGCCTCGCCGACGCCCAGCACGAAGATGTCCATGGGGTTCAGTGTCCAACCTTGGCCAGAACGTCGGCCTTGAGGAAACGCTCGATCACCAGCATGAATCCGACCGAGGGGACCAGCAGGATCAGCGCCGTGATCGCGGCGATCTGGTAGTTGCCGCCCATGCCCGCGTTGAACATGAGGAGCGGCAGGGTGGTGACGTCGGGCACGCCGACGAAATAGGTCCCGGTGAACTCGTCCAGCGATTCCAGGAACACGAAGATCGAGGAGGCCAGCACGCCGGGGGCGGCCAGCGGCAGCGTCACGTCGCGGAAGGTCCGCAGGGGCGAGGCGCCCATGTCGCGCGCCGCCTCCTCCAGCGAGCGGTCCACCGCGGCGAAGGCGGCGGCGGTGATCCACACCGAGAAGACCAGCCCGTGCACCGTGTGCACCAGCACCACCCCGGCGACGGTGCCGTTCAGCCCCACCGCGTAGAAGATGCGCGCCACGTTGATGTGGACGGCGACGCTGGGGAAGGCCTGCGGCAGCAGGAAGGCCAGCAGGATCGCCCCCCGCCAGGGCAGGCGCAGCCGGGCCAGCGCGTAGCCCGCCGGAACCGACACCGCCAGACAGGCGGCGACCGTGAACAGCGCGATGGTGACGCTGGTCGCCAGCGACGCCATGGCGTTGGAGCGCGGGGCGAAGACCCGCTCCCAGAAGGAGAAGCCGTATTGCAGGGGCAGGGCGTGCGGGAAGTACCATTTCTCCGCCACCGCCCACAGGCCGAGGTTGGTCAGCGGCCCGAACACCGCGAAGGCGAGCAGACCGAGCAGAAGGCCGCGGGGAAGCCAGCCGAACGAACGGAACGTCATCGCCCGCCCCCCTGGCGCACGCCGTGGCGCAGGTAGATCCAGCCGACCAAACCGGCCATGGCGTAGGAGACGAAGCCCAGCGCGTTCGCCACGCCGTAATCGCCGTGGGCGTTGATGCGGTAGGCCATGTCCACGGTGATCATGGTCGGGCTGTTGGGGTTGATCATCATGGGAACGGACATCACCGACAGCATGGTCACGAAGCTGAGGATCAGCCCGACGACCAGCGTCGGACGGACCTGCGGAACGACGATCTCGGCGAGGATGCGCAGCCGCCCGGCGCCCAGGTCGCGCGCCGCCTCGATGGTCGAGCGGTCGAGCGACGCCATGGCACCCGCCACCATCAGCGCCACGAAGGGCGTCTGCTTCCACACGAAGGTGACGACGACCCCGCGCCAGTCGAGCAGGCTGGCCGCCTGCAACGGCTCGATGATCCCGGCGCCGATCAGCGCGTTGTTCATCAGCCCGTTCTTGGCGAGGAAGGAGCGCATCATCTGGCTCGCCACGATGAAGGGGATGAACAGCGGCCAGCGGTAGAGCCAGCGCAGCAGCGTCACCGCCACCCGGTTGCCGCCCAGCGTCAGGTAGCCGCCGATGGCGACGGACAGCAGGGCGACGAGCAGCGAGGACAGCAGGACGATGGCGAGCGTGAACAGGATGTCCATCCGGTACAGCTCGAACGCCTTGGCGAAGTTCGCCAGGGTCCAGGCGCCGCCGCGGTCCTGGAAGGCGCTGACCGCCGAATAGCCCAGGGGATAGAGGAAGAACAGCGCCACCATCGCCAGGGCGGGCGCCACGAGGATCAGGCCCCAGGCGGCGCCTCCGCCGAAGATGGCGCCGAAGCGGGCGCCGGACCGCCCCCCGCCGTCGCGGGAGGCGGCCTCGGATCGGAGGACGGCGTCAGTTGGCAACGGTCCGCTCATACGCTTCCATGATGTCGGAGAAATAGCCGGTCAGCGGGAAGGGCTTGCCCTTGGCGGCCAGCTCGTCCGGCGTCACGTCGGTGAACAGGCGGGCCCAGGTCTTCTGGTCCAGCTTGGCCTGGACATGCTGGGCGTCGATGCCGGGATACCAGTTGAAGCGCTTCACGATGCCCTCGGCCTGCACCTCGGGGCTGGTCGCCATCTCGATGAACTTGCGGGCCGCCTCCGGGTTGGCGGCCTTGGCCGGCACCGCGTAGTACATTGGCTGGCCGGGCATGCCGGGGCCGATGAGCTGGAGCTTCAGGTTGGGGCCGAGCCGCCCGTCGGCCTGCCAGGTGTAGAACATGTCCACCCACACCGGCCCCATGGCGATCTCGCCGCGGTTCAGCATGTCGAGCGTGCCGGCGTTCCCGGGCGTCAGCGTGACGTTGCGGTTGAAGTCCTTCAGGCCCGACAGCGCCTTGTCGATGGCCGGCTTCAGGCCGGCGTCGTAGGCGCCCTGTTCCAGCCGGGCCGCGTCGTCCATGTTGGCCGAAACCCAGCCGGTGACGAAGCCGACGCCGGACATGCCGCCCTTGATGCCGTTGTAGCCGAAGGCCTTGGGGTTGGCCTTCACCCACTCCGCCAGCTCGGCGTAGGTCCTGGGCGGGGTCTTCAGCAGGTCGGGGTTGTAGGCCAGGGCGATCTGGCTGTGGAACATCGGCAGCACATAGCCGGCGACGTCGGCGCCCAGCGCGTTGCGCGCGGTGTCGCGGGTGGCGAGCTTCGCGCTCGCCGTCCGGTCGGCGTAGCGGCTCAGCAGCTTCTCGACGGCCATCTGGCCGGCCATCTTCTGGTGGAGGACGGCGACGTCGATGTCCCAGACGGCGGTGCTGGCCTTGTCCTGGGCGCTCAGCTTCTCGTAGATCTTCTGCGAGCCGGCGTCGCCGGGGCCGGTGCCCGCGGCGCGCACGGTGACGCCGGGATTCTCCTTCTCGAACTTCGGCCCGAGATAGTCGTTCACGTAGTCGACCATGTTCTGGTCGCCGGCGGTGACGACGTTCAGGACGGTGTCGGCCTTCAGGGGGGCGGCCATCAGGCCGGCGGCGAGCGCCAGACCGGCGGCGCCCGCGAACAGGGTGCTCAGCTTCATCGGATGGACCTCTTTCCCGGATTTGCAGAAGCCGTCGGCGTCAGGCCGCGTCCCGGAGCGGGTAGCAGTGCAGGGCCGAAGGCGGGATGACGATGCCGACGGCGTCGCCGACCGCGCGGCGCTCCCCGTCGTCGACCAGGAACGCCGTGCCGCCGACCGCCACGCCGTAGCGCCAGCGGCCGCCGGGGTAGGCGGTCTGGGTGATGCGCCCGCGCAGGACCAGCGCGCCCTCGGGCGTCTCGCCGGACCCGGCCAGCCGGGCCGCCTCGCTGCGGAAATGCGCGGTGATGGGGCCGCCGGGGCCGGTGGCGGTTTCGGCGGCGAGATGCAGGCCGCCGTCGCCGACCTCCTGCCCGACCGGCAGGCGGGCGGCCTCGTGGTCCGCGCCGGCGGCGATGGACAGCGTGCCGCCGTCCCGTTGCGCCCGCAGGGCCACGACGTTGTCGGCCCCCATGAAGCTGGCGACGAAGGGGCTGGCGGGGCGGTGGTAGACCTCTTCCGGCGAGCCGGCCTGGGCGATGGAGCCCGCGTTCATGATGACGATCCGGTCGGCCATCACCATGGCCTCCTCCCGGTCGTGGGTGACGTGCAGGGCGGTGATGCCCAGCCGCTGCTGGAGCGCGCGGATCTCGTGCCGCAGTTCCAGCCGGATGCGGGCGTCGAGGTTGGACAGCGGCTCGTCGAGAAGCAGGATGTCCGGGCTGATCGCCAGCGCGCGGCCCAGCGCCACGCGCTGGCGCTGCCCGCCGGAGAGCTGGGTGACGTTGCGCCCGGCCAGCCCGTCGAGCTTGAGGAGGCGCAGCATCTCCGCCACCCGTTCCTCGATCCGCGGGCGCGGCGTGCGGCGGAGCTTGAGGCCGTAGCCGATGTTCTGCGCCGCCGTCATGTGCGGCCACAGCGCGTAGGACTGGAACACCATGGCGGTGTCCCGCCGTTCCGGCGGGGTGGCGGTCACGTCGCGCCCGGCGATGGCGATCCGCCCGCCGCTCACCGGCACAAATCCCGACACCGCGCGCAGCAGGGTCGTCTTGCCGCAGCCGGAGGAGCCGAGCAGGGCCACGAACTCGCCACGGGCGACCTGCAGACTGACCCCGTTCAGCACCTGGGTGCCGCCATAGGCGACGGTCAAAGTCTCGATGGTCAGATCGGCCATGTCACCGGTTTTCCCTCATCCCCGCCGGCTTTGCATGCGTATGCAAAGCCGCAACGCCACCCGTGTAGGCGCGTTGCGTGAAGCGGGAATGATGGAGTCGTGACAGTTTGATAAAAGCCGCCGCCTCGGTGACAGCGGCGGCGGCTTTCGGTCACCAGTCGGTGGGGCAGGACCGGCAGTCGGTCATCAGCGCGTCCTGGAAGATGGCAAAGCGGATCTTCGCGCCTTCCAGGTTGGCCTGCGACAGGTTGGTCAGGGACAGCTTGGCCTCCTGGAGGTTGGCGCCCTCCAGGTTGGCGCCGGTGAGGTCGGCCTTGTCGGCGCGCAGCGCCTCCAGATTGGCGGCGGTCAGGTCGGCCTGCCGCAGGTCGGCGCCGTTGGCGCGGGCGAATTCCAGGTTGGCGCCGCGCAGGCGGGCGCCGGACAGGCGCGTGCCCTGGAGGAAGGCGGTGCGCAGATCGGCGCCGTCGAGGATCGCCCCGCTGAGGTCGGCCCCGCGCAGGTCGGCGTGGCGCAGGTCGGCCCGCATCAGGTTGGCGCCGCGCAGGTCGGCGCCGGCCAGCGACAGGCCGCGCAGGTTGCGGTGGCGCAGATCGATGCCGGGGCAGACGGCCTTGGCCGTCAGGACGCAGCCGGCGACCTCGGTGACGCGCTCCTCCTCGCCGCCGCCGAGGCTGGCGGTCTCCACCTCCGCCGCCAGCGGGGCGGTGAGCGGGCCGGACAGGGACAGCAGGGCGCACAGGGCGAAGGCGGGCCGGAAGAGGCGGTTCATGAGGGAGAACTCCCATCGCTGCAAGGCTGGAAGGCTTGAGCACGCGGGCCGGGGCGGGGAATGGGCCGGTCGAGCCCGCTTCCCCGCCCCGGCGGGCGGTCACTTGGTGGCGGTCACTGGGCGGCGGTCACTTGGCGCTGGAGACCTTCACGTCGGCCAGCTTGAACACCCAGAAGGAGCCGCCCTGGGTCACGCGGGTGGTCAGGTCGGCGAGATCGCCGCCCCACAGCGGCACGGCGCCGCCGTAGCCGGTGGTGATGCCGACATACTGCACCCCGTCCAGCTCCCAGGTGACCGGGGAGGAGATGATGCCGGAGCCGGTCTGGAACTTCCAAAGCTCCGCCCCCGACTTGGCGTCGAACGCCTTGACGTAGCCGTCGCCGGTCCCGGTGAAGACCAGCCCGCCCGCGGTCGCCAGCGTGCCGGACCACAGCGGCAGCTCCTCCTTGTGCTCCCAGGCGATCTTGCCGGTCGTCGGGTCGATGGCGCGCAGGACGCCGACATGGTCCTCGAACATCTTGTGGATGCGGAAGCCCATGCCGAGATAGGCGGAGCCGGGGTTGTATCCGACATGCTCCGTCCAGTAGTCCTCCTTCCAATGGTTGGCGGCGATGTAGAACAGGCCGGTGTCCTCGCTGTAGGACATCGGGTTCCAGTTCTTGCCGCCGAGGAAGGGCGGGGAGACCTCGACCGACTTGCCGCGCTTCTCGCCCTCGGCGGGCGGCGGCGGGCGCTGGCCCTCGACCTCGATGGGGCGGCCGGTCTTCAGGTCGATGCCCTTGGCCCAGGTGATGCCGTCGACGAAGGGGAAGGCCGCCAGAACGCTGTTCGGCTTGTTCGCCTCGCCGCCCGCCGTCGCCAGCTTCGTCCGGTCGGTGACGTAGAAGAAGCCGTTGCGGTCGGCGTGGGCGGTCGCCTTCACCGTCTTGCCCGACGCGTCCTTGTAGTCGAACAGCACCAGCTCGTTGTTGCCGGAGAAGTCCCAGGTGTCGTTGGGGGTGTGCTGGTAGAAGCCCTTCAGCTCGCCCGTGGTCGGGTCGACGTAGGCCTGGCCGGAGGTGTAGAGGCTGTCGCCGGGCCAGCGCGCCCAGCCGTTCCACGGCGCCGGGTTGCCGGTGCCGATGACGATGGTGTTGCTCTCCACGTCGAAGGTGGCGCTCTGCCAGGGCGCGCCGCCGCCGTGGTTCCAGGCCTCGACGAGCTGGCCGTCCTTGTCGCGCGGCCAGGACGGCGCCTTGGCGTTGCCGGTCGGGGTGCTGTCCTTGCCGTCGAGCCGGCCCATGTGGCCCTCGACCAGCGGGCGCATCCAGATCTCCTCGCCGGTGTCGGGATCGCGGGCGAACAGGCGCCCGACCACGCCGAACTCGTCGCCCGACGAGCCGTGGATCAGCAGCATGCGCCCGGTCTTCTGGTCCTTCACGACGGTGGGCGCGCCGGTCATGGTGTAGCCGACCTTGTGGTCGGCGAACTTCTTGCGCCAGACGACCTTGCCGGTGTCCTTGTTCAGCGCGACGAGGGAGGCGTCGAGCGTGCCGAAGAACACCTTGTCGCCGTAGATCGCCGCGCCGCGGTTGACCACGTCGCAGCAGGGGCGGATGTCGTCGGGCAGGCGGTGGGCGTAGGTCCACAGCCGCTTGCCGGTGCGCGCGTCCAGCGCGAACATCCGCGAGTAGGAGGCGGTGACGTAGATCACCCCGTCATGCACCAGCGCCTGCGTCTCCTGCCCGCGCTGCTTCTCGTCGCCGAAGGAGAAGGACCAGGCGGGGACCAGCCGCGACACGCTGTTGGTGTCGATCTGCTTCAGCGGGCTGAAGCGCTTGCCCTCCACCCCCATGCCGTACATCAGCACGTCGCCGGCCGACTTGGCGTCGTTGGCGATGTCGTCCCAGGTGACATTGGCGGCCTGGGCGCCTTCCCAGGCCGCCGGAGCGGTGGAGGCCAGGAATCCGGCAACCGCCGCCATGAGAATTCGGCGCCGAACTCGTTCGGCTTTGGTTCCCGACTTGGTGTGCAAGGATGAAGTCATGCGTTTCCCCCGTGAAAGTCCGTTTTTGCCGGGGCGGATCGTCCGCCCGATCCGCCCCGGTTCCGGCACCACTGCTTGCGCCTTGCATGTTCGTCTTGGCGGTTCTCCGGTTCCATTGGACGATACGGGGACGAAACTCTGGCAACACGGCCGGGAAAGCTTCCTGGAGAGGGCAGGAAAAAATCCCGACGCTGCGGCAAAAGGCCCGCCCGGCCGCCTGTCCTTGGTCGAAGGATGCATGGCGGGGCAACCGGGTGTTTCGCTAACATTCCGTCGTTGGTCCTATGGGCCCTGTCGGAAGGATCGGACGGCGGTGTCGTTGCGGGTGCGCATGCTGGCCCTGATCGGGCTGTTCCTGGCGCTGCTGGCGGGGGCCGGCGCTGCGGTGATGATCGCCAACGCGCGCGACGCCGTCCGCGCGGAGATGGCGTCCGCCCTCGATCTCGGCATCGCCGTCGGGCGGGCGGAGGCCGGGCGGGATGCCGCGCCGGACGCCGCCGCGTCGCTCGACCGGCTGGGGCTGCGCCACCTGCGCTTCATCGCGGGCGCCGCGTCCGCCGAGCCGTTCGGGGACCACGACGCCGGTCACGCCTCCGCGCCCGGCTGGTTCGCGGCGCTGATCGGCGTGGCGCCGCAGGCCCAGGCGCTGACCGGCCCCGATGGGCGCGTCCTCCTGACGGTGGTCGCCGAACCGGAGGACGAGGTGGCCGAGGTCTGGGAGGACATGCGGGACCTTGCCCTGGCGATGCTGGTGGCGGGGCTGCTGTTGCTGGGAGCGGCCTGGGTGGCGGTGGGCCGGGCGCTTGCCCCCCTTGGCCGCATCGAGGCGGCGGTGCAGCGCCTGCGCGAAGGGGTGTACGGGCCCGGACCGCGGGACGGCCTTGCCGGAGGCGGCGTGCCGGAACTGGCCCGGCTGGGCACCGGCATCACCGCCCTGGCCGAGGAGCTGGCCGCGGCGGGACGGGAGAACCGCCGGCTCGGTCAGAGGCTGATCGAGGCGCAGGACCGCGAGCGGCGGGACATCGCCCGCGAAATCCACGACGAGCTGGGGGCGGCGCTGTTCGCCATCAAGGTGGACGCCGGGCGCATCCTGCGCCTGAGCGAGGAGCCGAAGCCGGAGGCTTTCATCAGCGAGCGGGTGGAGATCGCCGGGCGGGCCCGCGCCGTGCTGTCGATGGCCGCGGACGTGCACCGGTTGAGCCGGCGCATCCTGGTCCGCCTGCGCCCGGCCCTGCTCGACCAGTTGCCGCTGGGCGAGGCGCTGTCCGGGCTGATCGACGAATGGGCGCGGCGGGAGCCGGAGGTGTGCTGGTCGCTGGACATCGCCGAGGACGGGGCGCCGGACGGCATCGACGGGCTGGACGAAGTGCTGAGCCTGACGGTCTTCCGGCTGGCGCAGGAATCGCTGGTCAACGCCCTCCGCCACGCCCGGCCGACCCGCGTGTCGGTGTCCGTGCGGCGCCGGACCGACCGGGTCGAGGTCATGGTGGTCGACGACGGGCCGGGGTTCGCGGAGGGGCCGGTCTTGGCAAGCGACGAGGCGGAGCGTGGCGGATTGGGCATCTCCGGGATGGCGGAGCGGGTGAGGGCGCTGGGCGGCACGCTGTCCATCGGAGCGGACGGTGGGCAGGGCACCCGCGTGGCCGCCAGCCTTCCCTGTGTCCCGGCCGGGCTGGAGCGCGTGGCATGACCCCGACCATCCTCCTGGTGGACGATCATCCGGTGGTGCGCGCCGGTTGCCAGAGCCTGCTCGCCGAAGCCAGGCTCGGCCGCGTGGTCGAGGCCGCCGACGTGGCGGCGGCGCTGGCGCTGTGGCGTTCGGAAAGCCCGGATGTGGTCATCCTCGACCTCAACCTGCCGGGGGGCGCCGGGGGGAGGGATGGCGGCGGAATGGAGGTGCTGCGGGTGCTGCGGGCGGAGAACCCGGCGGTGCCGGTGCTGATCTTCAGCATGCACGAGGACCCCGCCATCGCCGCGCGGGCGCTGAAGGCCGGCGCCAAGGGCTACGTCACCAAGAACGACGCGCCAGAGACGCTGGTGACGGCGGTGCGTTGCGTTCTGGCGGGCCGGGTGCATCTCGACCACGCGCTGGCGCGCGAACTGGCGCTGATGGCGCTGACCCCGACCGACGACCCGCTGGCGGTGCTGACCCAGCGCGAGCGGGAAATCCTGGCGCTGGTGGGCCGCGGCCTGACCGCGGCGGCCATCGCCGAGGCGCTGGGCATCAGCCAGAAGACCGTCGCCAACGCCTGCACCCAGATCAAGGACAAGCTGGGCGCCGACAGCACGCGCGCCCTGATCCGCATCGCCATCGACCACGGGCTGGCGGCCTGACGGCGCGGGAGCGGACCCCGTCCTGACGGCCGCCGCCGCGGTCGGGCTCCCTCCATCCGCGGATCAGGCCCCGCGGATCAGGCCCTACGGATCAGGCCCTACGGATCAGGCTTTGTGGACGCCGGCGATGAAGCGGTCGATTTCGCGCGCCAGCTCCTTGGACTGGTTGGCCACGCCGGCGGCGGCGGCGAGGAGCTGGTCGGCGGCGGCGCCGGTGTCGCCCGCCCCGGCCCGGATCTCGCCCATGCCGCCGCTGACCTCGCGGGCGCCGTCGGCGGCCTGCAGGACGCTGCGGGCGATGTCGCGGGTGGCGGCGGACTGCTGATCCACCGCCGCGGCGATGCCGGACGCGATGCGGCTGACCTGGGCGATGGTCTGGCTGATGCCCCGCACCGCCGCCACCGCCTCGCCCGTCGCGTCGCGGATGCCGTTGATCTGGCCGACGATGTCCTCGGTCGCGCGGGCGGTCTGGTTGGCGAGCTGCTTCACCTCCGACGCGACCACCGCGAAGCCCTTTCCGGCCTCGCCCGCGCGGGCCGCCTCGATGGTGGCGTTGAGCGCCAGCAGGTTGGTCTGGCCGGCGATGTCGCTGATCAGGCCGACGACGGCGCCGATCCGCTCCGCGCTGTCGGCCAGCACGACGACGGCCGCGTCGGCGCGCTTCACATCGGCCACCGCCGCCTCGGCGATGCGGGCGGACTCGCCCACCTGCTGCCCGATCTCCTCGACCGAGGCCGAAAGCTCCTCGGTCGCGGCGGCGGCGGTCTGCACGTTGTCCGCGGCGGAATGGGCGGAGAGCGTCATCCGCTCCGACCGGCCGTGGGTCTGCTCGGCGATGCCGGTGAGGGCGCGGGCGGTGGATTCGAGCTGCTGCGCCGCCGAGGCCAGCGCCCCGGTCAGGCCGCCCGCCCGCCCTTCGAAGCCGCTCTGCAGGTCGAGCAGGGCGGCGGTCCGCGCCTCCCTGGCGCGCCATTCCGCCTCCTGCTGGCGGCCCAGGTCACGGGCCTGCACCAGCCCCTGCTTGAACACCCCGACCGCGCGCGCCATGGCGCCCGCCTCGTCCCTGCGGTCGGCGCCGGGAATGGCGGCGTCCAGATCGCCGGCGGCCAGCCGGTCCATGGCGGCGGTCAGCCCGGCGACCGGCCGGGCGATGCCGTCGCCCACCCGCCACGCCACCAGGCCGCCGAGCAGGATGCAGCCCGCTCCGACCAGAACGGTCAACAGGGTCAGCCGGTTGGCGTCGGCCATCACGCTGGCCTGCGGCGCGGCGACCAGGAACGACCACGCGCCGTCCGCGCCGGTGAAGCGCACCGGCGACAGGCGCAGGTAATGGGGGGCGCCGGCCAGCGTGACGACGCCGTCATAGGCCCGCCCCTCGGCGATGGCGCGCCGGGCCTCCGCGGGCAGGTCGTCGGCGGTCCGGGACAGGCGGCCGGCGTCGGGATGGGCCACATAGACCCCGGCGCCGGTGAGCACCGCCGCGTGGCCGTCGCCGTAGGGCTTCACCCGGCGGACCAGATCGGTGAGGCCGCTCAGCGTCAAATCGACGCCGGCGACTCCGATCACCCGGTCGCCGTCCTTCACCGGCGCGGCGGCGCTGGTCATCAGAGCCTTGGTCAGATCGTCCAGATAAGGTTCGGTCAGCACCGGCTTCCCGGCCGCGGCGGCGGCCCGGTAATATTCCTTCTCCCTCACGTCGGAGAAGGGATAGCCCTCGCTGTCGTCGGCCTTCGGGCCGGGCAGCCACAGCAGGCTCATCCGCCCGGTGCCGGGCAGGCCCAGGATCTCGCCGTTGCGGTCCAGCCCGGCGACCTCGCGGTCGCGGCCGTCGAATCCGTCGTCGGCCATGTCCACCCACACCCCGGCGTAGAGCGGACCGACCGCCATCAGGCGGTTGAGGTAGCGGTTGACGGTCTCCCGGCGTGGGGAGCCGGTGGAGCGCTCGACCTCCACCAGCGCGGCGGCGGAGCGGGCATCGGCCAGGGCGGCGGAGATGTCGGCGGCCACCCGCGCGCCGTGATGGTCGGCGGTTTCGGCCACCAGGGTCGTGACCGCCCGCTCCGCCGCGTCGCGCGACAGGAGCAGGGAAACGGATGTGACCGCCGCCGCTCCCACAGCCAGTACCGCGGTCATGCCGATGATGATCTTTGTTCTGAAACGCCCCTTCATGCCCCCACCCTGTCCGAGCCGCCGCCCTGGATCAGGGGCGGTTGATCATCTTGGCACAGCGCAAGCTCGACGGCCACTTCCGCCGGACACGTTCATCCGCCGGTTTCGACTCCGGGCGGGATTTCTCCCCCAACTCCGGCACGGGCGGGCCGGCCCCCTCCACCGGTCCGGGACACCGAGGCCGCCTCACGCCCCGCCGCCCTTGCCCTTGCGCGCCCGGCTGGGCATCTCGCCGAACTGGGTCTTGAAATCGCGGGAGAAATGGGCGGCGTCGGCGAAGCCGCAGTCGAAGGCGATCTCGGTGATCGTCCGGCGCGTGTGCTCCAGCAGCCAGCGCCCGTAATCCAGCCGCAGCCGGCGCTGGAAAGCCGACGGCGAGATCCCCAGCGCCGCCTGGAAGGAGCGTTCGAGCTGCCGGGCGCTGACCCCGACGTAGCGGGCGATGGCCTCGACGGAGGGCGGGGAGTCCAGCCGCTGCTCGATGAAATGGGTCGCCTGACGGACGCGGGCGTCGGTCACGCCGTCGAGGTTGGCGTAGAAATGGGCCTGCGGCAGCGCGCCGGGGCGGATGTCCTGCAGCATCATGTGGCGGACGGCCTGCCGCGCCTTCTGCCCGCCGCAGTGCCGCCCGACGAGGTAGAGGCCGAGGTCGATGGCCGCCGTCGATCCAGCGCAGGTGATCAGGTCGCCCTCGTCGATGAACAGATGGTCCACCGAGGCGTTGGCGGTCGGGAAGCGCTCGCGGAAGGTGTCCAGCACGTTCCAGTGGACGCAGACGCGGCGCGTGCCGACGAGACCGGCGCGCGCGATGGCGAAGGTGCCGGTGCAGATGCCGAGAAGCCGCACCCGCTGCGCCGCCACGGTGCGCAGATAGGCGGTGACCGACCCCGGCACCTCGTTCCGGTAATCGTTGCCGCCGCACACCGCCACGTAATCGAAGGGCGCCGGGGCGAGCAGGTCGCTGTTGGGCGTCACCAGCACGCCGCAGCTCGACCGGCGCGGCTGCCCGCCGACGCTCATCACCGTCCAGCTCGCGTCGATCTGCCGGCTGCGTCCCCCGAGGTCGGCGGCGAGCCGCACCGCGTCGATCAACCCGGAGAAGGCGGTCAGCGTGAACTGGTCGAGAAGCACGAAGCCGATGCGCAAACGGGGATCGGACGCGCAGGAGGCGTCGCGGTCGAGGGCGTCGCGGTTAAGGGCTTCGCGGTCAAGGGCGTCCGGCATGTCGGGTCTGGGCGTCAGCATGTCGGAAATATTCAAGGATTCGGCAGCATTCTTCTATCGGAAAATACGTTGGAACAATTAGCTTTCGAACGAACCACGGCTCTGACGCCCGCTGGACCGACACCACGAAGGAACCGGTCATGACCCATACGCGCGCCGCCACCCGCACCGTCTCACGCTTTGCCGCCCTGACCGCCGTCCTGGCGGCCGGGGTTTCCCTGTACGCCCTGCCGGCCGCGGCCCAGGGCGAGATCCGCGTCGCCTGGTACGGCGGCAACTGGGGCGAGGCCTTCCGCACCTGCGTCGCCGAGCCCTTCACCAAGGCGACCGGCGTCCGCGTCGTTCCGGAGATCGGCACCTCGACCGTGACCTTCGCCAAGCTGCAGCAGCAGAAGGACGCGCCGACGCTCGACGTCGCCTACATGGACGGCGGCATCAGCGAGATGGCGCAGGGGGCGGGCGTGCTGGACGCCATCGACCCGACGGGCGTGCCGAACCTGGCGAAGGCGTTGCCGGAGGCGATCTACAAGGCGGACGGGTCGATCTTCGCCGTCGGGTCCGGCTATTACTCGCTCGGCCTGACCTACAACACCAAGGAGATCAAGACCCCGCCGACCTCGTGGAACGACCTGTGGAAGCCGGAGTTCGCAGACACGGTGACGATCCCGTCGCCGGCCAACTCCTCCGGCGTGCCCTTCGTCATGTTCCTGAACCGGATGTGGGGCAACCCGCCGGGCGACCTGTCCAAGACCTTCGAGAAGCTGAAGACGCTGAAGACCGCGCTCTACTTCGACAGCTCGGGGGCGGCCAGCAACGCCTACCAGAGCGGCGAGGCGATCATCGGCGCGCATTTCAACGTCGGCGCCTGGGATCTGGCGGACAAGGGCCTGCCCATCGGCTTCGCCGTCCCGAAGGAAGGCGTCTGGGCCACCGACGCCCGCCTGCATCTGGTGAAGAACGCCCCGCACAAGGCCGACGCCCAGCGCTTCATCGACACCGCCCTGACCCCGGAAGCGTCGGCCTGTCTGGCGGAGAAGCTCTATCTCGGCCCGGCGGTGCAGAACGTGTCGGTGTCGCCGGACGTCGAGCGCAAGCTGCCCTGGGGTGTCGGCGGGTCGGTCAAGAACCTCCAGCTCTTCAACTGGGCGGACATCAACCGCGACCGCGCGGCGATCACCGACGCCTGGAACCGCGAACTCGCCCGCCAGTGAACCGCAGCCAGCCGGGGAGCCCCTCCATGTCCGCGACGCCCAAGCCCGACGCCCTGCTCTCCATCCGCTCCATCGACAAGCATTTCGGCACATACCATGCGCTGAGGGACGTGTCGCTGGACGTGGCCCATGGCGAGTTCGTCGCCCTGCTGGGGCCGAGCGGCTGCGGCAAGACGACCCTGCTGCGCTGCATCGCCGGCTTCCTCTCCCCCGATTCCGGGGCCATCCGGATCGGCGGGGAGGACGTGACGCGGCTGCCGCCCCACCGGCGTCCGCTGAACACGGTGTTCCAGCACTACGCCCTGTTCCCGCACCTGAACATCCTCGACAACGTGGCCTACGGGCCGCGCCGTCACGGGGTGGCACGGGGCGAGGCGCTGGAGCGCGCCCGCGAGGCGCTGGAACTGGTCGGGCTGGACTCCGCGGCGGGGCGCTTCCCGCGGGAGCTGTCGGGCGGCCAGCAGCAGCGCGTCGCCCTGGCGCGGGCCTTCGTCAACCGTCCGAAGCTCCTCCTGCTCGACGAGCCGCTGAGCGCGCTCGACCTGAAGCTGCGCAAGCGGATGCAGATCGAGCTGAAGCACCTCCAGGAGAAGCTCGGCATCGCCTTCGTGTTCGTGACCCACGACCAGGAGGAGGCGATGAGCATGGCCAACCGCATCGTCGTCATGAACCGCGGCGTGATCGAGCAGGTCGGCGACGGGCGGGCGATCTACACCCGTCCGGCCAGCCGCTTCGTCGCCGACTTCATCGGCGAGGCCAACCTGCTGCCGGGAACGGCGGAGGGCGACGCCGGGGTGCGTCTGGCGGTGGGGTCGGCGCTGCTGCCCCATCTCGGCGCCGACACGCGGCAGCGCTACACCGCGGTGCTGCGGCCCGAGCATGTCGAGCTGCTGAGCCAGCCGGAGGCGCCGGGCCTGATCACCGACCAGGGCTTCGTCGAGGACGTCATCGACACCGGCGGCCAGACCGTCGTGACGGTGCGCGTCGGCGAGCATCTGCTGGCCAGCCGCCGGCTGGGCATGGCGGGGGAGGGGCTGAATCCGGGGGCGCCGGTCTTCGTCGGCTTCCGTCCGGGGCACGTCCACATCATCGCCGAGCCGGCTTCGCACCGGTCCGGACCATGAGCACGACCATGAGCGCCGCCATGAACCGAGCCTTGCCCCTGCTGGCGGCCCCGGTCGCCTTCTTCGTCGCCTTCTTCGCCGTTCCGATGATCGTGGTCGTGTCGTCCAGCCTGATGGCGGGCGGCGTGCCGTCCCTCGGCAACTACGCGCGGGTGCTGTTCGACCAGTATCACTGGGACGTGCTGGCGGCGACCTTCCGCATCGCCGGGCTGACCACGGTGGCCTGCGCGCTGCTCGGCTACCCGCTGGCCTATTATCTGGTGCGGGTGGTCAAGTCGCCGGCGCTGCGGCGGACCTGCGTCATCCTGCTGGTGCTGCCGCTGTTCACCAGCAACATCGTCCGCTCCTTCGGCTGGATGGTGCTGCTGGGGCGCAACGGCCTCGTCAACGACGCGCTGGTCGGGGTCGGCATCCTGGACCGTCCGATGCGCTTCCTCGGCACCGAGCTGGGCATCGTGATCGGGCTGGTCTACATCCTGCTGCCCTTCATCGTGCTGGCCGTCGGCAACGCGCTGGCCGCGGTGGACCCGGCGCTGGAGGACGCCTCCTCCGACCTCGGCGCCACGCCCTTCGACACCTTCCGGACGGTCACCTTTCCGCTCTGCCTGCCGGGGCTGATGTCGGGGATCGTCATGGTCTTCACCCTGGCGGTCAGCGCCTACGTCACGCCGGCCCTGCTCAGCGGCGGCAAGATCACGGTCTTCCCCATGCTGATCTTCCAGCAGTACAGCACGGTCTTCGACGTGAACTACGGCGGCGCGCTCAGCATGACGCTGCTGGTCATGACCCTGGTCCTGGTCGGTCTGGCCGGCTGGATCGGCAACGCCGGGGCCAGCGCAACGGGGAGGAAAGCCCAATGATCGCCCGGCTTCTTCTGCGGGTGGTGTCCTGGTCGGTGATGGCCTACCTGATCCTGCCGCTCCTGGTCATCGTCGGCTCCTCCTTCACCGCCACCAGCTACCTCGCCTTCCCGCCGCAGGGGCTGACGCTCGACTGGTACGGGCGGATGCTCGCCGACAATTCCTATCTGGCGGCCTTCGGCACCAGCACCCTGCTGGCCCTGGTCGCCACGGCGGCGGCCCTGCTGCTCGGCGTTCCGGCGGCGCTGGCCATCGCCCGCTGCGAGTTTCCGGGCAAGAAGTTCCTGCTGTCGCTGCTGATGTCGCCGCTGGTCCTGCCGCACGTCGTGCTGGGCGCCGCCCTGCTGCAGTACTGCGCGGCGCTGGGCCTGATGCGCAGCTTCACGGCGCTGCTGGTCGGGCACATCGTCATCATCATGCCCTTCGTCCTGCGCTCCGTCCTGCCGCAGCTGACGCCGGAGCAGCGGGCGCTGGAGGAGGCCTCCGCCGACCTGGGCGCCCGCCCGATGGAGACCTTCTTCCTCGTCACGCTGCCGCAGATCCGCAGCGGCCTGGCGAGCGGCGCGATCTTCGCCTTCATCTCCTCCTGGATCAACGTCGAGTTGAGCATCTTCAACACCACGGCGGAGATGACGACCATCCCGGTCAAGCTCTTCAACTACGTCCAGTACACGATCGACCCGGTCATCGCCGCGGTGTCCTCCATCACCATCGGCGTGGCGGCCCTGGCGATCATCCTCCTCGACCTCACCGTCGGGCTGCACCTTCTGTCGGACCGGCGCTGACCGGTCCCGACACCCCCGCTTCATCCCCCGATCCAACACTGAATCCGATCCACGAAAGGGTCCTTCCATGCGCATGCAAGACGCATTCGATGTCCTGTACACCCACACCGAGGGCGAGCCGCTCTGCATCATCCACAGCGGCATCCCCTATCCGGCCGGTTCCAGCATCCTGGAGAAGCGCCAGTTCCTGGAGACCCATTACGACTGGCTGCGCGAAGCCCTGATGCGCGAGCCGCGCGGCCACAAGGACATGTTCGGCGTCTTCCTGACCCCGCCGTCCGGCCCGGACTACGACGCCGGCCTGATCTACATCGACGGCACCCAGTATTCGCACATGTGCGGCCACGGCACGATCGCCGTCGCCATGGCGATGGTCGCCAACGGCCTCGTCCGCCGCGGCGAGAACGGGCGCACCACCATCCGCTTCGAGACCACCGCCGGCCTCGTCGTCGCCGAGGTGGCGCATGAGGGCGACCGGGTGCTGTGGACCAAGTTCGAGAACGTCCCGGCCTACGTCGCCGCTCAGGACGTGGAGTTCGAGCTGCCGGAGATCGGCCCGCTGAAGGCCGACATCGTGTGGGGCGGCAACTACTTCGGCATCATCGACCTGACCGGCACCTCGCTGCGCATCGGGGCGGAGAACGGCACCGCCCTGTCGCATTACGGCATCCTGGCGCGCGAGCAGCTCCGCCAGAAGGTGGCGATCCAGCACCCGGCGTCGGCGCACATCAACAATTTCAACTTCGTAACCTTCTGGCACGAGCCGACCATCGAGGGCGCCTTCTACAAGAACGTCCACGTCTTCAGCGCCGGCCAGCTCGACCGCTCGCCGGGCGGCACCGGCACCAGCGCGATGATGGCGATGTTCGAGGCGCGCGGGAAGATGGCGATCGGCGACACCATCCGCTCCGAGGGCCTGCTCGGCACCGGCACCTTCGAGGGCAGCCTGCTTGGCGAGACCCGGCTGAACGGCGTGCGCGCCGTGCGCCCGACCGTCAAGGGCACGGCCAGCATCCTCGGCACCGCCCGCTGGGTCATCGACCGCAACGATCCGGTCGGCGCCGGCTTCCTGGTCGCCTGACCGGCCTGCACCGATAGCGTCCTGAAAACTTTGTCCCGGCGTCCCTCAGGGCGCCGGGACCATTGTGCTGCGCGGATGGGCGATCCGCTCGCCCGCGTCGGCGCGGCGTCATTGTATACACCGACGTTGTATACAATGACGCTCACTCGGTTTTCGGCACCGTGAAGACGGCCCGCCCGGCGCGCACATGCGCGCGCATCACCGACGAGGCCCATTCCCCATCGCGGGCGGTCAGGGCTTCGACGATCTCGCGATGGTGGTTCATGCTGCGGGCGAGGTCGCGCCGGCTGTAGCGGGCGAAGGTCCGCAGCACCAGCGGCATCTCCACCACCTGCCGGATCATCTGGCCCAGGCGCCGATCCCCGGCGATGTCGATCAGAAGGCCGTGGAAGCGGTCGTTCAGCGGCGTGATGCGGGAGAAATCCACCGCCTCGCCGTCCCCCACCACCGCCTCCATCGCGTCGCACAGGGAGGCCAGTTCCGCCAGGTGGTGCGGCTCCGCGCGGCTGGCGGCGAGGCCGGCCACCTGGCTTTCCAGCGTCGCGCGCAGCCCGAAAATCTCGTCCAGATCCTGGATCGTCCAGGCGTTCACCTTGGCGCCGAGGTTGGGCACGAGCTGCAGCAGCCCGTCGGCGGACAGCCGGCGCAGCGCCTCGCGCACGGGGGTGCGGCTGACCCCGGTCAGCTCGGCCAGCTCCTGCTCGCGCAGATGGGCGCCCGGCGGCCAGCGGCTGGCCAGGATGCCCTCGCGGATGAAGCGGTAGGCGCGGTCGGCGGCGCGGTTGGAGCCGCCGCTAAAGCCGTTGTCCCATTGGGGCGCCAGAGCCCCGGCGCTGTCCGCCATGCTGACCTCCCTTGCCCTTCTGCTCGGCAAGCCGAATTTTTTCGGGTTGCGTTGTATACAATGGCGCACTATGTTCGTAGGCACAACAAATTAATCGCCCATTTCCGGTGCGCTTTGGCGGAAGCCGACAGCGGAAGCGGCGGCAAGGGAGGGATACAACCGGTGACGACACCCGCACAACGCCTGAAAACGTTGCTGGAGGCTCCCGGCCTTCACCTGATGCCCTGCTGCTTCGACGCGCTGTCGGCGCGGCTGATCGAGCAGGCCGGTTTCCGCGTCAGCCTGATGAGCGGCTTCGCCGTCTCGGCGACCCGGCTGGGGATGCCCGACACCGGGCTGATCTCCTTCGCCGAGATGCTCGACCAGCTCCGCAACGTCTGTCAGGCGGCCCCCGGCCTGCTGGTGATCGGCGACGGCGACACCGGCTACGGCAACGCCATGAACGTGCAGCGCACCGTGCGCGACTACGCCCGCGCCGGCGCCGCCGCCGTGCTGATCGAGGATCAGGTCAGCCCCAAGCGCTGCGGCCACACCAAGGGCAAGCAGGTCATCGGGCGGGCGGAGGCGCGCATGAAGATCCGCGCCGCCGTCGATGCCGCCCGCTCGGGGGCCGACGACATCCTGATCCTGGCGCGCACCGACGCCCGCGCCGTGCACGGCTTCGACGCGGCGCTGGAGCGCTGCCGGGATTTCGTGGAGGAGGGCGCCGACATCATTTTCATGGAGGCCCCGCACGACGCGGCGGAAATGGCCGCCTTCTGCGCGGGCGTCGACCGCCCGGCCATGGCGAACATGGTGCGCGGCGGCCAGACGCCGATGCTGCCGCCGCGCGAGCTGGAGGCGCTGGGCTTCAAGCTCGCCGCCTATCCGCTGACCCTGATGTCGGCGGCCATCGACGCCATGCGCAGCGCCCTGGCCGCGGTGGCGGACGGGCGGGAGGGCCACGTGGCCCAGGCCGATTTCGAGGCGCTGAAGACCCTCGTCGGCTTCCCCGACTACTACGAGCGGGAACAGGCCTACCGGGCCGCCGAGTGAGGAGAGGCAACGCCATGACCACGCCGCGTTCCATCATCGACAAGATCTGGGACCAGCACGTCGTCGCCGATCTGGGCGACGGGCGGGTGCTGCTCCACATCGACCGCCACATGCTGCACGAGGTCACCAGCCCGCAGGCCTACGCCGGGCTGGCCGCCGCCGGGCGCCGGCTGCGCCGCCCCGACCTGACCTTCGCGACGGCGGACCACATCGTCTCGACCGAGAACGGCCGCACCGACGACACGGTGCCGGGCGGGCCGGAGATGATCCGCGCCCTGCGCGCCAACGCCGAGGCCACCGGCGTCGCGCTGTTCGACCTGGGCGACGTGCGCCAGGGCATCGTGCATGTGATCGCGCCGGAACTGGGGATCGCCCTGCCGGGCGCCACCCTGGTCTGCGGCGACAGCCACACCAGCACGGTCGGCGCGCTGGGCGCCATGGCCTGGGGCATCGGCACGTCGGAGGTCGAGCATGTCATGGCGACGCAGACGGCGATCCTGCGCCGCCCGCCCACCATGCGCATCACCGTCGGCGGCACCCGCCCGGCGGGCGTGTCGGCCAAAGACATGGTGCTGAAGCTGATCGCCACCATCGGCACCGCCGGGGCGACGAGCTACGGCGTCGAATACGCCGGCCCGGCCATCCGCGCGCTTTCCATGGAGGAGCGGATGACCGTCTGCAACATGTCGGTGGAGCTGGGCGCGCGTTTCGGCCTGATCGCCCCCGACGAGGTCACCTTCGCCTATCTGAAAGGGCGGCCCTTCGCCCCGGCGGGCGATCTGTGGGAGCCGGCGGTGGCGGCGTGGCGCGCCCTGGCGAGCGATCCCGGCGCCCGCTTCGACGCCGAGATCGAGCTGGACGTCTCCAGCCTCACGCCGCAGGTGTCCTGGGGCACCAGCCCGCAGGACTGCATCGGCGTCGGCGACACCGTTCCCGATCCGGAGCGCGAGGCCGACCCCAAACGCCGTCAGGCGATGCGCCGCGCGCTGGACTACATCGGGTTGGAGCCGGGGACGCCGATCCGCGACCTGCCGGTGGACATGGTCTTCATCGGCTCCTGCACCAACAGCCGCATTGAGGATCTGAGGGCCGCAGCCGCCGTGCTGAAGGGACGGCGGGTAGCCGCCGGCCTGCGCGCGCTCGTCGTGCCCGGCTCCGGGCAGGTGCGCCGACAGGCCGAGGCGGAGGGGCTGGACCGCGTGTTCACCGCCGCCGGCTTCGAATGGCGGGAGCCGGGCTGTTCGATGTGCGCCGGCATGAACGCCGACCGGGTGCCGCCGGGCAAGCGCTGCGTCGCCACCTCGAACCGCAATTTCGAAGGGCGCCAGGGGCCGGGCGCGCGCACCCACCTCGCCAGCCCCGCCACCGCGGCGGCGGCGGCCGTTGCCGGGCGCATCGTCGATGTCCGCAGTCTGGAAGCCCACAGCCTGGAAGGGAGCGCCTGACATGCCGGAACCGATCAACCGCATCACCGGGATCGCCGCACCGCTGCCGCGCGCCAACGTCGACACCGACGCGATCATCCCCAAGGCCCATCTGCTGACCATCCACCGCAGCGGGCTGGGCGCCGGCCTCTTCTCCGAATGGCGGTTCGACGACGACGGCCGGGAACGGCCGGACTTCGTCCTCAACCAGACCCCCTGGCGGGAGGCGACGATTCTGCTGGCCGGCGAGAATTTCGGCTGCGGCTCGTCGCGCGAACACGCGGTGTGGAGCCTGATGGACTTCGGCATCCGCTGCGTGATCGCGCCGAGCTTCGCCAGCATCTTCCATGAGAATTGCCAGAAGAACGGTCTGGCCGCCGTGACTTTGGACGAGGCCGCGCTCGCTCATCTGGTCGCTTGCGCCCAGGCGACGCCCTCAGGTTCAAGGCCGGCCGCCGCCACGACGGTGGACATCGAGGCTTGCCGCGTCACCGCCCCGGACGGGCGGGAGTTCCCCTTCACGATGGAGGCGGCGCGGCGGCAGGCGCTTCTGGAAGGGCTGGACGAGATCGGGGCCAGCCTGCGCCATGACGACGCCATGGCGGCGTTCGAGGCGCGCGACCGGGCGCGGCGCCCGTGGATTCACGCCCTGCCTACCGCCTGAACGGGTCCGGATCAACGCGCATGGCCGGAAAGGCCAGCGGCAATTTGGGAGGAACAGCGATGTCGTTCATGACCACGATGAAGCGCAAGGCGGTCCTGGGGGCGGCGGCCATGGGGACGGCCATGGGAGTGGCGCTCGCCACCCTCGTCCCGGCGCAGGCCGAGGAGATCACGGTCACCCATTGGGGCGTCCTGATGTACGGCGCGCCCTACGCCGTTGCCATGGAGAAGGGCTACTACAAGGAGCAGGGGCTGGACATCACCGGCGTCCTGACCTCCAAGGGCGGCGGCACGACCATGCGCAACGTCATGGCGGCGCCGATGCCCTATGGCGAGGTCGCCCTGTCGGCGGCGGTGGCGGCGATCAACCAGGGGATCGACGTGCGCATCATCCACACCGGCGTGCGCACCGCGGGCGAGATCCTGTGGGTGACCAAGCCGGACTCCCCGGTCAAGACCGCCAAGGACCTGGACGGCAAGAAGGTCGCCTTCACCAGCCCGAAGTCGGTCACCGACATGCTGCTGACCATGGTGAAGGACAAGCACGGCATCACGGTGGACGGCGTGTCCGCGGGCGGCATCGGCGGCGGCCTGACCATGCTGGAGCAGGGCGGGGTGGCCGCCGCCCCGGTGATGGACCCGATCTGGGCGCGCGTGCAGAACAAGTACCGCATGGTCTTCGCGGTCGAGACCGAGCTGCCCACCATGGTGCAGACCGTGGGCGTCACCACGCCGGAATTCGCCGCGAAGAACGGCGACAAGCTGAAGAAGCTGATCGAGGCGCGGCGCAAGGGGGTGGACTTCGTCTACGCCAACCCCGAAGAGACCGCCAAGATCATGACGAAATACTACGACATCGACGAGGCGGTCGCGCTGCAGGCGCTGAAGAATCTGGCGACCATCAAATACTGGAGCGCCGGCGACTTCGAGTATGACGGCATGAACAACCTGATCAAGGGCCTGGAGATCATCGGCGAGGTCAAGGGCCAGGTCGATTGGTCGAAGCATGTCGACGCCTCGTTCCTGAAATAATCCGCCAGAAGACATCCGATGACCGGGAGGAAGCCCCCGATGAAAGCCAACGTCGCCGCCAAACGCGACCTGCACGAGGAGGCGGGGGCCAACCCCGCCCCGGCCGTCCACGCCGACCTGAAGGGGGTCAGCCGCATCTACGGCGTTCCCGGTCACGGCGGGGTCCACGCGCTGGGCCCCGTCGACCTGACCTTGCGGCAGGGGGAGTTCTTCTCCGTCGTCGGGCCGTCGGGCTGCGGCAAGTCCACGCTGCTCGACGTGCTGTCCGGCCTGTCCGTGCCGACCGAGGGGTCGGTGAGCTTCGAAGGCAAGCCGGTGGCCGGCAAGGTCCCGGACGGCGTCGGGGTGGTGTTCCAGGAGGACGCCACCTTCCCCTGGCTGACCGTGTGGGACAACATCGCCTTCGGCCTGCGCCGGGCGGGCGTCGATCCGGCGGAGATCGAGCGGCGGGTGAACTACGCCGTCGGCTTCGTCGGGCTGAAGGACTTCGCCAAGGCCTATCCGGTGCAGCTGTCCGGCGGCATGCGCCAGCGCGTCTGCATCGCCCGCACGCTGGTGATGCGCCCGCGCCTGATCCTGCTGGACGAGCCGTTCGGCGCGCTCGACGCGCAGACCCGCCTGATCATGGGCGACGAGCTTTTGAAGCTGTGGCGCGAGACCGGCGCCACGGTGATGCTGATCACCCACGCGCTGGACGAGGCGGCCATGCTGTCCGACCGCATCGGCGTGATGTCGTCCCGGCCCGGACGGATCATCGAGGAGATCGAGACGGGCTGGCCGCGCGAGCGCGATTCCCGCATCGCCAGCGAGGACGCCTTCGGCCAGATCACCGCCCGGCTGTGGCGCCTGCTGCGCGAGGAGAGCCTGAAGGCGGCGGGCCTCGCCGGGGGTGGGTCATGAGCTGGGCGGGCTGGCTCCGGCTGATCGTGGTGACCGGCGCCGTCCTGCTGCTGGAGGTGCTGTGCCGGGCCGGCGTCATCGCAAAGACGGTTCTGCCCGCGCCCAGCGTCATGGCCGGCGATCTCTACCGCCTTCTGGCCTCGGGTGCGGCCAGCGCCGACATCGGCGAGACGCTGGGCAACGTCGCGATGGCGGTGATCGCCTCGATCCTGCTCGGCTTCGTCGGCGGCGTGGCGATCCACGCGATGCCGCGGGTGCGCCGGGCGCTCGATCCCTTCCTGGCGACCTATTACGCGGTTCCCTTCTTCGTCTTCTACCCGGTGCTGATCGTGATCTTCGGGCTGGGGGCGGCGCCCATCGTGGTGATCGGCACGCTGTTCGGCGTGGTGGCGATGCTGATCAACACGCTGAACGGGCTGGACCGGATTCCCCGCGTCCTGCTGAAGACCGCGCGCGTCCACGGCATGGATCCGGTGCGCACGGCGCTGATGGTCAAGCTGCCCAGCGCGGCGCCCTTCCTGTTCACCGGGGCGAAGCTCGCCATCGCCTACTGCTTCATCGGCGTCATCGCGGCAGAGTTCATCATGTCCTCCTCGGGCATCGGCTACAGCATCGCCTATGCCTTCAACAACTTCGACAATGCGCGGATGTACGCGCTGATGCTGTTCATCATCGTCCTGGTGACGGTGCTCAACGCGGTGCTCTTCACCTGGGAGCGCCGGATCATGCAGCGGCGGAGGCGCTGACGGCCATGCACAGAAAGACCGATACGCTTCTCGTCATCGTCGCGCTGGTGGCCCTGTGGCAGGTCCTGCACTGGATCGTCGGCAGCGTCGCCCTGACCTCGCCCGCCGACACGCTGGCCCGCGCCGTGGAACTGCTGGGCTCCGCCACCTTCTGGCCGCACGTCGCGGAAACCGGCGTGGCGCTGCTCTATTCGCTGCTGCTGGCGGTGCTCGGCGGGCTGACCATCGGCATCGCTCTCGGCATCAACCGGCTGGCCGGGGAGGTGGCGGAGCCGATCCTGGTGTCGCTCTATTCGCTGCCCAAGATCACCCTCTACCCGGTGATCCTGCTCGCCTTCGGGCTGGGCCTGTCGGCCAAGGTGGCCTTCGGGACGATCCACGGCATCATCCCGGTGATCATCTTCACGATGAACGCGGTCCGCACCATCCCGCCGGTGATGCTGCGCAGCGCGCGGGTGATGCGCCTGTCGCCGCCGCAGCTCGTCTCCACCATCATCCTGCCCGCGGCGCTGCCGGAGCTGGTGTCCGGCCTGCGGGTGGGCTTCTCGCTGACCCTGCTGGGCGTGCTGATCGGCGAGATGTTCGCCTCGCAGCGCGGCCTCGGCTACCTCGTCATGAACGCCATCGGCGGGCACGACGTGCGCACCATGATGGCGGTGGTGCTGATCCTCGCCACCACCGCCGTGCTCATCAGCGCCGGCCTGCTGCACATCGACCGGCGCATGCACCGGCGTGCCTCGTAAAGACTTCCGGAGATTCCAACGACATGACCACTTCCCTTAAGCCCAAACCCCTTAAGCCCAAGTCCCTCAAACAGCGCCTGTCGCAGCCGGGCCTGATCTCGGCCCCCGGCGTGTTCGACATGATCTCGGCCAAGGTGGCGGACGGCATGGGGTTCGACGCGCTGTACATGACCGGCTACGGCACCGTGGCCAGCCATCTCGGCCTGCCGGACGCCGGTCTCGCCACCTACAGCGACATGGTCGGCCGGGTGCGCGCCATCGCGCGCGGCACCTCGACGCCGCTGATCGCCGACGGCGACACCGGCTACGGCGGCCTGCTGAACGTCGATTTCACGATCCGCGGCTATGAGGAGGCCGGGGCCGCCGCCATCCAGCTCGAAGACCAGGAATTCCCGAAGAAGTGCGGCCACACGCCGGGCCGCCGCGTCATCCCCATGGCCGACATGGTGCGCAAGATCCGCGTCGCCTGCGAGGCGCGCTCGTCGAGCGACTTCCTGATCATCGCCCGCACCGACGCGCGCACGACGCTCGGCCTCGACGAGGCGTTGCGCCGCGCCGACGCCTACGCCGAGGCGGGGGCCGACATCATCTTCGTGGAGAGCCCGGAGAGCGAGGCGGAGATGGAGCGGATCTGCCGGACCATCGGCAAGCCGCTGATCGCCAACATGGTGGAGGGCGGGCGTACGCCTGTGATGACCGGGGCGCGGCTGGAGGAGCTTGGCTACCGCATCGCCATCTTCCCGGCCACCGGCTTCCTGGCGATGGCCGCGGCGCTGCGCAGCGCCTACGGCGAAATCCTCGCCAAGGGGTCGAGCGCCGAGTATCGGGGGGAGCTTTATCCCTTCCCCGACTTCACCCGCCTGATGGGCTTCGAGCGCGTCTGGGAGTTCGAGAAGCGCCACCCCGAGACGGCGTAAGCACCGCCACTCAGTGCGGCGGAGCCTTTCCGGGGGCACGGCTGGGGAACTCGACGGTGAAGCGCGTTCCCTCGCCGGGCCGGCTGTCCAGCTGGATGGTGCCGCCGAGCTGGCCGGTGATGAGGTTGAAGACGATGTGCAGGCCAAGGCCGGTCGAGCCGGTGCCCCGCCGCGTCGTGAAGAAGGGCTCGAACACCTTGCCGTGGTTCTCCGCCGGGATGCCGCAGCCGTCGTCCTGATAGACCAGCCGCACCCCATCGTTCTCCAGCGCCTGCGCCGTGATGGCGATCCGGCCCTTCTCGCCGTCCCGATAGGCGTGGTTGACCGAGTTGGTGATGAGATTGGTCACGATCTGGGCGATCACGCCGGGATAGCTGTCCAGCTCGATGCCCTTGGGGCAGTCCAGCCCCACCTCGTGGCCGGGGCGGTGCCAGGTCGGGCGCAGGCTGACCAGGACCTCCTCCAGATAGCCGCGCAGGTCGAACCGGCGCCGGTCGCTGCGCGTCTGGTCCGAGGCGACCTGCTTGAAGCTCTGCACCAGATCGGCGGCGCGGGTGGCGTTGCTGATCATCAGCGTCGCGGCGTCGCGCGCGGCCTGCATGAAGTCCTGGAAATCGGCCCGGCGCATCTTTCCGGTGTCGGACAGCGTTTCGAGCGCGCTGATCTTCTCGCCGAGATAGGAGGCGCTGGTCATCACGATGCCGATGGGCGTGTTGATCTCGTGCGCCACCCCGGCGACGAGCTGCCCCAGCGAGGCCATCTTCTCCGCCTGGACGAGCTGCTGCTGGGCGGCCTTGAGCTGGTCGTGGGCGGCGTGAAGCTGCTCATGGGCGTCGCGCAGCTCGCTTTCGCGGCTGCGGTCCACCGTCACGTCGACATAGACCTGCACCATGCCGCCGTCCGGCATGGGGTTGCTGCGGACCTGGATGACGCGGCCGTCGGCGAACTCGATCTCGCTGGGGCTGCTCTTCAGGGGCGAGGGCACCAGCGCCGTCAGGAGCTGGCCGGAGGCGTTCACCGCGGCGCTCAGCTCGCGGTACGGAAGCCCGACCCGGCGCAGCGTCTCCGGCAGGCTGAAGAGGGCCATGGCGCGCTCGTTCCAGACGCGCAGCCGCTCCTCGGCGTCGAAGGCGGCCAGACCGTCGTACATGCTGGCCAGGGTGGCGCGCAGAAGCTGCGACTGCTCGGCCACCTCGCGGGTCCGCTCGGCGACCTGGGCCTCCAGGGTGCGGTTCAGCCGCTCCAACCCGTCGTAGAGGCGGGCGTTCTCGATGGAGATGGCGATCTGCACCGACAGCAGGTCGAGCAGCTCCAGCCGCTCCGGGCTGAAGATGTCGGCGGCGAGGTTGTTCTCCAGATAGAGGATGCCGACCATCTGGTTGCGGTTGCGCAAGGGCAGGCACAGCACGGAGCGCGGCTGCGCCTGCCGCGTGTAGGGGTCGTACTGGAAATCGCCCTCGTTCGCGGCGTCGGCCAGAACGACCGGCTCCCCGGTCTGGATGACCGCATCGACGACACCGCGCACCAGGACCGGGGCCGCGTCGTCGAGGGGGCGGGATTGCAGGACCTCCGCGGCGTCGCCCTCGCTCGTGGCGTCGGCCTCGATCCGCCATACGCCGTCGGTCGGCAGCAGCAGGCAGCCCCGCGTCGCCCCGGCGTTGGTGATGACCAGCTTCATCAGCGTCCACAGCAGGTCGCCGAGCCGGATGTCCTGCGCCAGCGCCCGCGAGGTGCGGATCACCGTCTCCACATCGACCATGTGCGAGCTGGACCCGGAGGAGGAGCGGCGCCGCGACGAGGCGGTGACCGGGCGTTGCGGCGGAAAGCCGTCGTCGACGGGGCTCTGGTCCACCGCCGTCTCGCCGAACAGCTCCGCCAGCCGGGCGTCGAGCGCCCGGACCTTCGCCAGCGCGTCCCAGCGCCGGTAGGCGTGGCGGGCCTGGAACAGCATCGCCTTCGCCGTGAAGCGGTCGCCGCGCGATAACGCGGCCTCGCCGGCCCGCTCGCAGGCGAAGGCCTCGTCGTGGGTGAAGCCCTGCTCGCGGGCGCTCTCGGCGGCGGTCTGATAATGCCGGTGCGCCTTGTCCAGCCGCCCGGTGGCGCGCAGCCGCTCGGCCACCACAAGCGCCAGCAGATGACGGAAATTCGTCGGCGCGTGGCGCACCGCGCCGCGCAGCCGGCGTTCCAGGCCGAGCGCCGCCGCCCGCGCCCGCAGCCGCTCGGCGGGACGGAGGCGGTCCCAGGCCGCGAAGTCGATCAGGAGGGCGATCACCCGCATGCGCAGGTTCGTCACCATGCCCATGGAGGCGCCGGCGAAGGGGCGGCGCTTCGCCATGCAGCGGCGGGCCTCGTCGATCCGGCCGAACAGCAGGTTCAGATAGGCGAGGTGGCTGTGCATCGTGTCCAGGGCAAGCAGATTGCCGCTGGCGGTCAGCGCCGGAACGTCGCTCGCCTCCGCGATGTGGGGGCCGGCGAAGACGGTGGGGTCCTCGGATTCGCCCAGCAGGTTGGCGATGAGCTGCTGGTGGGGCCGCAACACCCCCGCCGCGGTCTGCTGGTTCAGGCGCGCGATGGCGGCGGCGTGGTTCGCCGCGGTCTGCTGGAGCTGCCGCAGGGGGTGGCCGAGAAACAGCCCCTGGGCGACCGCGTTGTTGAGGCAATAGGCGGCGTACTCGATGTCGCCGGTTTCCAGGCCGATCCGGTGGGCGTCGAGAAGGCCGGACAGCGCCTTCGCGACCGGCTGGTGCCAGACCTCGATGAACAGCTTGACCACGAACAGCGTCTGGGCGCGGCCCTGGTTGGCGTTCAGCCGGTCCAGCACGCGCAACGCCACCCGCCCGTACATGGCGCCCGCCGGAACGTCGCCGAGCATCGCGCAGTGCAGCAGCCCGTAGGTGGCGTAGGTGATGCCGGAGGCCGGCAGGATCCCCTCGGTCGCCGACAGCCGGACCATGCGCAGCAGCAGCACCGTGTAGAGGTTGGTGTCGTGCAGATAGGCGCTGGCCAGCACGCGCGACACGATGCGCCCGATCGTCAGCAGGCGCGGGTCGGAGAGGGGCGGGCGGTTGACGAGATCCTCCTCGCCCTTGCCGCGCAACGCCAGCTTGGTCGCGGCGAGTTCCTTGAGCACATGGCGGGTGTCCGCCCGCTCCGGGATCGGGCTGCCGAGCTGGCCCAGAGCGGTGCGGCACGCGCCGAGCGCCGCCGGCAGGTTCTGCCGCGACACATGCATCTGGATCTGCGTCTCGTAGGCCAGCGCGCGGTCCAGGACGGTGCGGGCGTTGGCCTCGATGGCGCCGGCCAGCGGCGTCGCCGCGGCGACGTCGCCGTTCACCGCCGCGATCTCCGCCGCTTCGGCGTGCAGGCTGAGCGCCAGATCGTACAGGCGCGACCAGCCGTCCTCGGGGAGCAGCCCGACCCCGGTGATGAGGTAGTCGAAGGCCGGCCCCAGCGCCGCCGAGGCGCGCGCCGCCTGCCCGGCCAGCAGGTTGTAGCGGGCCAGCCGCTCCCTCTGCTCCGGCGACAGCAGGGGCACGGCACGGTTCAACTGGTTGGCGATGGCGAACAGCCGGTCGCCCGCTCGATCTCCCGCCCGATCTCCCGCCCGATCTCCCGCCAGGTCCTGGCTGCGTTCCAGGACGAGGCCGACGGCGAGGTGGCAGGCCAGGGCTTCGGCGTCCGGCAGCATGCTGTAGGCCGCCTGCTGCACCCGGTCGTGGACGAAACGATAGGTGGCGCGCGGCGACACGCTGTCCATGTCGGCGTAGCGGTAGGCGTCGCCCACCGGGACGACAAGCCCGCTGCGCAGGGCCGGCCACAGCGCCGCCGCCGTGGCGGCGGAGGTCCGCCGGCCGGCGTCGGCCAGGGTGGCGAGATCGAACGCGCTGCCGATGCAGGCGGCGGTCTGGACGACGGAAAGCGTCTCGGCGGGAAGCTCGCGGATGCGGCGGACCACGAAGGTGACGACGTCGTCGACCATCCGTTCCATCCGCTGGGACTCGATGGCCTCCAGATTCCAGTTCCACACCCCGGCGAGGCTGTCGTAGGCGATCAGCCCGCCCTGTTCCAGCGATTCCAGGAACTGGCCCAGGAAGAACGGGTTGCCCAGCGTGTTGGCGATCAGCCGTTCGGCCAGGGGGCGCACGTCGTCGGGGGCCGCGTGCAGCGTGTCGGACAGCAGGGCGACCACCGCGTCGGCGTCGAGCCCGCCGAGATTGACGTCGCGCACCGGCACGCCGCGCTCGCCGAAGGTCTGGATCGTGTGGCGCAGCGGGTGGAGCGCGTCGACCTCGGTGTCGCGGCAGGTGCCGACCAGCAGGAAATGGCCGAGGTCCGGATCGCCCGCCAAGCCCTCCAGCAGCTTCAGCGTGGCGAGGTCGGCCCATTGCAGGTCGTCCAGGAACAGCACCAGCGGGTGCCCCGCCCCGGCGAAGACGCGGACGAAGTTGCGGAAGACGTAGATGAAGCGCTCGTGCGCCTCCACCGGGCCCAGCTCCGGGACCGGCGGCTGGGGGCCGATCAGCCGTTCGACGTGCGGGATGACGTCGGTGATGACCCGCCCGTTGGGACCGAGTGCCGCGAGGAGGCGGGCGCGCCAGCGCGCCAGCGACTCCGGGCCGGTGGCGAAGGTCTGCCGCACCAGGGTCTTGAAGGCCTCGATCACCGGGGCGTAGGGGATGTCGCGCTTCAGCGGCTCGAACTTGCCGGTGATGAAGAAGCCGTGGCGGGCGATCACCGGCTTGTGCAGCTCGCGGACCAGCGCCGATTTGCCGACGCCCGAATAGCCGGAGATCAGCAGGGCTTCGAACCCGCCGCCGGCGGCGCGGCCGAAGGCGTCGAGAAGCACGCGGAACTGCGCGGTGCGGCCGTAGAGCTTCTGCGGGATGCGCAGCACCGGACGGACGTCCCGGCTGGCCAGCGTGAAGGGCTCGACGCGGCCATGGGCGCGCCATTCGGTCAGGCAGCGTTCGAGGTCGGCGCGCAGGCCGAAGGCGCTCTGGTAGCGCTCCTCCGGGTTCTTCGCCATCAGCCGGGCCACGATGGCGGCCAGCGGTTCGGGCACCAGCGGGTTGAGCTTGTGCGCCGGGACGGGCGTCCGCGCGATGTGGCAATGCACCAGCTCCAGCGGGTCGCCGGAGGGGAACGGGGGCTGGCCGGTCAGGAACTCGTGGAAGGTGGCGCCCAGGGCGTAGAAGTCGGCGCGGTAGTCCACCGACCGGTTCATCCGCCCGGTCTGCTCCGGCGCCATGTAGGCGAGCGTGCCCTCCATGGTGCCGACGTCCGGGTCGCCCGCCTCTTCGCGCGACAGCTCCGACGCGATGCCGAAATCGATGAGGTTGAACTGGCCGGTCGCCGGGTTCCAGATCAGGTTTCCGGGGCTGATGTCCTTGTGGACGACCCCGGCGTCGTGCACGGCGGCCAGCGCGTCGACCGCCTGGAGCGCCATCCGCAGGAAGACCGCGACGTCCTCCGTCCGCACGTCCGGGAGGCCGTCCAGGGCGGTGCCGCCGATGTCGCGGAACACCATCATCAGCCCGCTGCCGTGGGGCACGCAGTCCAGCGCCTCCACGACCCCGGCGTGGCGCAACCGGCGGGTGATGGCGAACTCACGCAGGAACGCCGCCTTCTCCTCCCCGCCGATGTCCGCGCCGGACAGGAGCTTGCAGATGACCGGCAGGCCGTCGTCGCGGCGGATGGCGCGCAGCACGGTGGAGCGCGACCCCACATGCAGCGTCTCGACAACGCGGAAGCCCGGTAACGCGGGCAAGGTTGCGGTGGGGATGGCCCCGATCACGACGCAGCATCCTTATGTCGCGTGGTTTGCGGTATCCGTTATAGAAGGTCGCGCCACGGTGGAGCAAGCGCAGGGCGTGCCGGCCGGGTTTTTGCACGATTTTTGCTTGGCGATCGTACGGCGCATAGGCCGGCATCATCGGCGAAACGGCGCAATAGTTCAATTGCGGTACGACAATTTATGCTAACCTCGCCCGCAATTTCTGACGAGTACCGCGAAAGAGCGTGGCGCCGTCACGGGGATGCCGGATCTGCGGGGGGAGAGCATGGCGAAGACGAGGGTTGCAATTCTGGGTGGTGGCGTCGGCGCCCTCACCACGGCGCATTTCCTGTCCGACACGGACGAGAAGCGGGCGCGCTACGACGTCACCATCTATCAGATGGGTTGGCGGCTGGGCGGCAAGGGCGCCACCGGGCGCGACCAGTGGAACCGCATCCAGGAACATGGGCTGCATGTCTGGTTCGGCTTCTACAACAACGCCTTCAAGATGCTTCAGGACGTCTTCGACGTGTGGAAGCGCTCGCCGGACAACACTTTCCAGTCCTGGCGGGACGTGCTGAAGCCGCAGCGCTTCACCCCCATCGGCATGGTGCTGGACGGCGGCAAGCCGGCCTACTGGCCGCTGACCTGGCCGGTGCTGGGCGGCGAGCCGGGCTCGGCCAACGTCATGCCGACCCTGCCGCAGGCCATCGCGTCGCTGGTCGGCGTGGTGCGCGACGTCTTCGAGAACTGGGACGAATTGAGCGGCCTGATCGTCGATGGCAAGCTGGTCCACATCGACGGCCGCACCGTCGCGCCGATGCCGGTCCTGCCGGCCGACCAGCAGGTCCTGCCGGCGCCCCTCGCCACCCGCTTCGCCGACGCGATCCGCGGCTGGAAGGACCGCGAGGTCCGCCATCTGGCGCAGGCCGAGGCGCTGCTGAAGGGCGCCGCCGTGACCACCGCGAAGGACGCCGCCGTGGCCGCCCACCGGCTGATCCGGGCGCTGGCCGACGGGCAGCCGTCCACGCCGTCCACCACTGGGGCGGCGACTCCGCCGGTGGAGCATTTCCACGACCTGATGAAGCTTCTGCGGCTGATCGAGGCCGCGGCGGCCACCCTGCCGCGCAACCACGTGGCGCGCGACCTGCTGGCCTTCGTGCTTCCCTTCACCGTCGGCATCATCGCCGATTTCGGGATCGAGAAGCGCACCGCCGACTCCCTGGACGATCTGGAATTCACCGACTGGCTGATCCGCCATGGCGGCGACGCCGAGGCGCTGAAGCAGAGCTGCTCGCTGCGCACCTGCTACGACACCTTCATGCAGTACAAGGACGGCGACTACCGGCAGCCCAACTGGGGCGCGGGCGTCGCGGCGCTGTCCTGCGTGCGGATGTTCGCCACCTGCCGTGAATCGGTGATGTGGAACATGGAAGCGGGCATGGGCGAGGTCATCATCGCGCCCATCTACCAGACCCTGCTCCAGAACGGCGTGAAGGTGAAGTTCTTCCGCCGCGTCGAGGACATCGGCCTGTCCGACGACCGCGCGCTGGTCGAGACCGTGCGCCTCGCCCGTCAGGTCGATCTCGTCGACGGCGCGGACGACTACCAGCCGCTGATCACCGTGCCGCTGGAGGACAGGAAGTTCCTGCTGGCCTGGCCGTTGGAGCCGCTGTGGGACCAGATCAAGGACGCCGACAAGGTCCAGGCGGCGCTCGCCACCAACAACTCCTCGCTGGAATCGCACTGGTGCGCGTGGGAGCCGGTCGGGAGCGAGACGCTGCAGCGCGGCCGCGACTTCGACATCGCCGTCCTCGGCATCTCCATGGGCGGCTTCAAGGCGATGAACGACCAGCCGACCCTGGCGGCGGAGCTGCAGGCGGCCTCGCCGGCCTTCAACGCCATGACCAGCAACATCGGCATCATTCCGACGCTGTCGATGCAGCTGTGGTGCGGTCCCGACCTCCAGGGGCTGGGCTGGGAGCCGGGGCAGCCGGCCGCCGTCGCCGGGCCGGAGCCGTGGTCGATCTGGGCGGAGATGGGGCAGACGCTGCCCTACGAGTTCCGCCCCGGCGAGACCGGCGCGCCGAAGTCGGTGCATTACATCTGCGGCGTCTGGCAGACCGGTCTGGTCGCCCGTCCGACCACCGACCTCGCGGTGCCGCAGGAGGCCTTGGACAACGTCACGAACAGCGCGGCGGAGTGGCTGGACGCCTACATGGGCAATTTCTGGCCGAAGGCGACGGTTTCCGGCCATGGCGGCGTCGGCTTCAACTGGAACGTCCTCTACGATCCATGGAACGGCACCGGGCGGGAGCGGCTGTCGCACCAGATCATCCGCGCCAACGTCGATCCCACCGAAACGCTGCCGGGCAGCGCCGCCGGCTCCACCCAGTACCGGCTGCGCACCGACGCGAGCGGGTTCTACAACCTGTTCCTGGCCGGCTGCTGGGTCCGCACCGGCTTCAACACCTCCTGCATCGAGGCGACGGTGATGTCCGGCATGCAGGCGGCGCGGGCCATCTCCGGAACGCCGCTGTTCATCTCCGGTGAGAACTTCCTGAACGGGGCGCCGTCGTGACCGCCCCCCGCTACGTCTCCTTCGCCGGGCACGGCGAGGTGTCGATCGCCGCGCCGGGCGTCTTCACCGACAGCCTCGCCACCGCCTTCGTCGTGCGCAGCAACCCGGTGAACACCCAGGCGCTGGTCGACAAGCTGCTGAACGCGGCGCCCGCCGGGGCGGTGCGCTACACGGTGGCCGGTCCGGTCGCGCTGTGCACCTTCCTGTCGGTGGGGCGCTGCACCAGCCCGACCGAGCCGTTCGGCTGGATTCCCTACCGGGAGGCCTCGCTGTGGCTGCCGCTGATCGAGCATCGGCCCGGCCACTGGCCGCGGCTGGTGCTGTGGATGCCCTACGTCTTCCCGGACGCGACCATTCCGCTGGTCTGCGGGCGGGAAGGCTGGGGCTTCGCCAAGTCGCTGGGCCGCATCACGCTGCCGGAGGAGGGGGCCGAGGCGCCGCGCTTCGTCTGCGAGACGACGCTGTTCCGCACCCTGTCCTCCGACTGCGAGGGGGTGTTTGCGCCTCTGCTGACGGTGGAGGGCGGGCCGTGGACCCCCGGTTCGGCGTGGCAGAGCCTTGAGGATCTCGCCGCCGACCTCGGCGACGCGCTGAAGGCGCTGCTGCGCCCCGGCGGTCTGGTCGAGGGGGCGGAAGTCGCCGTCAAGGCGGTGGAATCGCTGCTGGCCGGCATCGTGCCGGTCATCAACCTGAAGCAGTTCCGCGACGCCCCCGACAGCGAACGGGCCTGCTATCAGGCGCTGATCGACTGCCCGATGCATGTCGACCGCTTCCGCGGTGCGTGGCCGATGCGGGGCGACTGGACGCTGCGGGTGGCCGACTACGCCAGCCATCAGGTCATCTCGGACTTCGGCTTCGCGGCCGGGCCGGACGGCAGCGCCACCGTCCATGTGGATTTCGCCCTGCAGATCCACATGGACTTCCGCGCCAACCCCGGCCGGGTGGTCTGGCAGGCGGAATGAGGACAAGGGCGCCGGCCCGAGGGAAGGCCGGCGCCGTTCGTGTCATGAAAGACCGTCAGAACGAGGCGCTGAGGCTCAGCGCCACGATGTCGGTGCCGTTGCAGAACTTCCCCGGATTGACCGCGGAGCCGTTGGGCGGCGTGCCGTTGCTCACGCACTCCTGGAAGCCGTGGGAAAAGGCGCCGTCCAGCCGCAGCGTCTCGGAGAAGGCGTAGCCGACGCCGAAGCTGGCGTGTTTGGTGATGACCACCGGGATGACCGAGACGATGTCCTCCGCCGGGGCGGTCTTGCCGGCCCAGCGGAAGCCGGCGCGCAGGGTCAGCGCGTCGGTCACTTGGTAAGCGCCGCCTATGGCGACGATGTTGATGTCGCGGTAGCGCTGCGGCAGCGTCTCCCACACCGTGCCGAGGCCCGGCACGTCGACGCGGATGTTGTACTGGCGCAGCGCCTGAGCCCAGAAGGCCCGCCGGTAGTCGAAGGCGAGGGTCAGGTCGGGCCGCAGCCGGTGGCTGACGCCGATGCCGACCTCGGCGGGGAGCTGGAAATTCCCCAGCGTGTACTTGGCGGGCTGTGTCAGCCGGGTGCCGTCGGGCGCCAGCACGATCACCGAGCCGTCGCCGGTCAGATTGTTGAGCGCCGTGCGGAACTGGTAGAAGGCGCCGACGGTGGTATCGGCCTGCGGTTTCCAGGTCAGGCCGAGACGGCCGCTGACCCCGTCGCCCTCCACCCCGGCGCGGGCGATCGACGGGTCGAAGATGTCGAAATAGACGCCGCCGCCCATGCCGACGATGGCGCTGGCCGCCGGCAGCATCGGCCCCTGGCCGGTCAGCCGCCCGGTGGCGGCCAGCGCGCCGAGCTGGTCCGCCCCCTGAAGGACGCGGAAGCCGAGGCCCGCCCGCACATAATCGATGGCGCCGGCCACCGTGACCTTGGGCGTCACGTCCCAGGCGGCGGCCAGCGGGACGCGCATGAACATCGCCTCGCTGCTGGTGCGCAGCCCGCTGTCGACGCCGGACGGCAGGCGGGCCATGAAGGCGCCCTCGCCGTAATCGGTGCCGAAGCCGCCCTGGGCGTAGGCGCCAAGCCCCAGGGCCAGACCCTCGTGCCGCCAGACGAAGCCGCCCTGCGGGATGTAGTAGCCCTGGAAGGGGAAGGTGTCCTTGCCGTGCGCGACCTCGCCGGTCCGCGTCTGCGTGGCGCGCAGCCCGGTCGGGGCGGCGACCACCAGCCCGCCCTCCAGATAGGAGGAGGAGCGCTGCGTCAGGGTCGCCGGGTTGAGGATCATGGCGGCGCCGCCGATGTCGGACGCCGCTCCGGTGCCGCCCATGCCCATGGACACGGCCCCGAACCCTTCGAAGGTGTAGACGTCGGTGGCATGGGACGGAAACGCGGCGGCCAGGGTGGCCGCCGCGGCGAAAGCTGCAAAGACGCGCATCGAATCAGAAATCTCAGTCGGACGGGGTGAGGTCGATGGACTGGCGGGCGATGGCCTCGGCGGCCTGCTTTCCGGACAGGACGGCGATCTCGGCGCTGCCCGCGCTGAACCAGGTCCGCGTCCAGTCGCCAGCCAGGAAGGCGTTGACGAAACCGCTGTCGCCCGGCTTCAGCCGGGTCTCCACCGTCGCCGGGAAGCACTGCACGTAGAGTTCCGACGGGTCGAGGTTGTAGCGGTAGTAGGAGGAATAGACCTGGCTCTGGTCGAACACGCCGTCCTTGACCGTGTTGGGCCACAGAACCCCGATGTTGGCGTTCAGCCACTGTGTGGCGTCGCGTCGGACGTTCGCGGCCATGCGCTGCGGCAGGCCGCAGGCGTAGGGCGGGGCGCCGGCCGGCCAGCGGGCGGTGCCGCAGAAATACTCCACGGCCTTGACCGTGCCGGGCGGCCAGGATTCGGCGGGGATGAGGTGGCTCATCTCGCCCCAGCTGTCCAACTCCTCGACATAGCTGGTCATGGCGGTCGGACCGGCCTTCCAGCCCATCTCCTCGATGCTCGGCGTCATCCAGAGCTGGACCGCCTGGGTCGGCACGGCCGGCGTCACCTCGACCATCTGCTTGAAGCGCAGGTCGGCCTGCATCAGCTCCGCCGCCGGCTCGGCCAGCGCGGCGGGCGGCATCGCCAGGACGACGAGGTCGAAATCCTTGCCGATCTCCAGCACCGATTCCCCGGCGGTGCAGTGGCAGAACACCGATTCAAGGTTGATGCCGGCGTCGCGGATCTTGTCGCCGTCGACGATCTGGCTCCAGTCCGGCTCTGACGGCCAGCAGTAGAGCCACTTCCCGTCGTCGCCGTAGCCGACCTTGACGAACGGGTCGTAGGCGCCGTTGACGAGATCGACCTGCCGGTTCAGGCGCACCCGCTCCACCCAGGCCCCGTTCTCCGAGGTTTCCAGCTTGGTCAGGCGGTGGAACAGCTTGATGTCCACCCCGCGCTGCTTCAGCACGAACCAGGCGGGCGTGAAGACGGTGTCGCCCATGCCGGCGTTCATCTTCCACAGCGGCGCGCCCTTGTAGGCGAAGCCCATCAGCAGAAGGATCTCCGCCGCGGCACCCGCGGCGAAGCGCGCGTTCTCCGGCCCGTCGGTCGCTTCGCCGTTCTTGTAGGAGAAGCACATGTCGTAGAGCAGGCGCACCGGGGCCGACCACGCGAAGGTGTCGGAGATCCCGTTCTTCTGCAGCCATTCGCGGAAGTCTTCGCCGTTGATGCGGTCGAAGCCGTCCTTGCCGTAGGGCAGCACGTCGGCGAAGCAGCCGATGGCGAAGGCGAGGCCGAAATCGGCGAAGCAGGCGAATTCCCAGCCCTCGTCCGACAGCTTCAGCAGCGGTTCCAGGACCGTCTGGAAGCCCTTCTGGACGATCTTGAGCAGATCGACGATCAGCCCGTGGTCGAGGGCGCCGTCGTCGGCCTCCGCGATGTGGGCGCGCGCCTTCTCAAGGGCGTCCAGCCCGAGCTTCGCGGTGAGATGGCCGGGCAGATGGTCGTGCTTGGCGACCAGATTTTGCAGCGCGCCGATCAGGAAGGCCGCGAAGCCGTTCGGGCCGAGCGACCGCGGGTCGCCGGGCGTGCCGGAGCGCTCGGGAAAGTTCAGGTTCCAGGAGTGCCAGCGGGTCTTGCCGAAGCGCGGGATGTCCTGCATCAGCGTCACCTGATACAGCGGGCGGAAGGCGTCCTGCCAGGTCTGGAAGGCGTAGTCGGCGGGCTTGTCCCACTCCGCGTAGGCGCCGCGCACCATGCGGAAGGCGTTGTCGTAGAAGCCCAGGAAGATGTGCAGCCCGTGCTCCTCGATGCGCTGGCCCTGCTTGGCGTTGCGGCCGCTGGCCCCCTTGCCGCCCAGCCGCCAGCCGTGGCTGACCAGCGTCACGTCGAACTTCTCGCGCAACGCCTCGGTCGCCGTGAGAGTCAGCGCGGCGGACACGCCCCCAAGCCCGCCGCCCAGCACCAGCACACGCGTCTTTCCCATCGCAGCCACCCCGAGCCCCCGGTTGTTTTGCCGGGGGATTGTGCTTGGCATCGCCGATCGTCGCAATGGGATTAAGACGAAAGCGAACATTCCGTCGCCACACCGGTGCGGATCGGTTACGGAGCGCCGCCGCCCGGCAGGTCCGGCAGGGTGGCGGGAGCCGCGCTGTCGAGCATGACGCCCGACCGCCGCTGGGCGAACATCGCGGCGAGCAGGGCGGCCGCCTGGGCGGCGGCGGCGGCGGGAGCGAGGCCGCCGACTCGGACGTTGGAGATGCAGTTGCGCTCGCTGTCCACCCGTCCCGGCCGCGGCTCCCAGGTCAGGTAGAGGCCCAGCGAATCAGCGGCGCTCAGCCCCGGCCGCTCGCCGATCAGGACGACGCTCGCCCGCGCCTGGAGCAGCGCGCCGACCGGATCGCCCAGCGCCACCCGCGCCTGCTCCGCCACCACCACCGGCCCGACGCGCAGCCCGGCCGCCTGGAGTTTCGGGATCAGGGATTCCAGCACCGCGACGGCGTTGGCCTGCACGGCGGTGCCGCTCAGCCCGTCGCCGACCACCAGCACCACGTCGGGGGCGCGGACCGGCTCCGACAGGCGGCGCTGCGACTCCTCCGACAATTGCCGGCCGAGGTCCGGGCGCTTCAGGTAGGCGGCGCGGTCGGGCGCCGCGCTGGTCACCGGGACCGCCGGCCAGCCGCGCTCCTCCAGCGCCGCCAGCAGCGCCGCGGCGTCGAGCGGGGTGTGCACGGCGTCGCGCGCCTGGGCGTGGGCGGCCTGGAAGGCGAGGTGGGCGGCGGTCGGCAGGCCGCTCCCGGCGTGGCCCAGCGCGATCCGCGCGTCGGTGTAGCGGCGCAGATGCGCCCAGCGATCGGGTTGGGCCGGGTCCGGTTGGGCCGGGGAGGGAAGGGGCACCGGTTCGAACTCCGTCATGGCTGCTCCTCCGGCAGGGGCAAGGCGGGCAGAAGGGAGGAGGCCGCGGGGTCGAAGCGCAGCCGCCCGGCGGAATCGGCGATGCCGGCGGCCTGCTGCCACGCCTCGAACTCGGGCGCCGGGCGGCGGCCGAGCACCTGGCGCACATACAGCGCGTCGTGGAAGGAGGTGCTCTGGTAGTTCAGCATGATGTCGTCGGCCCCCGGCACCCCCATGATGAAGGTGCAGCCGGCGACGCCCAGCAGGGTCATCAGGGCGTCCATGTCGTCCTGGTCGGCCTCCGCGTGGTTGGTGTAGCAGACGTCGCAGCCCATCGGCAGGCCGAGCAGCTTGGCGCAGAAATGGTCCTCCAGCCCGGCCCGGGTGATCTGCTTGCCGTCATAGAGGTATTCCGGCCCGATGAAGCCGACCACCGTGTTGACCAGCAGCGGCCGGTAGCGGCGGGCGACGGCGTAGCAGCGCGCCTCCACCGTCTGCTGGTCCACCCCCTCATGCGCGCCGGACGACAGCTCGCTGCCCTGGCCGGTCTCGAAATACATCAGGTTGTCGCCGACCGTGCCGCGGTTCAGCGCCTTTCCTGCCTCCCACGCCTCGTCCAGCAGGGCCAGCGAGACGCCGAAGGCGCGGTTGGCGGCCTCCGTCCCGGCGATGGACTGGAATACCAGATCGACCGGCGCCCCGCGCTCCATCGCCCGCAGCGCCGTGGTCACATGGGCGAGCACGCAGGACTGGATCGGCGCGCCGGTGCGCAGGCGAAGCTCCTCCAGCATCTCCAGCAGGGCGGTCATCGCCTCGACGCTGTCGGTGGCCGGGTTGATGCCGATCACCGCGTCGCCGCTGCCGTACATCAGCCCGTCGAGGACGCTGGCGGCGATGCCGCGCGGGTCGTCCACCGGGTGGTTGGGCTGCAGGCGGGTGGAGAGGCGCCCCGGCAGGCCGATGGTGTTGCGGAAGCGCGTGACGACGCGGGTCTTGGCGGCGACGGCGATCAGGTCCTGCAGCCGCATGATCTTCGACACCGCCGCCGCCATCTCCGGCGTCAGGCCGGGGGCGAGCGCCGTCAGGGCCGCCGCGTCCGCCGCTTCCGACAGCAGCCAGTCGCGGAAGCCGCCGACGGTCAGGTGGGCGACCGGGGCGAAGGCGGCGCCGTCATGGCCGTCGACGATCAGCCGCGTCACCTCGTCCGCCTCGTAGGGGACGACCGCCTCGCTCAGGAAATGGCGCAGCGGCAGGTCGGCCAGGGCCATCTGCGCGGCCACCCGCTCCGCCGCGCTGGCGGCGATCAGCCCGGCCAGCGCGTCGCCCGAGCGCGGCGGCGAGGCGCGGGCGAGCAGAGTCTTCAGATCGTGAAACCCGTACCGCGTCCCGGCCAGAGTGTGGGCGAATGCCATGGCGTCCCCTCTCCCCCTCCTCGGTTCGTCCGCTCAACCCGCCGCCCGCGCGATGGCGGCGATGGTCTCGGCGTGCAGGTCGGCGGTGGCGGCGGCGACCACGCGCCCGTCGGAGTCCATGGTCAGCGGCTTGCCCTCCCAGTCCGTGATGACCCCGCCGGCCCCCTCGATCACCGGCTGCATGGCCAGATAATCATAGGGCTGGAGCCCGGCCTCGATCACCAGATCGATGAGGCCGGCGGCGACCAGCCCGTAGATGTAGCAGTCGCCGCCGAAGCGCCGCGTCCGCGCCTGCCGGCTGACCGTTTCGAACACCCGCAGCCCCGCCGCGTCGAAGGCGTCGGGCGAGGTGGTGTAGACCGTGGCGTCGGCCAGCCGGCGGCAGTCGCGCGCGCGGCAGGGCCGCTCCGCTCCCGTCCCGTCGCTGTAGAGTGTGGGGGCGCCGGCGCGTCCCGTCCAGCGTTCGCCCAGCACCGGCATGTCGATCACCCCGACCGCCGGGACCCCGCGCTCCAGCACCGCCAGAAGCGTGCCGTAGACCGGCCAGCCGCTGATGAAGCTGCGCGTGCCGTCGATGGGGTCGATCACCCAGACGATCTCGGAGTCGAGGCGGTCGCGCCCATGCTCCTCCCCGAAGATTCCGTGGTCCGGGAAGCGCTCGGCGATGCGGCGGCGCAGGGCGGCCTCCACCTCGCGGTCGGCGATGGTCACCGGGCTGTCGTCGGGCTTGGTGTCGATGGCGACCGGCGTGCGGAACCAGCGGCGGGACAGGACGCGCGCCTCGTCCGCCAGGGCGGCGGCGAAGCTGGCCAGTTCCCCGGCCAACTCCCCGGCCGGGTCCCCGGTCAACGCCGCACGGTCGATGGTCGCGTCCTTGGTGATGGGGCTCATGATTTGCCTTATTTTTGTGCGGCTGCGCAAATGCACGCCAACTGTGCAATCATGGTAGACACAAACGCACAGAAGTGCAAACCTCCACTTAAATCCACGGCGGGCAGGGGCTCGCCACCGGCCGGGGCGCCGGGAAAGGGCATGCGGAACAGAGGGGATTGGCGATGGTGGAGTTTGCTGGGAAGTCGCTGCTGGCCGGCGTGGTCCTGATGGGCGCGGCGGTGCTGCCGACCGTCGCGCAGGCCGGGACGCTGACCGTCTACACGGCGCTGGAGGAGGACGAGATCGCCGACTATGTGGCCGCGGCGAAGAAGGACCTGCCGGACATCGACCTGAAGGTGCTGCGCCTGTCCACCGGCGACCTCGGCGCCCGCATGCTGGCCGAGGCGTCCAACCCGCAGCACGACGTGATCTGGGGCTGGGCCGTCACCAACATGCTCGACCCGCGCGTCATGGCGCTGGTCGAGCCCTACGCCGCCAAGGGCTCCGACGTGCTGCCGGCCGCCTACAAGGGGGCGGACGCGAGCTGGTTCGCCGCCACCGGCTACATGGCCGCCTTCTGCGTCAACACCGAGCTTCTGAAGGCCAAGAACCTGCCGGTCCCGACCTCCTGGAAGGACCTGACCAACCCGGTCTACAAGGGCGAGGTGGTGATGCCCAACCCGGTCTCCTCGGGCACCGGCTATCTCCAGATCGCCGCCATCCTGCAGAGCCAGGGCAACGAGAAGGGCTGGCAGTTCCTGAAGACGCTGGACGGCAACATCGCCCAGTACATCAAGTCCGGCTCCAAGCCCTGCAAGTCGGCCCGCTCGGGCGAGTTCGCCATCGGCACCTCGCTGGCCTTCGCGGCCATCAAGTCGGTCGAGGAGGGCTTCCCGCTCAAGATGGTCATCCCGACCGACGGCGCCGGCTACGAGCTTGAGGCGTCGGCTCTGATGAAGACGTCGAAGAACAAGGAGGACGCCAAGCGCTTCCTCGACTGGACCCTGTCGCCGAAGGCCGCCGCGCTCTACACCAAGTACAAGGAGATCGTGACGATCCCCGGCGCCCCGGTCGCCAAGGCCGCTGAGGAGGCCGGCCTGCCGGCGGACGTCCGGACGGTCCTCTACCCGATGGACTTCGCCAAGTCCGCGGCGGAGCGCGACGCCATCCTGAAGACCTGGCAGGGCAGCATCGGCCGCTGAGGCCCGGTTTCCCTCTCCCTCGCCCCTCTGGGGAGGGTGAGGGGGCCGGTGCGCCACAGGCGCACCGCCAAGGGGCATGCTGCCCCTTGGCAATCCCCTGGCACAGGCTGTGCCTGTGCTGCCCCCTCACCCTGACCCTCTCCCCGGAGGGGAGAGGAAAGACAAACGGGCCTTTCGCCCCCGCTCCAGATGGCCGCGCCATGGATTTGCAGATCAAGAACCTCCTGAAGACCTTCGACGGCTTCGTCGCCCTCGACCGCATCAACCTGACCGTGGAGGAGCGGGAATTCGTCTGCCTGCTGGGGCCGAGCGGCTGCGGCAAGACCACGCTGCTGCGCATCGTCGCCGGGCTGATGCCCTACGACACGGGGGAGCTGCTGATGGGCGGACGGGACCTCGGCGCCGTGCCGGCGCGCGACCGCGGTTTCGGCATCGTCTTCCAGTCCTATTCGCTGTTTCCCAACATGACGGTGGCCGAGAACATCGGCTACGGCCTGAAGATCCGCAAGGCGCCCGGCGGCCGCATCGCCGCGCGGGTGAAGGAGCTTCTGGAACTGATCAAGCTGCCGCAGGTTGCCGACCGCTACCCCTGGCAGCTCTCCGGCGGGCAGCAGCAGCGCGTGGCGCTGGCCCGCGCGCTGGCCGTCGATCCGTCGCTGATCCTGCTGGACGAGCCGCTGTCGGCGCTCGACGCCCGCGTGCGCGCCGACCTGCGGGCGGAGATCCGCGACGTGCAGCGCCGGCTGGGCATCCCCACCATCATGGTCACCCACGACCAGGAGGAGGCGCTGACCCTGGCCGACAAGGTGGTCTGCATGAACCACGGGCTGATCGAGCAGGTCGGCACGCCGCAGGACCTCTACCTGCGCCCGCGCACCCGCTTCGTGGCCGACTTCATGGGCAGCAGCAACCTGTTGCCGACCGGCTGGGTGCGCGACGCCATGCCCCACCTGCTGTCCGGCCGTCCGGACGGGGCGGAGAACGCCTATGAGGCCTGCGTCCGCCCGGAGCGGGTCGCCGTCGCCGCGGCGGCGGAGGGGGAGGGGCGGGTGATCGACCTGACCTTCCTCGGCAACATCCGGCGGCTGCGCCTGTCCTGGCGGGGGCGGGAGCTGCTGGCCGAGACCCACCAGGACCCCGGCGTCGGTCCGGGCGCGGCGGTGGACGTGTCGGTGGCGGCGGACGCCTGCGCCTGGGTGCGCGCATGACCATGCCCGCCCTGACCCTTCCCGGCAAGACGCCCAACACGGCCCGGCCCCGCCGCCTGCACCGCCCGCTGGACGAGCGGCTGCTCTACGGCGCCTGCGTGCTGGTGCCGGTGGTGGCGCTGGCCCTGTTCTTCCTGCTGCCGCTGGGCACCATCGTCTGGCGCAGCGTCCTGGAGGAGGAGGGCGGCGTCGGCCTCGCCAACTATCTGGCCCTGTTCCAGACGCCGGGCATCCTGCGCGCGGTCGGCAACAGCCTGCTGGTCGGTGCTGCCACCACGGCGGTCTGCCTGCTGCTCGGCTTCATGGTCGCCTACGCCGTGCAGCGCACCCGCATCCCGGGCAAGCGCTTCGTCTCGGCGGCGCTCTCGCTGCCGCTGCTGGCGCCCTCGCTGGTGCTGGGTCTCGGCCTGATCTTCCTGCTGGGCCGCAACGGGCTGGTCAGCAATCTGATCGGCACGCGGCTGAACATCTACGGCTTCCCCGGGCTGCTGATCGCCAACGTGCTCTATGCGCTGCCCCAGGCGGTGCTGATCATCCAGGCGGCGCTGCGCCAGTCCGACGCCCGCTACTACGACGCGGCGGAGGTGATGGGGGCGACGCGCTGGCAGCAATTCCTCGGCATCACCCTGCCCAACGTGAAGTTCGGCCTGCTCAGCGCCGGCTTCGTGGTGTTCACCGTGACGATCACCGATTTCGGCAACGCGGTGACCATCGGCGGCGACTTCTCCGTCCTGGCGACCGAGATCTACAACCAGGTCACCGGCCAGATGAGGTTCGGCATCGGCGCCGCGGTCGGCATCCTGCTGCTGCTGCCCACCGGCATCGCCGTCTACATCGAGCGGGTGGCCGCCCAGCGCCAGTTCGGCACCGCCTCGGAAAGCGCCCTGCCGCCGGTGCCCGACTACGTGCCGCTGCGCGACATCCCGCTGTTCCTCGCCACCATGACGCTGGCGCTGTCCATCGTGGCGGTGGTGGCGACGGTCGTCTTCGCCAGCTTCGTCCGGCTGTGGCCCTACCGGCTGGACCTCACGCTCAAGCATTACTCGATCACGCTCAGCGGCGGCTACGACCCGCTGTGGACCTCGCTCGCCGTGTCGGCGGGGGCGGCGGCGATCGGCACGGCGCTGCTCTTCGCCCTGGTGCTGGGGCTGCGGCGGATGCCGCCGGGGGTGGCGAAGGCGGTCTATCTGCTGGCCGTCCTGCCGGTCGGCGTGCCCGGACTGGTGCTCGGCCTGTCCTACATCTTCGCCTTCAACCTTGCGGGAACGCCGCTGCACATGCTGTATGGCACGGTGCTTCTGCTGGCGCTGTGCAACTTCTACCACTACCACACGCAGGGTTTCCTCACGATGGTCACCGGAATGCGCGCCGTGCCCCCGGCGCTGGAGGAGGCGGCGAGCTGCCTCGGCGGCGGCGTCCTGCGGGTGCTCGGCGACGTGGTGGTGCCGGTGATGGTGCCGACGCTGCTGTCGGTCTTCTTCTTCCTGTTCATGCGCTCCATGGTCACGCTGTCGGCGATCATCTTCCTGGTCACCCCCTCGACAAACCTCGCCGCGGTGACGGTGATGCGGCTGGACGAGGCGGGGTTCGTGTCGCAGGCGGCGGCCTTCTCCACCTGCATCATGGCGGCGGTCGCGGCGGCGGCGCTGGCGATGCGCGGCGCCCTGTCGCTGGCGACCCGGCGCAAGGCGGCCTGAGCGATGCTTCAGGAGGAACGCCACCAGCGCATCCGCGCCCTGCTGACGGCGCTGCACCGGGTGTCCACCGACCGCATTGCCGGGGACCTCGGCGTGTCGCGCGAGACGGTGCGGCGCGACATCGTGGAGCTGGAATCGCGCGGCGAGCTGCGCCGGGTCCATGGCGGCGTCGTCGCCGTGGGGCCGGAGCCGGAACCACCCATCGCCGTGCGCAGCCAGGTCCGCCTGAAGGAGAAGCGGGCCATCGCCAAGGCGGCGGCGCGGCTGGTCTCGCCCGGCCAGACGCTGTTCCTCGACTTCGGCAGCACGGTGTCGGCCCTGGCGGAGGAGCTGGCGAGCCTGCCCGGCCTGACCATTGTCACCAACTCCTTCGACGTGGCGCAGACCGTCGCCAACCAGAACCGCAGCCGGGTGGTCCTGCTGGGCGGCCGGGTGGACGAGGGGCTGCCCGCCACCTTCGGCGAGGGCACGGTGGCGGAGATCCACCGCTACCGCGCCGACATGGCGCTGCTGTCGCCGGTGGCGCTGCACCCCCGCTACGGCGCCACCAGCTTCGACCCGCGCGAGGCGGAGGTGGCCCGCGCCATGGTCGCCAACGCCGGCCGCACGGTGATCCTGGCCGACCACAGCAAGATCGGGCAGGCCAGCCGCGTCAGCTTCTGCCCGGTGGAGGGCATCGACACGCTGGTCACCGACGCCCGCTCGCGCGATCTGCCGGAGCTGGCCGCGCTGGCGGTGCCGGACATGGTGTTCGCTTAGCCCGGCTCCGGGGAAAGAAAGCGCTTTACAAGAAAAGGAAAATAATCCTTACTGACTGGCGTCAGCACCCGAATTGCGCCCGCCCGGCTCCGCCGTGGCGGGCGTCGTCGTTTTCGGCCGTGTTCTCCGCCGGCGACACCCGTCCCGACCCTTCGCAGGAGCGACCATGACCACCACCCTCCGGGCGGCACCGCCGCCCGCCGCGCTCGATCTGGCCCGTCATTTCGAGGGCTTGTCCCGAACCGCCTACCGCTGCCCCGCCGGAGTCTGGACCATCGGCTACGGCCACACCCAGGCCGTCACCCCCGGCGACACCGTCACGACCGAACAGGCCGAGCGCCTGCTCGCCGACGATCTGGCCGAGGCCGCCGCAGTGGTAAATGGCGCCGTGACCGTGCCGCTGACCGACGGGCAGCGGGCCGCGCTGATCGATTTCGTCTTCAACGTCGGGCCGGGGCGGGCCAGGAAGGGCAAGGACCCGGGGAAGGACGGCTTCGTCCGTCTGCGCAGCGGAAAGCCCTCCACCCTGCTGCGCAAGCTGAACGCCGGTGACGCTGAGGGCGCCGCCGGCGAATTCGGCGCGTGGGTCCATGGTGGCGGCCGGCTGCTGCCCGGTCTGGTGCGGCGCCGGCGCGCCGAGGAGCTGCTGTTCCGCGGGGCGGACTGGCGGCGCGCCCTGGATGATGGGCCGATGGCGCAGACGGTCGAACCGGCGGCGCCCTCCGTTCCTGCCGGCGCCGTCCGCGCCGCCGCGGGGACGCTGGCGGTCGGCGGGTCTCTCGGCGTGGTGGCCGAGGTGCTGGCGCCGGTGCTGCAGGTGACCCAGCAGGTGCAGGACCTCGCCGAACGGGCGCAGGACGTGTCCACGGGGATCCGGGGGCTGGCCGGATGGCTCGGGTGGGCGCCGTCGCCGGCGGTGGCGGTGCTGTTCACCGGTCTGGTGGTGACGCTGGCCCTGCTGTGGCGGGAGCGCCGCTCCGGCGGCTGACCGCAGGGACGGCGCGTCCTGACGGGCGGTGTCGTGGAGGTGGGCGTCGGCGCGGACCCGAAGTCGCGTGCGTTGGCGGTGGCGGATGTGCTGTACTCCACCCGCCGCTCCAACCCCGCGAGTCCCGATTCGTCGCCGCCATGCCGACTCCCGCCGATCCCGGATATCCCGCCGCCCAAACCGCCCCCCAAAGCGCGGAGGCCGTGCTGCGCGGCATCCTGGCCGTCGATGGCAGCAACGAGGAGGCGTGGCTCCGGCTGGGCGGCCTCGCGCTCAAGGAGGGGCGTCACAGCCGCGCCGCGCGCTGCTTCGCGCGCGTCATGCTGCTCGCCCCTGACCGGGCGCAGGCCATGCACAATCTGGCCGAGGCGCTGCGCCTGACCGGGCGGAAGGGACGGGCGTCCATCGCCTTCAGCCGGGCCTTGCGGCTCCGTCCGGACTACCCGAAGGCGCTGACGGCCTTCGCCATGATGATGCAGGACCAGGGCACGGGAGGCGTGGCGCGCCGTCTGGCCGTCCGCGCCCTGATCGCCGACCCGGCCTTCGCCACGGGATGGCGGAATCTGGCGATGCTGTTCCAACCCCTGAACCAGCCGGACACCGTGGTCCGGCTGATGCGCCGGGCGGCGCTGTCCGATCCCGGCAACACCGGCGTCCAGGCCGCCCACGGCGTCGCCCTGTGCGAGATCAAGGAGACCCGCCGCGCCGTGGAGGCGCTGCACCGCGCCGTCGCGCTGGCTCCGGGTGAGGCCGAGCCTCTGGGCCACCTCGCCTACGGCCTGATGCATGCCGGCGATTGCGACGGGGCCCTGCTGGCGTCGTCGCGGTGCCGCCGCATCGACCCGATGGCGGCGGCGGCGGACGCGCAGGAATCCCTGGCCTGGATGATGATGGGCGACTTCCGGCGCGGCGACGCGGCGATCCGGCGCGCCGTCACGCTCGACCCCGGCAATTCCGGGATTCTGGTCAACGCGGCGCTGTTCCGGCACACGCTGGACGACGGGGCGGCCAGCCTGCGCTGGAGCAAGCGCGCCCTGCGGCTGGACCCGGACAGCAGCGTCGGGCGCTTCAACCTGTCGCTGACTCTGCTCCGGCACGGCGATTTCCGCCATGGCTGGGCGCTCTACGAGGCGCGCTGGTCGATGTGGGGCAACGCCTTTCCGCGCCACGCCCCGGCCTGGGACGGCGGTCCGCTGAACGGGCGGAGCATCCTGCTGACCGCCGAGCAGGGGCACGGCGACACGCTGCAGTTCGTGCGCTACGCCACCCTGCTGGCCGAGCGCGGCGGGCGCGTCGTCCTGCACGTCCAACCCTTGCTGAAGCGCCTGCTCGCCAACACCCCCGGCGTCGCGGCGGTGTACGGGATGGACGAGGAGCCACCGGCCTGCGACCTGTGCGCGCCGCTGCTGAGCCTGCCCGGCCTCGTCGGAACCCGGCTGGACAGCGTTCCCGCCGCCATGCCCTATCTGCGGCCCGACGAGGCCGACCGCCCGGCGTGGCGGGAGCGGCTGGCCGGGGAGCGGCGGCTGAAGGTCGGTCTGGTCTGGGCGGGCGAGCCGCGCAAGGAGGACATGAAGGCCAACTCGGTCGACCGGCGGCGGAGCCTGACGCTGGCCGCCCTCGCGCCGCTGGCCGCCGCGACCGGGACCGTCTTCTACAGCCTGCAGATCGGCGGGGCGGGCGCCCAGGCCAAGGCGCCGCCGCCGGGGATGGAGGTCATCGACTGGACCGGCCACATCCGCGACTTCGCCGACACCGCGGCCTTCATCGCCGAACTCGACCTCGTGGTGACGGTGGACACCTCGGTCTGCCATCTGGCGGGCGGGCTGGGCAAGCCGGTCTGGGTGCTGTCGCGGTTCGACGCCTGCTGGCGCTGGCTCGGCCATCGCGAGGACAGCCCCTGGTACCCGACGATGCGCCTGTTCTACCAGGAGGAGCCGGGCGCCTGGGAGGCTCCCATCGCCCGGCTGGCCGCCGCGCTGACCGCCCTGTCCGCCGGCCGCCGCGCCCTTGGGCCGGAGACCCGGCGGGTTGCGGAACCGGCGCCGGACCCGCTGGGCGCCGGGCTGGCGGCGGCGCTCGCCGCCCACCGCTCCGGACGCCTGGGCGAGGCCGCCGCCGGCTACCGCCGGGCGCTCGCCGCCGATCCGGCGAAGGGCGACGCGCTGCATCTTCTCGGGCTGACGGGGCTGGCCGGCGCCGTACAGGACGGGGCCGGGCGCTGGCTCGACCGCGCCGTCGCCGTCGAGCCGGGGCGCGCGGTCTTCCGCAATTCGCTGGGTGAGTGCCACCGCTCCGCCGACCGGGTGGAGGCCGCCGGGCGGTCCTGCCGGCAGGCCGTCGCGCTCGATCCCGCCTATGCCGAGCCGCAGGTCAACCTCGCCAAACTGTCGGTGGCCGCCGGCCGGCCAGGGACCGGAACCCGGCAGGCCCGGCGCGCGGTGCGCCTGTCGCCCCTGTTGCCGGACGCGTGGCGCAGCCTCGGCCATGCGGCTCTGGAGCAGGGCGAGGCCGTGGTGGCCGAACGGGCCGCCCAACGGACGCTGGCGCTCCTGCCCACCGATGGGGAAGCGCTGGGCCACGCCGCGCGCCTGGCCGGACGGCGCGGCGACCGGGATCTGGCGGAGCGGCTGCTCGGGCGCGTCCTGCGCCTCGCCCCGGAATCGGCGGCGGCGTGGCGCGAGCGGGCCGATCTGTGTCTGAAGAGGGGTGGGCACGCCGTCGCCCTGCCCATGCTGCAACGGGCGCTCGCCCTCGCCCCCGATTTTCCGGAGGCGCTCAACAACCTCGGCGGCGCGCTGCTCGGGCTGCGGCGCCGCGAGGAGGCCGGGCGCCAGTACCGCCGGGCCATCCAGCTCCGCCCCGGCTATCCCGACCCCTGGAACAACGCCGGCAGCGCCTTGCAGGAGCGCGGCGACACCGCCCTGGCCCTGGATCATTACCGGCGCGCGGTGGCGCTGTCCCCCGACCATCCCGTGGCCTACGCGAACATGGGCGAGACGATCCGCTCATCGGCGGCCGGGCTGGCGGATTTCCGGACGGCGGAGGCGCTGTGCCGCCGCGCCCTGACGCTGGTGCCGGACCATGGCGCCGCCCTCAACGCGCTGTCCGTGCTGTGCCTGGACCTGCGGCGCCTGGAGGAGGCGGAGGCCGGTTTCCGTACCCTCATCGGGCGGGACCCGGAGAGCGCCCAGGCCCGCTTCAACCTGTCGCTGGTCCTGCTGACCGGCGGCCGCCTGCGCGAGGGGTGGGAGCATTACGAGGAGCGCTGGCGGATCGGCGAGATTCCGGTTCCCAAGGCGCCGGGCCGGCTGTGGACCGGCGAGCCGCTGGAGGGCCGCAGCATCCTGCTGCACGCCGAGCAGGGCCATGGCGACACGCTGCAATTCGTGCGCTACGCCCCGCTGGTGGCGGAGCGGGGCGGCCGGGTCCATCTGGCCGTCCACAACGGCTTGCGGCGCCTGATGCAGCGCATCCCCGGACTGGAGGGCGTGTACGACCTCTATGGCGGGTTGCCGGCAACGGAGGTCCACTGCCCGCTGCTCAGCCTGCCGCGGGCCTTCGGAACGGAGCTTGGCAGCATCCCCGCGGCCGTCCCCTACCTCTCCGCCGATCCGGCCGAGGTGGAGCGGTGGCGGGCGCGCCTGCCTGCGGACGGGCGGCTCAAGGTCGGGCTCGTGTGGTCCGGCGACCCGCGGCCGCACAGCCCGAAGGCCAACGCGGTGGACCGGCGGCGCAGCCTGACCCTGGCCGCCCTGGCGCCGCTGGCCGCCGCCGGGGACGCGCTGTTCGTCAGCTTGCAGAAGGGCACCCCCGCCGAGCAGGCCAAGGACCCGCCGCCCGGCATGGCGCTGATCGACCCGATGGACGCGGTGACGGATTTCGCGGACACGGCGGCGCTGATGCGCTGCCTGGACCTGATCGTCACCGTGGACACGTCGGTCTGCCATCTGGCGGGCGGGCTGGGCCTGCCGGTCTGGGTGCTGTCGCGCTTTTCCGGCTGCTGGCGCTGGCTCGAACACCGAAAGGACAGCCCCTGGTACCCGACGCTCCGGCTGTTCCACCAGCCCGCCCCCGGCGACTGGGAACCGGCCGTCGCCCAACTGGCGGAGGCGCTGGCGGAGCGTGTGCGTTCCCACGCGGCCCGTCCGGGGTGACCGGGGAGGGCCGTCGCGGGATCCGGTTCAGCGGAACCGTCCGCCGCCGTCCATGTCCACCACGGATCCCGACAGGTAGGCGACGCGCGGCGAGCTGAGGAGCGTGACGAGGGAGGCGATCTCGGACGGCTCGGCGAGGCGCCCGAAGGGAAGATCGCCCAGGGCCTCGGCCCAGCGCTCCTCGTCGTCGAAGCGCGTCTTGGCCCGCTTGCGGTAGACGGCCGCGACCCGGTCGGTGCGCGTCGCCGAGGGATTCACCCCGAAGACGCGGACGTTCCAGTCGGTGCTGCGCGCGCCCACCGCCTGGGTGAAGGCGATGAGGGCGGCGTTGCCCGCCGATCCGCAGGCGTAGTCCCAGCGTGGCGTCATGCCCATCATGCCGATGACGTTGACGATGGTGCCACCACCGCGCTGCCGCATCGCCTCGACGAACAGCTTCGTCATGTGGATGTAGCCGAAGACCTTCAGCTGCCACGCCGCTTCCCATTCGGCCATGCCGAGGTCGAGGACGCTGCCGCCGGGGATCGCCCCGGCGTTGTTGACCAGCACGTCGATTCCGGGAAGCGCCGCGGCGAGCCGTTCGCGGGCCTCCCCGTCGGCGAGGTCGGCGGCCATGGTCTCGACCGCCACCCCGTGGCGCGCGCGGATGCCCGCTGCCGCCGCCTCCAGCGCCGCCGCGTCGCGGGCGACCAGGACGGGCAGGGCGCCCTCGGCGGCGAAGGCCTCGGCGCAGGCGAGGCCGATCCCCTTGGAGCCCCCGGTGACGAGGACCCGCTTGCCGGACAGGTTCAAATCCATCGCTCAGCCCTCCCCCGATTCCGTTGCCGATTCCGCTGCCGGCTCCGCCGCCGCGTACCAGTCGGCGATCTCCGGGCCGGTGGCGAAGGCGACGTGGGGCGAGGCCTGCAACAGGTCCAGCATGGCTTCCAGCTCGTGCAGGCGGTGCGGCACCGCGATCAGGTGCGGGTGCAGGCCGATGGCCAGGACGCGCGGGTGTTCCGCGCATTCCCGCTCGAACAGCCGCAGGGTGTGGCCGAGCCGGCTCAGCATCTCGCCCGTCGCGTGCTTCTCGATGGCGTAGACGATGGAGTCGTTGATCTCCAGGTTGTAGGGCATGGCGAGCAGCGGGCCGTGCGCGGTGCGCATCCAGCTCGGCAGGTCGTCCACCACCCAGTCGAACACATGGTCGATGCCCTGGCGGCGCAGCAGGTCGGGAGTCTGCACCGTCTCGCGCAGGCCGGGGCTCAGCCAGCCGCGCGGGCGCTTGCCGGTGAAGCGCTGGATGCGGTCCAGCGCCGCCTCGATCAGCGCCTCCTCGCCGTCGCCGGCGTGGTTGATCGCCTTCTGGTGCATGCCGTGGCCGATGAACTCCCAGCCGGCGGCGAGCATGGCCTCGGCCGCCTGCGGGTAGGCGTCGATGACCCCGGCGTTGAGGCTGGTCGAGGCGGGCACGCCACGGTCGCGGAACAGCTTCAGGATGCGCGGCAGGCCGCTGCGCATGCCGTAGTCGGCCCAGCTGAAGTTCGGCACGTCCGGCACCGTCTCCCGCCCGTGGGGCGGGGTGATGATGGTGCGCGGCATCGCCTCGTCGAAGCGCCAGTTCTCCACGTTGACAACCAGATGGGCGATGATCCGGCGCCCCTGGAAGTCGGGCAGCGCCGGCCGCGCGTCGGACAGGCGGTAGCTGATCCGGGGGTTGGTCATGCGTGTTCCTTCTGGGCTTCGCGCATCTCGGCCATGATGGCGGCCTTGTGCCGGATGAAGGCGGGATCGGTGAGCTGATCGACGGAGCGGGGCCGCGGCAGGTCCACGGTGATCTCGCGGGTGATCCGCCCCGGCCGGGCCGACATGATGCAGATGCGGTCGGCGAGCAGGATCGCCTCGTCGATGTCGTGCGTGACGAACAGCACCGTGGTGCCGAGCGACTGCCAGACGTCGAGCAGAAGCTGCTGCATGCTCATGCGCGTCTGGGCGTCGAGCGCGCCGAACGGCTCGTCCATCAGCAGCGCCTTGGGGTCCATGACCAGGGCGCGGGCGATGCCGACGCGCTGGCGCATGCCGCCGGAGAGCTGCGAGGGCAGGGAGTGGGCGAAGCGCTCCAGCCCGACGAGGCGGAGAAGCTCGCGGATCTTCGGCTCGTATTCGGCGCGCGGGCGCTTCTGGACGCTCGGCCCGAAGGCGATGTTCTGCTCCACCGTCAGCCAGGGCAGCAGGGCCGCCTCCTGGAAGACGACGGCGCGTTCCGGGCCGGGGCTGTCGACCGTGCCGCCGTTGAAGGACAGCGCGCCGGAGGTCATGTCCTCGAAGCCGGCGATCAGGTTGAGCAGGGTGGATTTCCCGCAGCCCGAGGGGCCGAGCAGGGCGACGAACTCGCCCTCGCCGATGTCGAGGTTGACGCGGTCGAGCGCGACGACCGGCTGCTTGCCGGGATAGGTCTTCACGACCTCGCGGAAACGAATGGTGCCCACGTTTATCTCCGTCCTTTAGCGCGAGGCGGATTGGAGCCGGCGCCAGCGCAGGGCCCAGTGCTCGACGGTGACGATCAGGCGGTCGCTCAGCAGGCCCATGGCCCCGATCGACAGCATGTCGGCGATGACCACGTCCATGCGGCCCACGTAATAGGCATCCCACAGCACGTAGCCGAGCCCCGACTTGACCGCGACCATTTCGGAGACGATGACCGCCGTCCAGGCGATGCCCAGACCGATGCGCAGCCCCGTGAAGATCGCCGGCAGCGCCGCCGGCAGGACCACGCGCCGCAGCACGTCGAAGCGGCTGGCCCCCATCATCTCGGCCGCCCGGATCCAGTTGCGGTCGACGTCGCGGGCGCCGTGCGTGGCGTTCACCACGATTGGGTAGAAGCCGCCGAGAGCGATCAGGAAGATCGCGCCCATGTCCTGGATGCCGAACACGGCGATGGAGAAGGGCAGCCACGCGGTGATGGGAATGGGGCGCAGAAGCTGGATCGTCGGGTCCACGGTGCCGGACACGGCGCGGCTCCAGCCGATCATGACGCCCGCCGGGATGCCGATGGCCATGGCGAGCACGAAGCCCTGGGCGACCCGCATCGACGAGAACAGCACGTTGCTCAGCCAGGTGCCGCTGTAGGGGTTGAGGCCCATGCCCTGCGGGCCGAAGGCCCAGACGACCCAGGCGTCCCAGACCCGGTCGGGCGTCGGCAGCACGCCGCCGGCCAGCGAGCCGCCCGATCCGGCGAGCTGCCACGCCGCGATCACCAGGACGGGCAGCAGCGCCGCGCGCAGCGCCGCCCCGGTCCGGCCCGCCGGGAACAGGCCCCGGCCCTTCACCTTCGGAGCCGCCGGCACGGGGGCCGCGTCCAGGGCTCTTGCGGGCGCGTCATTCATCACTCCAGTCCTCCGCCATTCTTGTCGGCCGCCACGCTGTCGGAAGGCCGCCCGCCGGAGCGGGCGGCGGCTTGCCGTGTCACTGCGCCTTCTCGACGAAGGAGGCGTCCCAGTACTTCTCGATGTCGCCCGACACGTCCTTCGGGATGACGCCCAGCTCGTTGAAGGCCTTGGCCTGACGCTTGATCTGGTCGACCGTGGTGACGGAGCCAAGCTCGATCACCTTGGACGCCTCGGCGGCGAGCTTGGTGTCGAGGCCGGTCAGCGACGCGTAGGCCTTGGTGAACTCGTCCGGCGAGGCGGCGAGCTTCTTCTGCGCCTGCAGATAGGCCCAGACGAACCGCTCCATGGCGGGGCGCTTCTCGGCCATCGACTTGCGGTTGGCGGCCAGCATGCCGAGCTCCGCGCCGACCGACTTGGACTGGCTGTATTCGAGATTCTTGGCGAAGAAGCCGTAGCCCTCCATCACGGGGATGGATTCGAAGGGCTCCCAGGTGACGATGGCGTCGACCTCGCCGCGCTGCAGGGCCTGGTCGAAGTTGGCGCCGCCGCCCTGGATGTTCACGGCCTGGAAGCTGTTGTAGGGGATGTTCTTCTCGGTCAGGGTCGCGGCGAACTGGAACCACACCGCTGAACCGGGGGCGATGGCGACCTTCTTGCCCTTGAGGTCGTCCCAGCTGTCGAGCTTCACGCCCTTGCGGCCGATCACGTATTTCGGGGAGCTGCCGACGCCCATGACGCCGACCATGTCGGTGGCGCCCTGGGCCAGCGAGATGGCGAGGTCGGCCGGTCCGACGGTGGCCATGTCGAGGGAGCCGGCGAGCAGCGCGGTGCGCGCGTCGGCGTAGCGGGCGAACTCGACCGTTTTCAGCTCGACCCCGAGCTTCTTGAGGTCGTCGGTGATCATCACCACCGGGGCGAGATGGCCCACCTTCTGATAGCCCACCGTCAGCTCGACCGGCTTCGGCAGGGGAGCGGGTTCCGCCGCGCGCGCGGCGGGTGACAAGGCCAGACATCCGGCGATGACCGCGCCGATGGTGTTGAGACCCAGATGCTTCCAGTTCATGACTTGTCTCCCTGTTTATGGTTCGCCGCCCCGTGGGGCCGATCCTCCGCCTTACTTTCCCTTGAACCCGGGTTCTCTTTTTTGCGCGAAGGCGGCACGCCCCTCCGCGTAATCGGCGCTGGCGAAGCAGCGGGCGACGAGCGCGTCCACCGTCCCGGTGTCAGCTTGCCCGTCGGTCCGCAGCGCTTCCAGCATGGCCCGTTTCGCCGCGCGCAGCGTCAGCGGCGCGTTTCCGGCGATCAGGCCGATATAGTCCTCCACCGCGCCGTCGAAGGCGGACGCGGCGGCCACGCGCTGGACAATGCCGAGGCTCGCCGCCTCGTCCGCCGTCACGATGCGCGCGCTGAACAGCAGGTCGGCGGCGGCGGCGGCGCCCATCCGCTGCACGACGAGGCGCACCAGGGGGAAGCCGTAGCCGAGCCCGAGCCGGGCGCCCGGCATGCGGAAGCGCGCGCCGTCGTCGCTGAGCCGCAGGTCGCAGCACAGCGCCAGCTCCAGCCCGCCGCCGAAGCAGACGCCGCGGATGGCGGCCACCGTCGGCACGGGGGCTTCGAGAAGCGCCTCGGTCGCCGCCGACACCGCCTCCTCATAGGCGGCGGCCTGGGCGGCGTCGGCGCGGACGGTGCCGAATTCGGAAATGTCGGCCCCGGCGGAGAAGGCGCGTTCTCCAGCACCGCGGACCAGCAGGACGCGGACCTCGGGATCGGCCACGGCGCTTGCGATGCGCTCGGGCAGGGACCGCCACATCTCCAGCGTCATCGCGTTCAGCCGCCGGGGCTGGTCGAGCGTCAGGCGGGCGATTCCGCCGGACACGTCGAGCCCCACCACGCCGCCAACCGCTCCCGGTTCCTGATCGGACATCAGACGATCCCCTGCGCCTTGAGGGCGGCGACGTCCGCCGGGGACAGCCCGATGGCGCCCAGCACCTCCGCCGTGTGCTCGCCCGCGTCGGGGGCGGGCCGTTCGATGCGGGCGGGCGTGCGCGACAGGCCGACGGGCTGGCCGACGAGGCGCATGGCGCCGCGCGCGGGATGCTCGCAGGGCACGGCGATGCCGAGATGCCCGACCTGCGGGTCGGCGAAGACCTCGTCCATGCGGTAGATCGGTCCCGCCGGAACCCCTTCCTCCTCCAGCCGCGCCAGCCAGTCCGCGGTCTTGCGGGTGCGGAACACCTCCTCCAGCAGCGGCTTGAGCGTGGGACGGTTGCGGAAGCGCTGCTCCTGCGTGGCGAACTCGGGGGCGTCGGCAAGGTCCTCTCGCTCGATGGCCCGGCAGAAGGACCGCCACTGCCCGTCGCCGCCGACGCCGATGTTCAGGTGGCCGTCGGCCGTCGCCATCACGCCCATGGGGGTCGAATAGGGATGGTCGTTGCCCGCCGGTTGCGGAACCTCGCCCTCCACCAGATAGCGGGCGGCCTGGAAATCCATCAGGGCGATCTGGGATTCCAGGAGGGAGGTCTGGACCCATTGCCCCTCGCCGGAGCGGTCGCGTTCCGACAGGGCGACCAGGATGCCGATGGCGGCGTAGAGGCCGGAGGCGCTGTCGGCGACCGCGATGCCGGCGCGGACCGGTCCCTGGCCGGGAAGGCCGGTCACGCTCATCAGCCCGCCCATGCCCTGGGCGATCTGGTCGAAGCCGGCGCGGTCGCGGTACGGGCCGGTCTGGCCGTAGCCGGAGATCGAGGCCAGGATGATCCGTGGATTCACCGCCCGCAGCGCCTCGTAGCCGATGCCGAGGCGGTCCTTCACGTCGGGCCGGTAGTTCTCCACCACCACGTCCGCCGTGCGCACCAGTTCGAGGAACAGGTCCCGGCCCTGCGGGGTGCGGAGGTTGAGCGAGAGCGACCGCTTGTTGCGGTGCAGGTTCAGCATGTCGTAGCCGTGCCGGGGGCCGCTCATCCCCTCGTTGCGGTCGACGCCCGGCGGCGCCTCGACCTTGATGACGTCCGCCCCGAAGTCGGCGAGCACGCGGCAGCAGGTCGGGCCGGCGCGCACGCGCGTGAGATCCAGGACTCGGATGTGCTCAAGAGCTTTTGCGGGTTCGGATCGGGTCATGAGCCACGCTCTGCAAGAGGGCTGGGAAAATCGGTGATCTCGCTGGGCCGCCGCCGGTGCCAGCCGGTCCGCGCCTGCAGCGCCGCGGCCAGGGCCAGCAGCGGGCCGTCCGTTCCCGGACGGCCGACGATCTGGAGCGCCACCGGCATCCCGCGGTCGTCGAAGCCGGCCGGGACGGCGACCGCCGGCAGGCCGAGGGCGTTGACGAAGCGGGTGTAGGCGCTGAGCTGGTAGAGGGTCGCCGCGCGGAAGGCCGGGGAGGCCGGATCGGCCACGGCGACCGGCGGCGTGCGGATCGGCATGACCGGCAGCAGGAGGGCGCCGGCTGCGCCGAACAGGCTGTCGAGGATGGGTGCCGTGGCGCCGGACAGCACCGCCTTCGCCGCGGCGAGGCGGTCCGGCGCGATGTCCAGACCTTTGGCGAGCCGCCGGGCGAGGGTCGGGTCCCGCGCGGCGAGGGCGTGCCCGCCATGCTGGGCCGCCGCTTCGGCCTGGAGAATGAGGAAGAGGGGATCGGACAGTGATTCGATGGCGGGCAGGCCCGGCCGCTCATCCAATGAGACGCCGCAGGCGGCGATGGCCTCGGCGGCCTCGCGGCACGCCGTCCGGACCGGCGCTTCGGAGGCCGCGAGCGCATCGGACAGCAGGGCGACACGGGCCGGCGGTTCGGATGGGAACTCCATACCCGTTGCCAGAACGGGCGCCAGGAGAACGGGCGCCATGAGTTGGATGTCGCGCGCGCTGCGCGCCAGCAGTCCGATGGTGTCGAGGCTCGGGGCCAGAGTCATCGCCCCGGCGACCGGCACCGCGCCGTAGGTCGGCTTCCAGGCGGTGACGCCGCAGGCCTGCGCCGGGATGCGCAGCGACCCGGCGGTGTCCGATCCCAGCGCGGCGAACACCGCGCCGGCCGCCACCGCGACCGCCGACCCGGAGGAGGAGCCACCGGGGACGATGTCGCGGCTCCAGGGGTTGAACGCCTTGCCCACGCCGGAGGGCTCGTAGGCCAGGGCCGTCATGGTGGTGAAGCCGATCCGCCGCGCCCCGGCCCTGTCGAGCCGTTCGAGCACCGCCGCCGCCCGTTCCGGTGCCGTCCCGGCAGCGTCCTCCGCCGCGCCGGGAAGGCCGCAGCCGGGCGAGCGCCCGACGCTGTCGAACATGTCCTTGGCGGCGTAGGGCAGGCCGGCCAGCGGACCGGTGATTTCCGGTTCGGCGGCGCCAAGCTCGACGAAGCAGCCGAAGCGGGCCTGAACCTCCGGCGCCCAGGCCGCGCAGGCCGCGGCGGCGTCCTTGCGCGCCGCCGATGGGAGCCCGCTCCAATCCGCGAAACCGGGCCCGGCCCCGTCGGGGTCGTCAGGAACATCGGGGTTCTGGATGGTCCAGGACATTCGGCCCACTCCCTCATCTCTGAGCCTGATGATGAGGGTCTGCACAGTTGCCTAGAAGAACAATTGCGACACACCTGATTTCGAATTTCTCGAAATCACGGCTTCGGCAGGGCCTGCTCCCGCAGGAAATCCAGGAGCCTCTGACTCGGCGCGTCCAGCGCGTCCGGGGAGCGGACGCAAATCTCGAAGCTGCGCTCCGCCCACTCCTCGTCGAGGGCGACCAGTTCCACGCCGAGCGCGGTCGACAGGGGCTGGACGGCGCGCTTCGGCAGGACCCCGACGCCCAGCCCCAGGCTGATCATCTGGCACATCACCTCGAAGCTGCGGACCTGGACGCGCACCTTGATGAAGCGGCCCTCCGCCCGCGCCCGCTCGGCGAGCAGCCCGTGCACGGCGGTCCCGCCCTCCAGCGCCACATGCTCCTCGTCCAGAAGCTCGGTGAAGCGCAGGCTGGGCCGGTCGGCCAGACGGTGCCCGCGCGGCAGCGCCACCCACAGCCGGTCCTTGGCGTAGGGGTAGCGGACCAGCCCCTCCGTCCCCCGGCCGCCGACGATGACCCCGATGTCGGCCTTCTTGCGGTAGAGCGCATCCAGCGTGTCGGCGCTGGGGCGTTCCTCCAGCTCCAGCTTGATGCCGGGATTCTCGGCGGCGAAGCGCGAGAGGTCTGCGGCGAGGCATTCCACCAGCGCGGAGGACGATGCGTAGACGCGGACATGGCCGCGCACGCCGGACCGGTATTCGGCGAGCATCGCCTCAAGCTGCGCCCCCAGATAGACCATGTCGTGGGCGTAGCGGAGCACGAGCAGGCCGGCCGGGGTCGGCTCGATGCCGTGCGGGCGCCGCTTCAGCAGCGGCATCCCGGCATCGTGCTCCAGCAGCCGGATGCGCCGGCTGGCGGCGGACACCGCCAGATTCAGGGCCTCGCTGGCGCGGCTCAGGCTTTTCAGCTCGCAGGCTTTCACGAACAGCCGAAGCGTCGCCAAGTCATGGTGAAGCACGGTCCACTCACCCCATCCGGAATTCACCGGCCATCCGCAACCCGCCGGCCCTCCCAGAGTGCCATTACCGGCGCGGGCGGGCGAGTGCGTTGACAGGGTGACGGGATTCAGGGAGACCGGATCACAGCGACAGGTCGAGCACGCGTCCCTCGAACACGCGGTCGCGCGACCCCTCCAGATGCCGGCGCATGCGGGCGCGCGCGGTGTCGGCGTCGCGGTTGCGGATCGCCTCGAAGATGCCCCGGTGCTCCTCCAGAACGTGGGAGAGCCCGCCGCTCGGTCCCAGCAGCGACGAGCCGTGGAACTTCATGCCGACGGCGATGTGGTCCTTCAGGGCCTGCATCGACGACGCGTAATAATGGTTGTTCGCGGCGTCCGCGATGGCGGCGTGGAAGGCGAAATCCGCGTCGTCCCGGTGCCGGTGGGCGCGGGTCGCGTCGGCCATCAGGTCGAGCGCCGCCACGATGTTGGACAGCGCCGCGTCGTTCCAGCGCAGGGCGGCGTGGTAGGCGTGGTCCGGCTCGATGGTCAGGCGGAATTCGTAGCAGCGCTGGATGTCGGCGATGGTCTCGACGGGCGCATAGCCGAGCAGCGGCCGGCTTTCCTCCACCGTCGCCCGCACGAAGCTGCCGGCGCCCTGGCGCGAGTAGATCATCCCCTCGTCGCGCAGCCGGCGCAGCGCCTCGCGCACGATGGGACGCGAGACCTGGAAGCGCGTGGCGAGTTCGTTCTCCCCCGGCAACCGCTCGTTCGGCTGGTAGTCGCCGGCGCTGATCTGGGTCAGCAGAAGCTGGTAGACGCGCTGGACGAGAGGCGTGTGGCGCGCCCGCGCCGCGGTGTGGCCCTCGCCATCCCCGGGCATCGGCGAAGCGCCGTCCTCCATCCCCCGATCGCGCGAATCCATGCGGTTTTCTCCTGCGACACCCTGCCAACTTGTAAAGATGTAAACCCATTCGGGCGGGTGGTTCAAGCGGAAAAGCAGCAATCAACATTACAACATGTTGACAGGTGATTTGTTGTGTGTCTCAATGATCCCGCCTTGAACAACGGGTCGGGATGCCATGCCGCCGCTTCACCTGATCGCCGACGACCTGACCGGCGCGCTGGACAGCGCGGCGGCCTTCGCCGGTCCGGCCCGCCCGGTCGCGGTCCATTGGGACGGCGTTCCGGCCGGTCTGGCGGCGGGCGTCTCGGTGGCCCTGGACACCGGCACGCGCGACATCGGCGACGCCGCGGCGGCCCGGCGGCGGGTGACGGCGCTGGCGACCCGCCTGCCGGCCGGGGGCGGGTGTTGCTTTCTTCTGAAAATTTTCTTTGAAAAATCTGAGCGCCAAAGACATTGTTTTCTCAACACCAGAGCGACCCTCTCCCTCCGGAATCAATGGTCTAATCAGAGTTTTTTTAAGGAAAGTTTCTAATAGCAAACTCACGACCGACCTTCAGCCCCCACTGGCGCACCGTCTCGTGGCTGACGGTGATGCCGCGCGCCGCCAGCAGCTCCTCGACCATCCGCAGACTGAGCGGAAAGCGGAAGTACAGCCAATCCGCCGTCGCAATGATCTCGGCTGGATAGCGAAAGCCGGCGTAGCGGGGATCGGGACGCGTCGTCATGCCGTCCCATACCCCGCCTCCGTCGACCCGGGCAACTGAGTGATCAACAAGTTGACAGTGCCTGCGCCAGTACCTGTGGTTCGAACAGGCCGCTATGTCGCCCCATGAGGGTGACATGCTCAAAGTGCAGCCGATCCTCCGACGGCTCGTCGACGCCGCCTGCTACGCGCCGTAATCCCAATCACCCCGTACCGCTGCTGGATTTATGAACCGGCTCCTAGCCGAGACGGCAATTTTGTAATGCGCAAAGTCGAACTATCGCAGAAGAGGAACAACCATCGGTTTGTTCTCGAGAGAGCGAACATCACTATTATAGCCAAAAATTAGATATCCAGCAATGGCTATCAATCCCACGGCAGCAGTGATCTTTATTGCCAGGATGATGAGGCATTTGTATTGGGCTCTTTCCATTGGCTTCCTGCGGCTGTGCGTCATGTTCATTATCCTGAGAGAGCTGGATATATTTTTGCGACGCGAGGCGCCCGAACGTTCTCAACTTTTCTTGATCTGCGAACGCCGAAGTCCGTTCGGTCCATGCCGTTAACGCCGACCACCCAACCTACCGCCACCCACCCTGCCTCCACTAAAGCTGCCGCGATCAAACGAGCCGGTCCGGGCTCCTGCACCACTGCGATCCAGGCCACCGCTGGATCCTGCCGGGAAGCGCGATGGCCCGGCCGCGGCAGGTGTCACGGAACGGAGCGTCCCATCGCGGACGCGGGTCTGCATGCTGGAAACCACCTGTTGTCGCTTCTCCGCATCCAAGCCGCTCCATGCTTGTTGCACGCGCTCGCGCTCGTCGGCGCTGAGAGCGTTCCACCGGTCCCGAATTTGCTCCTTCTCCTCGGGTGAGAGCGTGTCCCATTTCTGCTTGAGCGCGGCCTTCTGCTCGTCGGTCAACCCGGCGAGAAAGTCCACGTCACCCTCATCATAGTAGTAGACCCAATCGTCACCATAGGATGGGTAGCCCCAAGGATCGTTCACATAAGCAACGCTTCCCGAGCCGGCACAGCCGGCCAGGACGACGCCCCCCAATGCTCCCGCCAGAAATCCGCGTCGCGACCACATGCCGATCGCTCCCTTGTTTGCAGGTTGGAAGAACGTAAGTCTTGGTCGAAATCGCGAGCGTGCTGCTGGTCACTTGGCTTGGTTATCATTTGGATTTTGCTGCGCCATCCACCCATCGTTTAAGCCGGTATCGGTATGACGACCGTGCCGATCGGCGCTTTACATCCGCATGACCACCCGCCCATCGATCTCGTTGTTGCGCATCCGGCTGAACACGTCGTTGATGTTGTCCAAGTGCTCGACCGAATAGTGAACCTTCACCTTGCCGTCGCCAGCGAACTGGAGGCATTCGGCGAGGTCCAACCGTGTACCGACGATCGATCCTCGGATCGTCTTCCGCATCAGAACCGTGCTGAAGATGTCCAGTTCGAACGATCCGGGCGGCAGGCCGACGAGGGCCATGGTGCCGCGCTTGGCGAGCATGCCGAGAGCTTGGTTGAAGGCATGCCGGGACACAGCGGTGACGAGCACGCCCTGGGCGCCACCGCACAGAGCCTTGACCTCGGCGACCGGATCGGTCGTCTTCGCGTTGATCGCCGCGTCCGCGCCCATGGCACGGGCGAGCGCCAGCTTTTCGTCGGAGATGTCGACGGCAATCACGTCGAGCCCCATGGCCTTCGCGTACTGCACGGCGATGTGGCCGAGCCCGCCGATCCCGGAGATCACAACCGTGTCGCCGGGCTTGGTGTCGGTTTCCTTCAGGCCCTTGTAAACGGTTACGCCGGCGCACAGGAGCGGGGCGGCCATTTCCCAGTCCAGCCTGTCCGGCAGGTGCCCGACATAGTTGGGGTCCGCGAGCGTGTACTCCGCGAAGCCGCCGTTGACGGAATAGCCGGTGTTCTGCTGCAGGTCGCACAAGGTTTCCCAACCGGCGAGACACTGCCGGCAGTGCCCGCAGGCCGTGTGCAGCCAGGGAACGCCGACCCGGTCGCCCTCCTTCACCGCGGTTACGCCGGCGCCCACCGCGGCAACGGTGCCGACGCCCTCATGGCCTGGAATGAAGGGCGGGTTCGGCTTCACCGGCCAGTCGCCGTCGGCCGCGTGCAGGTCGGTGTGGCAGACACCCGAGGCTTCGATCTTGACCAGGATCTGGCCTGGACCGACCTCCGGCACCGGAACCTCTTCAATCAACAGCGGCATTTTGAATTGGCGGACCACAGCCGCTTTCATCATTTTTACCATGGTTCCCTCTCTTGCCGTGGCTTCCATATGGATGTTGAGCGTATCCCGCATGGTGGCGACGCCGTTGCCGGGCATTTCGGCGCTTTTCGGTTCAACGCTCCACGCTGGATCAGCTTTTCCGCTCCTTCGAAGGTCAGAACGCCAGAACCGTGCGAAGCACGATGACGTGGGCCTTGTCATCCGGCGAGCCCGTGGCCGCGGTCTCGGGGCGATCGCTGTTGGCGAGCACATAGTCGTATTGGGCGTTCACGGTCAGGCCCGAAGCAACGGTGTAACCGGCACCAACCTCGTAGACCTTCACCCGCCGGCTGCCCGGGTCGACCATGGAGCCGGGGTCGACGCCGTACTTGTAATTCGCACCCACCACGATGGCTCCGGCGGTGTACTGCACACCCGCGGTCCAGTTGTACATATCATCCGCGAAGAAACCCGGACGCTTGTTCTGGCCCGATTTGCCGAAGCTGGTGTAACTGCCACCCACGGCGAAGCCGGCATAACCGACTTGGGCACCAAGCTGCCAAGCGTTCAGGTCGCGGAAGGAGTCCGCGGCCACCGTGCTGTCCGAGGACGTGCCCCAGAAATAGCCGGCACTGGCCTTGACGTCGAAGCCGAAGACGTTGCCGTCATAGTTAGCACCGACCTCGACCAGATCGGTGAAGGAGTTGGTGACGCCCTGGTCGGCGATGGCGGAAGACGCTTTCGACCGGTTGACGTCCTGATTGAAGGAGTCGTTGCGCGGGGTGTAGCTGGCACCGAACTGCACGCCGGCAAAGCGCGGGGAGAAGTAGACGATCTTCGTTGCATTGGCGTCCGGTGTCAGCGACGGCCACAGGATGCTGGCGGCGTTGACGGCTTCGGCGACCCCACCGAGGACGTCGGAGCCTTGATACCGGCCATTCGCCGGATTGACGGACTGCCCGGCCGTCGTCGGGCCAACCCAGTTCGTCACCTGATCGAGATCGATGATGCTGGTCGGCAGATAGTCGCCCGGCGTCGAGATGAAGGTTTCGTCGTTGAAGGAGTTGGACACGCCGAGGCGCACCTCGCCAAGCCTGCCCTGTGCGAAGATGAAGGCACGGTCCGAGTTGACGCCGGTGTCGGAACCGGAGGCGCGGATGCGGATGCGCCCACCATACTCCAGGCCGTTGTCCGCTTTGGCGACCGGCGTGATGTGCACGCGGAAGCGGTTGCGGAACTCGGTCGAACGCATACCGGAGTCAAGGTCCTGATTGACGAAGCCGGCTTCGAAGAAGGCATCGCCACCGATTTTTATCTCGTACTTGGCCTGGGCATTGGCTTCTCCGGCGCCCATTGCCAGAGCAGCGGCAGCGCAGCCCGCCAGAAAACAGCGGTTCATGATCGTCCCCTCCATCCTGGCAGTGATCACTCCACACGTTGAGCCAACAGACGGAACTGCTCCCATCCGCGCCACACAGCGACCCACACCATCGTGCAAAGGCTCGTCAGCCTTGCAGCGGCGGTGCGTTGCCCGGAGGCGTGTCGATGGTCGTTCTCCACACCCGCAGACCGGAGACAGCGAAGAGAATCGTCACCAAGGGATTGAGAATGTTGAAGAAGCAGTACATGGCGAAGCCGGTCGCCGACACGCCGAGCGCTGCCGCCATATAAGCCCCGCAACTGTTCCAGGGGATCAGCGGCGAGGTCACCGTCGCCGAATCGCCGACGACGCGCGACAGCAGCACGGGAGCAAGGCTCCTCTTCGCGAATTCTGCCTTGAACAACCGGCCCGGCAGAGCGATCGAAATATACTGGTCCGAGGTGACGATGTTGGCGCCGATGCAGGTGGCGACCACGGTCGCCACGAGCCCGCCGATGGACCTCATCCGATGGATCAATGGGTCGATCAGGCGATTGAGAAGCCCGGCGTGCTCCACCGTCGCGCCGAACGACAGCGCGGTGATGATCAGCCACACCGTGTTCATCATGCTGGACATGCCGCCCCGCGTCAGGATGACGTCGAGGGACTCGTTGCCGCTGTGCGCGACGTAGCCGTTGGCGAGCGCCATCCACACACCCTTCAGCATGGCGACGGCGACCGGCAGTTCCGGTGCGGCGGCGAAGGCGGCGGCGCGCGCCGGCTCCAGGACGACCGCCAGGAGCCCGCCCGCCAGGGCGCCGAAGAAGATCGTGATGAAGGGCGGAAACCGGGCGATCGACAGGCCGAGAACCAGCAGCAGCGGGGTGAAGGCCCAGAGCGACACCGTGAAGTGGCTTTCGATGCCGGACATCATGGCGGTCGCATCGAAATCGCCGGGCGCCCCCAGCATCCCGAAGAGGAGGATGGCGACGAGCAGGGCCGGAACCGAGGTGAACAGCGATTCCCGGATGTGCTCGTAGATCCCGGACCCCGTCACCGCGGTCGCCAGATTGGCGGTGTCGGACAGCGGGGAGGCCTTGTCGCCGAAATAGGCGCCGGAGATGACCGCGCCGGCCGTGATTTCCGGCGACAAATTCATGCTGGCCGCCACACCCATCAGGCCGATGCCGATGGTGCCCGCGACGGTCCAGGAGCTTCCGATGCTGAAGCCGACCAGGGCGCAGATCAGCGTGGTCGTCGCATAGAAATAGTGGGGACTGAGGATCTGGAGGCCGTAATAGACCATCGCCACGATGGTGCCGCTGAGCGCCCAGGTGCCGATCAGCGCGCCCACCGCCAGCAGGATCATGATGGCCGCGAGCCCGGTCGCGATGCCGTCGACCACGGCCTGGCGCACCCCATCCCAGGGCATCCCGTTCTTGTAGGCGATCCCCGCCGCGATGATCCCAGAGAACAGCAGCGCCACCTGATTCGGCCCGGCGGAGGCGTCCTTGCCGAACAGAAGGTAGGACAGCGCAAGCAGCGCGATTAGGGCAATCATCGGAATCAAGGCGTCGAGCAGCGTGGGCCGACGCGCCTCCCGCTTTTCCTCAGCCGGCATCGAAACGTGGTTCGCCATGGCCGCAGCCCCCTTTTCCGGATCGCCGCCCCAATCAGGCCGCCTATCCGTGCCAACTCGTCGTCGTGAAGGCGTTGTCGATCAGCGTGCCCTTCTCGCCGCGCACGATCGCCGGAATGTCGGCGAGCGCCCCAATCGCCGCGGTTCGCCCCGTCGCCGTCGCGAACCGGCAGGCGGCGTCCACCTTCGGCCCCATGGACCCGGCCGGGAAGCTGTACCTGCCCATTGCCTCGGGGCTCGTGCGATGGATGGCCCGCGCGTCCGGCGTTCCCCAGCCGAGGAACACGGCCTCGGCGTCGGTCGCCATGATGAGGAGGTCCGCATCCAGCTCGCGCGCCAGCAACTCCGAGCAGAGGTCCTTGTCGATCACCGCCTCGACGCCGACCAGCGTGCGTTCCTTGCCCGGCTGGTGCGTGGCCGGCTGGTACATGGTGGGTATCCCGCCGCCACCGGCGCAGATCACGATGGTTCCCTGATCCAGCAGCCAGCGGATCGGCCGGATCTCGAAGATGAGCTTGGGGGCCGGCGACGGCACGACCCGCCGCCAGGACGCGCCGTCCGGCTTGAACACCCACCCCTTCTCGGCCGCGATGCGCTCGGCCTCGGCGGCCCCATAGACCGGTCCCACGAACTTGGTCGGGTCGTTGAAGGCCGGGTCGTCGCCGTCAACCTCCACCATGGTCAGCAGCGTGGCGAAGGGCACCTCGAACGGCAGCAGGTTGCCCAGCTCCTGCTCGATCATGTAGCCGATCATGCCCTCGGTCTCGGCCCCCAGGACGTCCAGCGGATAGGCCTCGTTCGGCTGGTAGGCGGCGCCCTGGAGCGCCAGCAGCCCGACCTGCGGCCCGTTTCCGTGGCTGATCACGAGCTGATGCTCCCGGGCGACCGGGGCCATGGCCTCGGCGGCGATGCGGATGTTGCGGCGCTGCACGTCGGCGGTCATCGGCTCGCCGCGTTTCAACAGAGCGTTGCCTCCCAAAGCGACGACGACGCGCATGGTCTCATTCCCCCCCTCATTCCCCCAACGTGGCGACGAGAAGCGCCTTGATCGTGTGCATGCGGTTTTCCGCCTGTTCGAAGGCGATGTTCGCCTCCGATTCGAAGACCTCGTTGGTCACCTCGAGCCCGTTGGGCATCCCATAGTCCTCGGCGATCTGCCGGCCGAGCGCCGTCTCGCTGTCGTGGAAGGCTGGGAGGCAGTGCATGAACTTGACTTGCGGGTTGCCGCTTGCCGCCATCAGTTCCGGGTTGACCTGATAGGGCTTGAGCAGCGCGATCCGCTCCCGCCACACGTCCTTGGGCTCGCCCATCGAAACCCAGACGTCGGTGTGGATGAAATCGACTCCGGCCACCGCTTCGGCGGTGTCGCTGGTGATGGTCAGCCGTGCGCCGGACGCCGCCGCGAGCCGGTGGGCGATGGCGGTGTACTCCTCCGACGGCCACAGGCTCTGCGGCCCGCAGATGCGTACGTCCATGCCCATCAGGCAACCGACGATCATCAGCGAATGGCCCATGTTGGACCGGGTATCGCCGACATAGGTGTACGTGATGTCGGTGATCGGCTTGTCGCTGTGCTCGCGCATCGTCATGACGTCGGCAAGCATCTGGGTCGGGTGGTATTCGTCGGTGAGGCCGTTGTAGACCGGTACACCCGCGTACTTCGCCAACTGCTCCACGCCGCCCTGTGCGGCGCCGCGGTACTCGATGGCGTCGTACATCCGGCCGAGGACGCGCGCGGTGTCCTTGAAGGACTCCTTGTGGCCGATCTGCGAGCCGGCGGGATCGAGGTAGGTGACGTTGGCGCCCTGGTCGTGGCAGGCGACCTCGAAGGCGCAGCGGGTCCGCGTCGACGTCTTTTCGAAGATCAGGCAGATCTCCTTGCCGCGCAGGTGCTGCTGCTCGGTCCTGGCGTACTTCGCACGCTTGAGGTCGCGCGCGAGGTCGAGCACATAGCGGAACTCCCGCGGCGTGTAATCCTGGACGGTGAGCAGCGACCGGTTGCGCAGATTGAAGCTCATCTTTTCCTCCTGGGGTTCCCTCCGGGTTCGTTGTCCGCGGCGGGTCGTCAGTAGGCGGGTTCCCGCCAGATCGGGCAGGTCATGCAGTGGCCGCCGCCCCGTCCGCGGCCGAGTTCCGCCCCGCGGACGGTGATGACCTCGACGCCGGCCTTGCGCAGCAGCGTGTTGGTGTAGGTGTTGCGGTCGTAGGCCACGACCACGCCGGGTTCGAGGGCGACGACGTTGTTGCCATCGTCCCATTGCTCGCGCTCCGCCTCGTAGGCGTTTCCGCCGGTTCCGACGACACGGAGCCTGGAGTAGCTCAGCGCGTCGGCCACGACCTCCAGCAGCGGCCTCGCCTCGGGCCGCACCTCGAAGCGCCCCTCGTCGTCCAGGGGATAGGCGCTGTAGCAGCGGATCTGGTCGACGACCTCACGGAAGACCGTCACCAGATCGCGGTCGCAGAACGAGAACACCGTGTCCAAATGCATGGCCGCGCGGCTTTTCGGCATCAGGCAGGCGATGACCCGGGATGCCGCGTTGTTGCGGAACAGCGCGCGGGTTACCTGGCCGACCGCTTGGCGGTTGGTGCGCTCACCCATGCCGATAAGGACGATGCCTTTTCCGATCGGCATCACGTCGCCGCCCTCCAGGGAGGCGCCGGTGAAGTCCTCGTCCGAATCGCCCCACCAGATCGTGAAGCCGCCGTCTCGGAAGCGGGGGTGGAACTTGTAGACCGCCCGCTGCAGCAGCGTCTCCGGCTTGCGGGCGGGCCAGAACATCGGGTTGCAGGTCACGCCGCTGTAAATCCAGCAGGACGGGTCCCGCTGGAACAGCGTGTTGGGAATCGGCGGCAGCACGAAATCGGTGCCGCCGAACGCCTCATTCAGCAGCACGCTCACGGTGTTGTCTGGCAGGTCCGATATGGCGATACCGCCGATGAGATGGACGGCGAGTTCCCTGGACGGCATCTCGTCCAGCCAGGGGCGCATGACCTCCACGGCGGCGACCCCGACGGTGTTGGCGGTGACGCGGCGGTCGAGCACGAACCTGCGCGCCTGAGGATCGTCGAGCGTTTGCGCCAGCAGGTCGTGCAGGTCCAGCACCTCGACCCCGCGCTCCTCCATCTTCAGCACGAGGTCGTGGTGGTCCTTCTGCGCCTCGTGCACCCAGATGACGTCATCGAACAGAAGGTCGTGGCAGTTGCCGGGGGTGAGGCGCTGGTGCGCCAGCGACGGCCGGCAAACCAGGACGGTCCGCAGCTTGCCGACTTCCGAATGCACGCCGACTTCAGACATGACGCATCTCCCTGTTTCGATGGCCCGCTATTCCGTGCGGGCCTTGTTGTCGTGTGCCATCACAGCGGGCTGATCGTGCCGGTCCACATGAGCCAGGCGGCGAGCACGGCGAGGACGGCGATGACCGCCGCGATGGCCATTTCCACGCCGGTGAAGGGGCGCTCCCCGCAGTCACGCCGGGCCCGGACATAGACGAGGATTCCCGGTGCGAAGAGGACCGCGCACATCAGCAGGTACTGAAGGCCGGCCGCGTAGACGAGCCATAGGCCGTAGGTCGTCGCCAAGGCACCGACCAGGATGCCCTTTGTCCGCGATTCGGCACCGTACCCCTCGCCGGTTAAGGCCAGTTTCAACGCGTAGGCGCCGGACAGGACGTAGGGGGGAAGAATCGCGACCGAGGCGATGAAGTAGAAGAACTGGTACGCGCTGCGCGAAAAGAAGCTGAGCGCGAGGAAGAGCTGGATCAGGAGATTGGTTGCCCACAGCGCGTTCACGGGCGACCCGTTGGCGTTCTCCGCGGCGAACCATTTCGGGAAAGTCCCGTCGCGGCCGCAGGTGTAGGGGATCTCCGCGCACAGCAACGTCCAGGAGAGGAAGGCGCCGCCGACCGAGATCACCAAGCCGATGTTGATCAGGGCGGCGCCCCACGGACCGACGAGGGACTCGAACACACCAGCCATGGACGGCACCTTGAGGTCGGCGAGTTCAGGTTGCCGCAGAACGCCCGTCGCCAGCAACGAAACCAGCACGTAGATTCCCAGCGCGCCGACGAAGCCGATCACGGTCGCCCGCCCGACGTCGGAGCGACGGGCCGCGCGGGCGGAGTAGACGCTGGCGCCCTCGATGCCGATGAACACCCACAGCGTCACCAGCATGGTGCTCTTCACCTGCTCCATGACTGAGCCGAGGCCGCCCGTGCCGGACCCGGCGCCGGTTCCCCAGAAATCCACCGTGAAGCGATCCCAATGGAAGCCGACGATGGCCACCAGGACGAACAGGAACAGCGGCACCAGCTTGGCGATCGAGGTGACGACGTTCACGAAGGCCGCCTGTTTGATGCCGCTGAGCACGAGCGCGTGGATCAGCCACAGGCACAGCGACGCGCCGACGATGGACGGCAGGTTGTTGCCGTCGCCGAAGATGGGGAAGAAGTGGGACAGGGCCGAGAAGATGGCCACCGCGTAGGCCACGTTTCCAAGAAAGGCGCTCAGCCAATAGCCCCAAGCGCTGTTGAAGCCGACGAACGGACCGAAGCCGGCCTTGGCATAGGCATAGGGGCCTGCGTTCAGGTTCGGTTTGCGCACGGCCAGGTTTTGGTACACGAAGGCGAGCATCATCATGCCGATGCCGGTGATCATCCAGCCGATCAGGATGGCGCCGGGCGACGCACCTTTGGACATGTCCGATGGAAGATTGAAAACGCCGCCGCCGATCATCGAGCCGACAACGAGCGCAACGAGTGGGAGCAAGGTCAGCTTGTCCGACTTCTGGGTCTGCGCCACGCCGGCGTTTTTCACCGACACGAGATCGTTCACGTCAGCCGTCGTCATCGCCGTCTCTCCGCTATCCTCGTCTCCCTACCGTCAGGATTCCCTCCAATGAGGCGGGGCGATGAGGTGGGGCATCTTTCGCTCCAGCGTCCACTGGTCACATTCGTTGAATGTCGTTGAAGAAATGGCGACCAGGAACGGAAGTCCCAAGCTTGACGGCTTGGCGAGCCGTTACATAAGTTCGATACGGTTTCCGCATCGCCACTGCATCGGCTGCGGCGTTTTATAGGATTCTGGCGATACGGAAAGGGCCGATGCCGCTCCAAAAATTGTCCGGCGTTACAGTAACTCGGCCAATGAATTTGATCGAATTAGAGGAAAAGGCCTATGCGTGAATGCGTTTATTTTGCAGTTGCGAATTTGCATCTGCGAAGTAAATCGACTGCTTGGCTTCGCTTAAGACCGCGTGATTTTCTCTTTGACCGCCAAACTGCGATGAATCAGTCTTGCCGACAGAAAGCTGCCCCATTGGACCGCAGCGTTTCGGTGGTGACCTGAACGGGCTCGACATCGTATGTCTTTGAGCTGGTTGCGTGTCGGCGTACGTGGCCCGCTTGTCGCACCGGCGCCGGGCGTACACCCGAGGCGCCGGAGCGCGCCGGCGGACGGACGGCCAAAGTGCAGCCACCGTTCCGCGATGGCCTCGTCGCCGACCACGATGCCGGGCGTCGCCCGGGTCAGTGCGACCTCGGTAGGCTCAGGTTGGAGCAACGGGACACCCAGACTGCCTCGTGGATGATCCCAGCGGGAAAACGGACACCGCGGTACGGGTTGGTGGACATGCCCAACAACCTGCCATGCCGGACCGTTCACCACCAACCTGACAACACCCTGCTGTTCGCCGGAAACGGCGGAGTGCGAGATCATGACTATGTTGAGCCGATGGATAGATCGATGGCCGCACACTCATAACCATCTTGCCCTACGAAGGAACGATGCCCAAAAGAAAGGAGAAGCGGGGCTCCGTCGTGTGCGTCCATTTTCTCGGTAGGCTTCACTTCTGCTTTCATCATACAGAATCTCCGTCTGTCGTGCCATTACGACGCACGGCCGAACAGCGGAGAACATCCGGATATGGCCAAATCCATTCAGTTCAAATCAGGCGATTTGCTGTTCCGGCGGGGAGACGCGAGTGACTGTGTTTTTTGGGTCAGGCATGGGGAAATCGAAGTCCTGCGCGAGAATGGAGACAACGCCATCCTGATCGGGCATGTGCGGGGCGGCGAGTGGCTGGGCGAGATGGGCGTCATTGAAGGCCGCAGCCGGAGTGCCACCGCCCGGGCCGTCAGCGATGGCGCCGCGGAAATCCTCACCCCGCAGGATTTCCTGGACCGGGTGAGCCGGGACGTATCCCTGGCGCGCGGGTTGATCCAGCGTCTCAGCATCCGCCTGCGGACGATCGAGGACAAGATTGCCGGCGACCTGCTGCTCTCGACGCGCGAGGCGGAACTGGCGGAGAACGGCGCGCCGTCGTCGGAGGCACTTCCCAACGACAACGAACGCATTCTATTGACCGCCGGGACGGACTCCCTGCGCAGGCGGATCGGTCCAAGCCCAATCCAGGTTGGGCAACTGCCCTTCGTGGTCGGTCGGCTCCCGATCAACGGCGAGGCACCGCCCCCACGTTCGCCCGATCTGTCCATCGACGATCAGCCGCCGTTTCGCCTGTCGCGCGATCACTTCATGATCAGCCGCAGCCAGGGCCGGCTGCTCGTGTCCGATCTTGGCAGCACGCTTGGGACGGTCGTCAACGGGCAGCCGATCGGGCATGATTTCATGAGGGACACCGCCCTTCTGAACCACGGTGAGAACCGCGTCCTTGCGGGCGGCTGGGGATCGCCCTTCGAGTTCATCGTTTCCATCGGCTGAAGGGGCATTGCCGAACAAACGCGCTTTTTCGGGCTCTGTTGCAAAGTTGGCCGGCACGCGGCGGAATGGCTGGACGCTGTTGGGAGCCAAGCCGTGTCGGACTTTAAGGGGCGCCACTTCGAGGGTGAGATCGTGCTCTGGGCGGTGCGCTGGTACTGCCGATACGGCATCAGCTACCGTGATCTCGAGCAGATGATGGCCGAGCGCGGCGTCACGGTCGATCATTCAACGATCTACCGCTGGGTGCAGAAGTACGCGCCGGAGATCGAGATGCGGCTACGCTGGCAGTGGCGCTGCCCACGGTCAACCAGTTGGCGGGTCGACGAGACCTACGTGAAGGTTGGTGGCACGTGGGCCTACCTGTACCGAGCCGTCGACAAGCATGGCAACACCATCGACTTCTACCTCTCTCCCACGCGCAACACCGCCGCCGCCAAGCGCTTCCTGTCCAAGGCGTTGAACGGCTTGAAGGAGTGGGAGACGCCGACGGTCATCAACACCGACAAGGCGCCAACTTATGGGCCGGCCTTGGCGGAGCTGAAGGCTGAGGGCAAATGTCCCGAGGAGACCGAGCACCGGCAGGTCAAATATCTGAACAACGTGGTGGAGGCCGATCATGGCAAGCTGAAGCAGCTGATCCGCCCGGTGCGAGGCTTCAAGACCCTGAAGACGGCCTACGCAACGATTAAGGGTTTTGAGGTGATGCGGGCGCTCCGCAAGGGCCAAGCGTCCAGCTTCAACATCACCCGCGACATGCGGGGCGAGGCGCGCCTCGTCGAACGCGCCTTCAACATCGGACCCTGCATGCTCACCGAGGCCGTACAGTTCATCAGCCAGCAGCTCGAACCCCAGGACGCATAGCGTCGGCGGTGATGCCCGTAATCATCATCTCGCGCCTGCCGACAAACTTTGCAACAGAGCCGTTCTGACAGGAAGGGAGGAATCACCATGAAGCCCCAGCGGTCCGCACCCCGGCCCTCGTCGCCCTTCGCACGCCCCGACGGGTCCTGCCTCGGTCGTCTTCCGGACGAGCAGGAGGACGAGCCCGTGCCCGCCGCGCCGGCGGAACCCGAGGACAACCCCGGCCCGCCCACCGAGCCGATGAATCCGGCTTGATGCGGTTCGGAACACCGGCGCACGTTGGCCGCGACCGATCTGCCGCTGAACCTGCCGCTGAATGCCCGCCCTAAACCTGCGGCGATGATGTGCGTTCATCCACGCCGCCAAGCGCCTCTTCCCCACAACGGTAAGCCCGTGCAAGGGAGACGTCCTGTGCCGGCGTAAGCACGGCGTCAACGGCACTGAGCAGTGCGGTCTCTTCCTTTTGAATGTGCAGGACGAGGCCCTCGATCAGCTGCTGCCCGAAATGGCGGTAGACCGGCCAGCTTTCCTCATCGAACCCCTCACGCAGAGCCAGGGCGCACAGCCGGGTGATGCGGCGGACGAGCGGGCGCAGGGCTTCGTGGTCGGTCGAGAGGTCGGCCGTCATCTCGTAAGCGCCGGCGGCGGCGATGGGCGGGAAGAGCCACTGCTCTTCCAGGATAAAATGCCGTTCGAGGTCCTGGCCCAGTTCCTTGCCGATGGTGGCGAGCAGAACGCGACCGTCCGCGTCCAGATGTGGAATGTCGTCCTCCGTGGTGCGTTCGAGATAGGCTTCGAACGCGTTCAGAAGGTCGATGGTCCGGTGATGATCGTCGTGCAGGAGTTGGCCGGTCTGGCTGTCGGTGTGCATGTTCGAAGCCGTTTGAAAGGAGGTCACGCGTCGGGTCGACCATTCCAGGCGGTAAGCCTGACCAGCCGAGGATCGTCGGCGTGGTCCACCAGCATGCGTCGGACCCGTTCCTGCCATAGGGTGCGGAACTGTGCCGCTTCGTCCGGGGATGCCGCGTGGGACAACAGGCGCTGAAGAAGGCCGGACATCGCCGGATCGACCGGCACGACGCCGCTGTCGAGCGTCGCTTGCACGCCCGCTCCCGTGTCCGTGCGGACGAAGGCCATCGTCCCTTGAATGCCGACCCCGAAGGTCAGGAGGTTCCGGCGGTCGAAGCGTCCAGCGATGCCTTTGAAGCCGGTGTTTTCCGTCGCTCCGGTCAGCAGCGTGGCGACGCTTGCCATCACGCCGGCCACACCGTCGTCGGCTGCCTCGCGAACAGACACTGCGACGGTCCCGCGCTCGGGCACCTCATCGGGATACAGACGCTCCAGTGACCGTACGGTCATCAGGTAAGCGCCCGCGACGGTCGGGCAGGAATGGCCGGCCAGCCGCACCGCATCGGCATAGCCGTACTCAAGCAGGCCGTCCTCGGCCGCGCCGAGGAACGCGCTGAGCGGATCGAACACGACGAGCCGCGGCGCCGCATCATAGAAGGATGGTAAGGTCATGACCGGATCATCCCACGATGATGAAAGGGCCTCTTTGTCCTCGCGCAAACGGAACGGCCAAGCACCGGTGGCAAGCGGGAATGCCCAACGGAGGAAGGCAGAGTCTCACCCCCACCTTCCCTGTGCGCATCCCACCAGGGTGGGATCAATGCTTCATCTCGCCGAGCTGCTTGCGGGAGTCGCCGCTCTTGTCGAGGATGATGCTGTCGTCCGCCTTGCCATCGACTTCCAGAATGCCGATGAGCCCCTTGGTGGCGCGGCTCAGAGCGTGGTCGACCAAGGCGTACTTGCCCGGATAGTCGACCTTGAACTCCACCATCGTCGCCCCGCCCGGCGCCACCGAGACCGTCTGCACGTTCTTCAGCGGCGGCGTGTCGAGGGCACCGAGGTTGTGGACGCGATCAAAGATCTCACCGATGACATGGAACGACGAGGTGAAGTTCGGTCCACCGACACCGAACCAGATGCGCACGGTTTCGCCCACACTGGCCTTCAATGGCTTGTCCTTCACCAGCCCACCCACGGCGCCGTTGAACACCAGATAGCCAGGCTTCTCGTTGACCAAGCCGTCATAGTCGTCCTCCGCAGCCGGCAGGTTCTTCGCCTTGGTGGCGTAGATTTCCTGCTGCATGACATAGAACTCCTTGTCGACCTTCGGCAGGCCGCCTTCGGGCTCCACCACAATCAGGCCGAACATGCCCTTGGCGATGTGCTGGGCGACCATCGGCGTGGCGCAATGATAGACGTACACACCCGGCGCCATCGCCTTGAACGAGAATTCCTTGGTCTGGCCCGGCTCCGCCTGGGTAATCTGTCCGCCGCCGAGGAAACCGGTGGCCGCGTGGAAATCAATGGAATGGTTCATGACCGACCCGGGCGCGTTCGTCATGGACACGTTCACCGTGTCGCCGACACGGACGCGGACCATCGGGCCGGGGACCTTGTTGTTGAACGTCCAGTAAGTGTAGGTCGTGCCGTCATCCAGCCTGGCTTCGACCTCGGTCGTGGTCAACACGACGTTGTGGGTCTTTGGCGCGCGTTTGCCCGCCGCTTCCGGCGCCGGGACCGCCGCGGGGTCCTGGACAATGTCGACCGCCGGCTCCTTGACCTTCGGCTCGGCGTACAGCGTGGTGGCCGATGCGGCGCCGATCCCCGACAGGGCGATGAGGGCGGCGGCGCTGACGGTGGCCAGGAAGGTCTTGGTTTTCATGATGCAATCCAGGGCGAGTGTTGCTTGTGAAGCCAACGTCCCAGATTTCCCGGCCCCGTTACTTGACGGTCGTCAAGAATTTTAGGTAAGGGCAACGCTCCGATCACTTCCGTTTTTATTCTGATTTTTTCGCAATTGCGAGAAGTTGCTTTCTGGAGCGAGGGGGTTGAAGGGGTGTATCGCCTGCAAAGGACTGAGAAAAACCACGAATCACAAGGCGGATGCTGATGAGGTCACCGAGCAGCTCATCGTCCGTCCCGCTGGGAGCATGGAATCGGCCCGGCACCCCTGCGACATCCCGCCGCGGCTCACGGCGTGAACAATGCCGCCGCACAGGGTTGCCGCGCCATGCAGCACCCTTCGGCTTCGAGAACCGCGTTCGAGGACACTCGGTCGTTCCATCCTATCCTTTTCCGCACTGGCCCAACGGTCCTGTTTGCGCTTCCACTGGTCCTGGACACGTAACCTAACCGTGTAACGATAACAGGGGGAGGTGATGGCCGAGCGATTCACGAAATCAGCGGCGCGCAACATCTTCTACGGCGGGTCGCTCTTCTTCTTCGTCACCTTCGTCGCCCTGACGATTCACAGCCACTACTACATCCGAACGACCAGCACGGACGAGGCCACGCTGTCCGAGAGCGTCGCACGCGGCAAGCACGTGTGGGAAAGGAACGCCTGCATCAACTGCCACTCGCTGCTTGGTGAGGGTGCCTACTTCGCCCCGGAGCTCGGCAACGTCTGGGTCCGCTACGGCGGGCGGGAGGACGCCGAAGGCGCGCGGACGGCGCTGATCGCCTGGATGCAGTCGCAGCCCAGCGGCGTCGAGGGGCGCCGCCAGATGCCGCAGTTCAACCTGACCGACGCGGAACTCAACGACCTCGTCGACTTCCTCGAATGGACCAGCCGCATCGACACGCAAGGCTGGCCACCGAACCAAGCGGGCTGAAGGGGGAGGCATGGCATGAAATACGCGACCCAACGCATCGCCTATTGGTACTTCGCCTGCGCGATGGCCCTGTTCGTCATCCAGGTGCTGGTCGGCTCGCTCGCCGGGACCGTCTATGTCCTGCCGAACTTCCTGTCCGAGATCCTGCCCTTCAACATCCTGCGCATGATCCACACCAACGCGCTGATCGTGTGGCTCCTGCTCGGCTTTTTCGGCTCGGCCTATTACCTGATCCCGGAGGAGGCGGAGCGCGACATCGAGAGCCCGGTGCTCGCCTACGCCCAATTGGCCATCCTGATGGTCGGCGCCCTGGGCGCGGTGGTCGGCTACACGCTGGGCATCCACGAGGGGCGCGAGTTCCTCGAACAGCCGCTGTGGGTGAAGATCGGCATCGTCGTCGCGGCGTTGATCTTCCTCTACAACGTTTCGCTGACCGTGATCAGAGGACGCAGGACGGCGATCACCAACGTCCTCCTGCTCGGGTTGTGGGGCATCGCGGTCTTCTTCCTGTTCGCCTTCTACAACCCGACCAACCTCGCGCTGGACAAGCTGTACTGGTGGTACGTCGTCCATCTGTGGGTCGAGGGCGTGTGGGAACTGGTGATGGCCTCGGTCCTCGCCTTCCTGGTCATCAAGATGACCGGCGTCGACCGCGAGGTCGTGGAGAAGTGGCTCTACGCCATCGTCGGCCTCGCCCTGTTCTCCGGCCTGCTGGGCACGGGGCACCATTATTACTGGATTGGTGCTCCGGGTTATTGGCAGTGGATCGGCTCGCTGTTCTCCACGCTGGAGGTCGCTCCCTTCTTCGCCATGGTCGTTTTCGCCTTCACCATGGCCTGGAAGGGGCGGCGCGACCATCCGAACAAGGCCGCCTTCCTGTGGACGCTCGGCACCCCGGTGATGGCCTTCTTCGGCGCGGGCGTGTGGGGCTTCATGCACACGCTGTCCTGGGTCAACTACTACAGCCACGGCACCCAGGTCACCGCGGCGCACGGGCATCTCGCCTTCTTCGGGGCCTACGTGATGCTGAACCTCGCGATCATCAGCTACGCCCTGCCGAGCCTGCGCGGCCGCGCGCCCTACAACCAGGTGCTCAACATGTGGAGCTTCTGGATCATGACCTCGGCCATGGCCTTCATGACCTTCACGCTGACCTTCGCGGGCGTCGTGCAGGTCCACCTGCAGCGCGTGCTGGGCATGACCTACATGGAGGTCCAGGAGCAGCTGGCCTTGTTCTACTGGATGCGCCTGGGGTCCGGCATCTTCGTGGTCGTCTCGGTGCTCATGTTCGTCTACGCGATGTTCGGACCGGCGCGCGGGCGGGTGCCCGCCCGCACCCAGCCCTCCGTCGCTCCGGCCGAGTGACGGCGGTGGAGGACTCCTCCCGGCAGGGGACGGCGGGCGGCGCCGTCCCCTTCTACGCCCCCACCGGCAACGAGGTGGCGTTGTTCGAGCACGCCCACCGCAACCGGCTGCCGCTGCTGCTCAAGGGCCCGACCGGCTGCGGCAAGACCCGCTTCGTCGCGCACATGGCGGCGAGGCTGGGGCGTCCGCTCCACACGGTGTCCTGCCACGACGACCTGACCGCCGCCGACCTGACCGGCCGCTACCTCCTCAAGGGCGGCGACACGGTTTGGACCGACGGCCCGCTGACCCGCTCAGTGCGCGAGGGCGCGATCTGCTACCTCGACGAGGTGGTCGAGGCGCGCAAGGACGTCACCGTGGTGCTTCACCCGCTGACCGACGACCGCCGCCTGCTGCCCCTGGAGCGCACCGGCGAACTGCTGGAGGCGCCGCCGGCGTTCATGCTGGTCGTCTCCTACAACCCCGGCTACCAGAACATCCTGAAATCGTTGAAGCCCAGCACGCGCCAGCGCTTCGTCGCCATCGAGTTCGGCTTCCCGAAGCCCGATGCCGAAACCGGGATCGTCGTCCAGGAAAGCGGGCTGCCCGCAGACCGGGTCGCTCCGCTGGTGCGGCTTGGCAATGCCCTGCGCGCTCTCAAGGGGCAGGATCTTGAGGAAGGAGTGTCGACCCGGCTGTTGGTGTATTGCGCTTCCTTGATCCGCGACGGCATGCCTCGCGACGAGGCGATCCTGGCGTCGATGATCGAGCCGCTCACCGACGACCCGGAGGTCAAGAAGGCGCTGCTTCGGGTCGCCGAACTCACGCTGGGATGATCGCATGGCCTCCATCTGGGAACCCGAGGAGTTCGTCGGAGCCCTGTGGCACCGTCTGGTCGGTGACGCCGCGTCCTACCCGCGTCATCCCGACGCCGCGGTTCGCCTGGACGCGATGCGCGCGCGCCTCGGCGTGCTGTTTCGGGCGCTCGGCGGCCCCGGTGCCGTTCGCATCGCCGGGGCCTCCGCCGAAACCTCCGGGCATCGCCTCGGTCTGAAGCAGCGTCTCGGTCTCGGGACGGAAAAGCTGGAGCGCGCCCGCTACGACGGCGTCACCCTCCAGCTTCCCGACCGCGTCGATGTCTTCCCCTCCCGCGAGGACAACGCGGCGCTCTACGAATGGCTCGCCATTTTTTTCGTCCAGGCCGAACCGCCTCCGGCGATGCCCGACGACCCGCTGCAGGCCGACCTCGTCCGCCTGCGTTCGGCCCGTCGGGCCACGCAACGGGCGCTCGATGAATGGCCGGGCCTGCGCCCGCTGCACGTCCGGCTCTGCCAAGCCATGCGCGCGGCCCGACCCAAATGGCGGCGCCCCGGACAGGAGGCCGCCGTCGAGGCGCTCGTCGGAACGCTCATCGGAAGCGGCGGCCCATCCGATCCGGACCTGCTGGCAGCGGTCACCGACGCGGCGGTCCCGCTCGACCGCTTCCGCGCCGCCTCCGGCTATCGGCCCTTCCTGCCGGTGCCGCTGTGGGGAGAAGTCTCCGCGCCACCGGAGGGCGCCGCTTCGCCCGAGAGTGATGAGGAGGGTGGCGCCGGGGCCGAAGGGGACGGCAAGCGCCGCAGGGCCAAGCGCCGCGAGAACGACCAGACCCGGCGCGACGACCCGCTGATGCTGAACCGCTTCGAGAAGATTCTCGGGCTGGCGGAGATGGTCAATCTCAATCGCAAGGTCGAGGACGACGACGAGGAAGGCGCGCGCAAGGCCGCGGAGGACTTGGACGAGATCTCGGTGGGTCAGCACGAGCGCAAGGCGTCGACCAAGCTCAAGCTCGACCTCGATCTGGCCTCCGAGGACGCCGACGTCGCGCCATTGCGGGCGGAAATCACCTATCCCGAGTGGGACTGGAAACGCCGTCTCTATCATCCCGACCATTGCCGCGTGATCGCCGAGCCGGCCGCGCTGGAGGGGGAGGAGTGGCGGCCCGACGACAACGCGCTGCGCCGCATCCGCCTGGTCCGCCGCCAGTTCGAGGCGATGCGGCCGCGCCGCCAAATGATGACCGGGCAGCCCGACGGTGATGACCTCGACCTGTCGGCTCTGGTCCGCTCGGTCGCCGACCGGTGCGCGGGCGGCATCGGATCGGATCGGGTCTACACGGCGGTGCGCAACGTCGCCCGCGACCTGTCGGTGTGCGTGCTGGTCGACGTCTCGCTGTCCACCGACAGCTGCATCGAGGACCGGCGCGTGCTCGACGTCGAGAAGGAGGCTCTGCTGGCGTTGACGCACGGGCTGACCGCCTGCGGCGACGAGCACGCCATCCTCACCTTCACCTCGCACCGGCGCCACCGGGTGGACATGCGCACCGTAAAGGACTGCGAGGAGCGGTTGGACGCCCGCGTCGTGCGCCGCATCCAGGCGCTCAAGCCGGGCAGCTACACACGTATGGGAGCGGCGCTGCGCCACGCGACGGCCCTTCTCAAGGACCGCCCGCACACACACCGGCTTCTGCTGGTGCTGACGGACGGCAAACCGAACGACACGGACCATTACGAGGGCCGCTACGCCATCGAGGACACGCGCGTGGCGGTGCAGGAGGCGCGCCGCGCCGGACTGCGGCTGTTCGGCGTCACGGTGGACGAGAAGGGGCGCGATTACCTGCCCTACATCTTCGGCCCCGGCGCCTACGCCATCTTCCCGCACGCCGCCCGCCTGCCCGCGGCGCTGCCCGCCATCTACCGCCAGCTGACCGGCTGAACGCTCAAGAAACAGGAGGCATCATGCTCAGGATCATCCTTGCCGCCATCCTCGGAGCCGTCCTGGTGTCCGGCTCTCCCTGGGCGCAGGTCAACATCCGGCCGGACACCACGCCCCGCCTGCCGCCGCAACCGGGGCAGTCCCTGCCCGTCGAGGATGCGCATTTCCTCAAGGAGGCGGCCGCGGCCAGCCAGAGGCAGGCGGAGCTCGGGCGTCTTGCGGCGGAGAAGGGGCCGGACGATGCGTTCAAGACTCTGGCCAAAGGAATTGCGGAGACCCACACCACTTTGGGCGAGTCCCTGAAGCGGCTTTCTTCGGCCCGCCCCCTGCCGCCGGCTGACCAGTTGAAGCCGGAGCGCGCTGACGCCTTCGGTGCCGCTGGGGCGGTGACCAACCCGGCGAACGCCCAGGAGGGCATGACGCCGGACGCCGTCAAGGCGCTGTCCGGGGCGTCGGGCGATGCCTTCGCCAAGGGCTACATTGAGGCGCAGCTTCGCATTCATGACCGCATCGTCGACCTCTACCAGACCGAGGCGTCGAACACGCCGGACCGCGAGCTTGCCACCTTCGCGATCACCAGTCTGGTGTCCATCCAGAAGGACCGCGACGCCCTTCGGCAGATGGCCGGCCGCTTCGGGATCAGCGCTCCGGCCACGGGCCAGCCGGTCCAGTATGGCGATCCGACCACGGCCCGTTGAGGCCGGCGGCCGCCATGGCGAACGGTGCGCCGCCGGTGACCGGGCAGTTTTCGTGCGTTTGCCCCTGGGCAAAGACGGCGACAACGCCTCACGTCATGATCCCCCCGGTCATCATTCCAAGGACAAGCGAGGCGGACATGACGGAAACGCAACCACAGCCTACAGCGCTGCTCGGAACCCAGGTTGCCGAGGTGGACGGAGCTGGAGATCTCGTGTTTGACGCTGCGATCGTGGGGCCGCTCCTCGGCCTCGAACCGGGCGCCTTCATGGAAGAACTGAAGAAGGGCATGGTCCATCAGGTTCATGAACAGGGAACGGGTGTGGACCATGGTCGGAGGCGGGTGACCTTCCGCTACCGGGCACGGCAATCGGTGCTGGTTCTGGACGCGCAGGGCCATGCACTTCATGTTGCATGAGGTCGAAGTGGATGGGAGGGCGCGAGGAGCGCGGCCATGTGAGCAGCGTGAGCCCGGACGACGGGTCCGTCGATCAAGGACCTCTGTTCAACCCCACACGGCAACCCGATGGTCGCCGGCTTCACGGCGGTCGTCCCCTGACGATGCCAGGGGCGGGTCAGTAATCCCGATCCGGGTGATCGGACCAGTCGCCCAGATTCATCACGGCGACAGCCATCGCCACACCGCCGAACGTTCCGCAAACCGAGCCGAAGAGCAGGATGAAACCGATCAGCCAGTAGTCGGAGCCAAGGAGCAGTGTACGGAGACTGGCGACATCCAGGGCGAGAAGGCCGAGGCAAACGACAACGCCGGCCACGACCCCAATCGCCAGATGGGTCAATAGGAATGACACCAGATTATGCTTCTGCAAGAAAGCGGAGCGCCGTGGATTTCGAGGCATTTCAGTGACTCCCTGCAGAGCAAAGGCGCATGGTTGGCAATTGGAAGGCAGCATGCGCCGCGCCCTTGACGTTCCCCCTGAATTGAATCGGCGCGCGCCCTGAAACCTCATACGGCAAGCAGTTCGTCCGCTGGGCCAAAGAACTCGTAATGGATGCTGCCCAATGGCACGCCCCGGCCGGCGAGGCCGCCGACCATAGCGCGCAGGAACGGTCGAGGGCCACACAGATAGTAGGCCGCCTCCTGCATCGGGGTGTTGGCCACGATCCAATCCATGCTGATGAAACCTCGCTCATCGTAGTCGCGCCCCTGAACGTCGGCCGGGTCAGGGGCGTTGTAATAGGTGCGCAGCGTGATGTTGCGAGCCTGAGCGGCCAGTGCCCGGGAACGATCGCGCATCGCGTGAACGCGGCCGTTTTCGGCGCCGTGGATGTACCAGGTCGGCCGGCCATCGCCGGAACCGGCAATGGTCTCCAGCATGCTCATCATCGGGGTCAACCCCACCCCACCGCTCAGCAGCACGACCGGCCCGGCGGAAGCCTCGTCGAGGAAGAATTCGCCGGCCGGGGGCGCCACCTTCAGCACCGTGCCCGGCTTGGCGTGATCGTGCAGCCAGTTGGATGCCAGCCCCGCCGGCCTGCCCAAGCCCTCCTCCCGCTTGACGCTGATGCGGTAGGACCGGGAATCCGGAGCGGAGGAGATGGAATAGTTGCGCTTCAGCACACCGGCTCCCGGCACATCCAGCGCAAAGGTCAGATACTGACCGGGGCGGTGGCGGATCACACCGCGCCCGTCTGCCGGAACCAGGATGAAGGAGCGGATGATGTCGCTCTCCAGCGTCACGCTCTCCACCGTGAAGTCGCGCCAGCCGTTCCATCCGCCCGGCGCCGCGGCGAGCCCGGCGTAGACGCTGGCCTCCCGCGCTTTGAGCACGTCCGCCAGAAACCAATAGGCCTCGCCCCAGGCGTCGAGCACCTCGTCGGTCGCGGCGTCGCCCAGCACGTCCTTGATTGCGCCCAGCAGGGCATCGGCGACATAGGGGTAATGTTCGGGCAGGATGTTCAGCCCGACATGCTTCTGCGTGATCCGCTCCACCCGCGAGGCCAGCACACCCAGGTTGTCGATGTTGCGGCCATAGGCGATGATCGCCGCCGTCAGCGCCTTGGACTGCGACCCGGTCACGCCATGATGGGATTGATTGAACAGGTCGCGGATTTCCGGGGTGCGGAACAATCGCTGATACATGCGGTCGGTGACCGCGGTGCCGCCTTTCTCCAGGGCGGGAACCGTGGCCTTGACGATGTCGATGGTTCGGTTGCTGAGAGCCTCCGCCATGAATTGTCTCCGTGCTGCCATGGCGATTCAACCCTCCGCCAATTCAACCGGTTCCGGCGGTTTCTCCGGAACCGGGCCGACCTCCAAAGGTTGTGATCGCACAGGCATCGGCAGCCGATGGCGCTGTAGTTCCTACTGCGGAAGCGGCTTCCATGCGCTATATTTCGATCTACGAAGCGCTCGTCCGCTTCTTCACGCCAAGGACTGTTGGCGTGACGAACCGCCTGGGAACCGTGGCTGATGCCCGCTGCCGACACCGATGCCCTGCAACCGTCCGCCCTGCGCGACGCCGACCATCTGACGGCGCTCGTCGATCTCAACGAACGCCTGTTCTTTGCCCATGACCTGCCGGCCGTGATCTCCATCCTCCGGACGGCCGCGCGCCGCCTGACCGGCGCCGACGGCGTCACCATCGTGCTGCGCGATGGCGACCTGTGCCATTACGTTGAGGAGAACGCGATCAGCCCGCTGTGGAAGGGCCAGCGGTTTCCCATGGGCACGTGCATCTCGGGCTGGGCCATGCTGACCGGGCAACCGGCGATCATTCCGGACATCTACGCCGATTCGCGCATTCCACACGAAGCCTATCGCCCCACCTTCGTGCGCAGCCTCGTCATGGTGCCGGTCGGCGCGCCAGAGCCCATCGCCGCCATCGGTGCCTACTGGGCAGCGCGGCACACGCCCTACACGGGCACCGTCACCCTCCTGTTGGCGATCGCCCGATCGGCGGCCCTGGCGCTGTCCAACGTCCGCCTGCTTGAATCGTTGCAGGAGGCGGCCGAAGCCGCACGGACGCAGGCCAAGGAACTGGCGCGGGCCAACACGGCGCGCACCCGGCTCCTTGCGACGTTGAACCATGACCTGCGCCAACCGGTCCATGCCCTGACCCTCGCCACCCACGCCCTGTCGTCCCGGGTCACAGACCGCGGGGAAATCTACGTGTCGACGATGAAGCACTGCCTGGGCGTGGTGAAGCGACTGATGGATGGCGTGCAGGATCTGGTGGGGATGGACGACGGCACGATCGCCGTCCGGATCGAAGACGTCCCGTTGGACGATCTGATGACGCACGCCACAGCGACGTTCCAACTGGCCGCCGCAGCCAAGGGGCTCGACTGGCGCATGGAAGGGAGTGGCAGAGGGGTGACGGTGCGCACGGACCGGCTGCTTGCATCGCGCATTCTCCACAACCTTATCGACAACGCCATCAAGTACACCGACCGCGGGGAAATCCGAATTGTGTGCCGCACTGCCGGCGGCAAGGTATGGGTCGACGTCTCCGATACCGGCCGAGGCATCCCGGAGAGTTCCCTGGCCGACATTTTCGAAGAGTTCTACCGCATCGAAGCCGGAGATGAGGTCGTTGGCCTGGGCCTTGGCCTGTTCATCGTGAAGACGCTGGCGGATCACCTCGGCTATCCGATCACGGTGGAATCCCGCCCAGGGGCAGGAACAACGATCAGCGTCGCCCTGCCAGTGGCTGGTTCTGTCGCACGTCCATAGGCGGGCGAGCGAGAGCCCTTGCCCGAGGGGGCACCGTGACCAGCGTCAGCGGCCAGCCACGAACCCGCTCGAGGGGGTATCGCAGAAATGCTGCTGGATGGCCGCGATGGCGCTCATGTCTGCAAGGAGAGCCGCGACGTAGTCCGGATTGAAACTTCCGGGCCGCCTGCTCCAGAGGAAAGCCGCCGCGGCCTCGTTCGTCCACGCTCCCTTGTAGGGACGTTCCGACGTGAGCGCGTCGAACACGTCGGCGACCGCGACAATGCGCGCTTCCAGTGAAATGGCCACATGATAGATGGGCATGCCCTTGCCGTGCTCAAAGCGAAGGCGTGTCCACAACGGCGTGATACGAGCAGGATGGCCTTTGCCGAACCCGGTGCGGATCGAACCAACTCGGCGATGAGGGCGGGTCAGCTGCCGAGAAGCTCCTGCACGGCGGCAAGGAGTTGATTGGAGGCGACGGGTTTGCGGAGGAATGTCACGCCAAGGTCCGTGGCGTCACGTTCGCTGTCAGACCCCATATCCCCGGTCAGAATGATGCCGGGTATCGGATGGCCAGCCTGTGCGCGGATGGAGGCAACGGCGTCCGTTCCGACTTCGCCTCCTCGCAGTCGGTAATCCGCGACGACAAGGTCCGGCGCACGCTCCATGTCTCGCAGACCTTCGAGGGCCTGTGCCGTGGACCCGGCGATGACGACCTCGTAGCCCCACTCCATGAACAATGTCCGCAACCCGGTGAGCACAATCACGTCGTCATCGATCAGAACAGCCAAACGCCTTTGCCCGTCGGCCGTTACAACCGGCTTGGGCAGGGGTGGACTTGTCCCCGCGGCGCCCGCAAGGGGGACGTCGACCACAAAGGTCGATCCACGCCCCGGTTCGGAGCGCACGGTCACCGGGTGATCAAGCAGTTGGGAGAGCCGCTGCACGATGGCCAGCCCCAGACCCAACCCTTGGCTCCGGTCGCGCTCCGGGTTGTTGACCTGATGGAACTCTTCGAACACGCGGCCCAACTGCTCGGCGGATATGCCGATTCCACTGTCGTGAACCTGGATGCTCACGCGGTCGGGAGCGATGTTGCAGACGACCCGCACATAACCTTCAGGGGTATAGCGCAGAGCATTCTCGACGAGATTGCGCAATATGCGACCGAGCAGCACCGGATCGCTTCGCACCGCCAGAGCTGGTCCGGGGTCGGTGACATGGAGTTCCAGACCCTTGCTCGCCGCGATCGGTGAATAAGCGGCTCGCATCTCATCCAGCAACGACGCAAGCGGCATGTCACGGACCTGAGGCACAATCGTTCCGACATCCAAGCGAGAAACGTCGAGCAGGCTGTCAAGCAGAGCCTTCAACGTGTCCAAGGCACGCTCCAAGGCCATCAGCGACCGGCGGCTCCGGTCCTCGCGGACATGAGACTGCAAAACGCCGGCGAACAGCAAAGCCGACTGGAGCGGTTGCCGCAAATCGTGGCTGGCGGCAGCCAGGAATCTGGACTTGGACTGGTTGGCTTCATCGGCCAGAGTCTTGGCATCCCGCAGAGCCTGCTCCATCGCCCGACGGTCGGTGACGTCCATGTTCATGCCGCTCAGGCGGACTGGACGACCGCTGCCATCATGTTCCGCCCGTCCCACTCCCAGTAACCAGCAGACCCCCTTTTCCGGATGCGAGATGCGAAACTCCGCCTGGTAATCCGGCCGCCTGCCTTCGAGCACGTCCTGCACGGCCTGCCGCAACACCGGGTGATCGTCCGCAACAACCAGGTCATAGAACGCGGGTTCACTGGGGTGGAAGGTCGTCGGATCGACGCCCAACAGACGGTACATGCCGTCCGACCAAGTCACGACGCCAGTGCGGAGATCGAGATCCCACAGACCAGCGTTTGCGGCGTTCAAGGCAATGGCGAGATTCCTCTCGCTCCGCTGCAAGGCCGTTGCCACGGACTTGCGCTCGGTGATGTCGATGTTCAGGCCGCTCATGCGCAACGGCGTGCCGTCCGTGTCGTAATGGACGCGCCCGGTGGATAATACCCATCGGACCGCCCCATCCGGGAGCATGATGCGGTATTCCAGTGCGAGATAGGGCTTCCGTTCGCTGAAGAGCTGCGCCTGAGCCGCGGCAGTGACGGCTTCGACATCGTCCGGTCTCACTGTACGAAGCCAGGATTCCAAGCAGGGAGCATCGCTCTCCGGGTCCAAGCCGAACAGGCGATAACTGCCCTCCGACCAGTGCCCGCGCCCGGTGCGCAAATCCCAGTCGAAACTGCCGGCCTGAGCCGACTGCAGGGCCAAGCTGAGGCGTTCGTTGCTTGCCCGAAGCTCCTCTTCGGCCATCGTCCGTCGGGAAATGTCCAAAAGATGGACGGTCAGGCCCCTCGGGGTGGGAAACGCTCGGAGCCAGAACCAGCGGCCGGTCTGCGGACCGCGGAATTCGACGTCCACCGGAACCCGTTCGGTCATGGACCTGTGCAACTCATCCGCCAACTGGCCTTCGGCGAGTTCGGGAAAGGCGTCCCACAGCCGCATGCCGAGCAGGTCGCGGCCTTGAGCGACCAGGGTCCTGGCCATGTCGTTGAGTTCGAGGAATCGCCAGTCCCGATCGAACTCGATGAAGCCATCCACGGTGTTGGCCAGCAACACGCTGACTTTGCGGGCGGAGTGTTGGGCCTCTTCGCGCACTCTCAGGAAGCGGCGTATACCCCACAGGGCGCCGAGGCCCGTGGTCAGGAGCAGCCCAAGAAAGATGGCCACGGTCCAGAAGGTTGCGGTGTGGATGGGACGCATCGCCGTCGCTTTGTCGAGCCCGACGTGCAGATACAGGCCCCGGGCACCCGACGTTGCTGGTGAATAGGCAAACACCCGTGGCCGACCGTCCATCCCCGCCAATTCAGCCACACCTTTGGTCGCCTCGCGCAACAAAGGACCGAACGGTTCCGGCAACAAGCGGCCGGCCAGTTCCGGTGCGTCAGGGATGGTTGCGAGAACCGTTCCGTCACGGTCGGCGACAAGGAGACAGGTGTTGTCCGGCAAAGATTCCTGCGTGAGGGACTCCCGCAGCCAAGCGGTGTCGAGAAGTGCCGCAATCACTCCATGGTAACCTCCATCCTCCCGGCGATGGGCACGGGCGAAGGGAATGGCGGGTTGTCCCGTGATCGGCGATCGCATGGACTGGCCTGTGACGATGCCATCGGTGCTCGCCGCATCCTGGAGGAGCCGACCTGCAATCACCCGCCCCACCGTCATGGAGTCCGTCGAGCACCATACGGCACCGTTCGCGTCGGAAATTTCCATTGCCATGTAGCTCGGATACTTGGCCCTGATCCGGGACATGACCTCCTGGCAGGCCGTGGCGTCCATACTCCCCACCCCCGCTTCGGTAAGAGCGAACAGGATGTGATGGATGTCCTGTATGATCCGTCTTTGTTCCGCGTCCACAAGGTCGAGAAAGTGGCTGGCATCCTGTCGAAGCTCGGCCTCACGGGCCGTATGAAGCTGCATGATCGGAAAGAGTTCGAACGCCAGCAACGGAGCAGCGATGAGCAGGAGGAATGACAGCAGGCGGTTGGCTTTTTTACGAGGCGCTCGCTTCTGTAAGGACTTCAGCAATTCCTGTCTCCAAGGGCCGACCTTTTCTTCCCTGGAGCATTATACAAAAATACACCGGTATGTGATTAGATAAAAATGCGGCCGCCTAAAGGATAGGCATCGGCGTATGCCTTGAGGCAGAGCTGTCAGTCCTATCATAAACCGTCTCTACTGCTTTCCCGCACTCCATCCGGAAAAACCCCTTCCTGTGAAAATCAATTTTCACTCCTGCAGGCTCGCAGAACTTTTTTGAGCAATTGTTTTGCTTCCCAGCGCTGGATTATATTTCCTTGGCGCAGCACCATCTCGGCGTAATTCTTCGCCATAGAGGAAAAACACAGGATGCCTTCTTTTTGGGCAGCCTCGTCGGAGCATGCATACTGAGCCTGACGGAGGCATAAGTAAGCGGTCCGGCACCCATCGAGCGCTATGCTTGGCGGAAAATCGACCATCGTGCCGAGCCTCGTAGAAGTAATATTGAACAAATTTTGCGCAAGATAACCAGGATGGTGGCGAACGATTCAGCGTGATTCGCGTTTTCAGATGAGTGACCTCATGATTGCTACCTCTTGAGCTGCAACGCTGACCATCGCCCCGCCGCGAACCGCTCGTGATGAGCAGCTGCCTGTGAAGGCGCCTATTCAACTCCGGCGCATCGGGTGGTTCCCGCGAAAGAGCGTCGCATGATCAGACCATAGGCACCAAGCGGTGGTCCGGCCAGGACTCGGACTCAAGAGCTATCACACCGCTCGGCAGACCATCGCCGGCGAACAGATCGTCGCCATAGTCCGTTACGGGCAGGTCGCCGCTGCTCCCATCAACACCATACCGGCCCCGTCGCCCTTCATCGAGGCCCTGTTCGGCGCGATCACCTGACGGCGCCGATACCGCGGTCCCGCGTGCCCACCATCCGATGTGCGACCGAATCCGATGAAGTCCAGCTGCTTTTGACGACGATCAAGGCTGCCCGTTCTCCACGCTCGCAGCATCCATATCGCGCCCGAACCACCAACCGATTCGACGGAAGCGACAGTGCCAATGAATGAAGCCCAAATCGGACTGCTGATCGTCTCGCCGCTGCTGGTCGGCATGGTTGTACTGTTGTATCGCCAGGGTGTTATGACGCGAAGCGGCGCAGCGCTCGCCGCGCTGGCTTCAGTCGGCACGGTCGCGTGGCTCTTCTTTACTCAGTAAATTGTATCCGTTTTCGAGATGACAACGACAGGGGGAATGGTGGTTGCCCTCGTCAGAACGCAAACACTGCCGATCGTCGTTGTGACCAGTTGTGGGAGGTGGTTAAAGCGGCGATGCCAGCGGAGATCTTCGCACCACCCTGGACAAACGGCTCAATGGGATTTGCGGGCACCGTCAACTTGTTGACCCCCAGTTGCCGGGGCGGGCCGTGCGGGGTATGGGACGGCATGACGACGCGCCCCGATCCCCGCTACGCCGGCTACCGCTATCCCGCCGAGATCATTGCGATGGCGGTCTGGCTGTACTTCCGCTTTCCGCTCAGCCTGCGGATGGTCGAGGAGCTGCTGGCGGCGCGCGGCATCACCGTGAGCTACGAGACGGTGCGCCAGTGGGCTCGGAAGTTCGGCCCCGAGATCGCCACCCGGTTGCGCCGACGGGCGCCGCGCCGGGGCGACAAGTGGCACCTCGACGAGGTGGTCCTGACCATCGGCGGCCGCAAACATCACCTGTGGCGGGCCGTCGATCAGGACGGCTTCGTGCTCGACGTGCTGGTCCAGAGCCGGCGCGATACCAAGGCGGCCAAGCGTTTGCTGCGCAAGCTGCTGAAGAAGCAGGGCCGGGCGCCGCGGGTGCTGATCACCGACAAGCTGAAGGCCTACGCCGCCAAGCGGGCGATCATGCCGGGGGTGGAGCACGGCCAGCACAAGGGACTGAACAACCGGGTCGAGAATTCCCACCAACCCACTCGTCGGCGCGAATGGCAAAGAAAGCGCTTCAAAGACCCCGCCCAGGGCCAGCGTTTCCTCGCCATTCACGACCCGATCGCCAACCTGTTTCATCTCCGCCGCGACCACAGTCCCGTCACTGACTATCGGAAGGCCCGCGCCCAGGCGTTCCAGGTCTGGGCCGAAGTCGTCGGCGCACCACTGGCGGCGTAATCCGCAGACGGTTGCCGCCCGCCGTCCTCGCTCTGCCCGGTGTTCGATAAGTTGATGGTGCCTCCGCACCTTCTCCGCTGGCGTGTAATTCCGCCGCCGCTCCGTTCCTGTCAGAACCTCGACCCGCTGATAAGCCATGACGTTTGCAACTCGTTTGCGTCCGCGCGATGACGCGCCACGCAAACCTCAGACGCCGGCCCCTACTTTGCCAAGGCGGTGCTTACCGGAGGCGTACGAAGGTTGGGGTGATCCAGGAGATGATCACCGGCGCCACCCGGTTTTTCGTGCCGCACGGCGGGCCGGGGGTGATGGCGAAGGTGATCCAGTTCCGGCCCGTGGTGGATGGGGGAATAGCGGGACGCTAAGCCCCGCTTCAAATTTGGGATACCGTGAACCGTCTCGCCAAACAGCTTTGCCTTACACGGCGGCTCGCCCCCGTTGGAAAGCCGCCGTGACAGTCTGCGCGCCTATCGCCGTGAGCGCAGACCGTTACCCTTTTCCTGTGCTCTCTCACCAGCGTCATGAGCGCTGCACGTCATGCCTTGCATGGCTCGCATGGCGATCTGGCTCATTCGCTCGCCCACTTCCATCATGGCCTGCATGTTGTCCTGCACATATCGGCTCTGCACCTCTACGAGTTGCATCGGGGTGGCGCTATGCGCAAAAGCTTGAGACGCACGTTTGCTCGTTTCAACAGACTTGTTCATCCAATCCATCCAGGCATCAACCACCTCGCGGGTGGCGTCGGCGGTCGCCATCGGCAGGGCGGCCATAGTCTGGATGGCGGCGCGAGACGGTAGCGCCGTATCGGCGTAGCTTCTGGCCGTGCGAGTCATGGTCGAGGCCGTCTGTTGTGCCGCCTGGCCGATGAGGCCCGCCGCTTGGCGCGAGGCTTCCGTAGCGACCTCAGCTCCGGCCTGCGTCAACGTCCCACCGGTCTTCAGCGCCTGCACGCTGCCCTCCGTCATCGCTTCCGCTGGGCGCGTCAGCGCGGCACTCGCTTCACGGATGCGTTGCCTTTCAGCCTCCACGCGCTCCGCCTCCTCGCGTTCGCGGCGTGCGGCGGCACGACGTTCTTCGGCTTCGTCGCGCTTGGCTTCTTCGATCCTGGCCCGGCCAGCCTCCAGCTTCTCGGTGACTGCCTGCGCTTCTTCCTCACTCAGCGCTTTGCGCACGGCCGGCAACAGCTCTTTGCGCTCGTCGCGTACGTGCTGCTGAAAGACCTTCTTCAGCGCCGTAACCTTTTGAGCGAAGCCATCATCGTCCTTGGGCGTACGCTCCAGGTCGGTCAGCAGCGCGCGAACCTGCTTGTTGTCGTTGATTGCGTCCGCCACCAAGTCCTTGGTTTCTCTGTGTTTCTTTAGGACTGGGAAGAGATGTTGCTCTTCCAGACGTGCTTGAACTTCCAACTCTTCCTTCAACTCGGCCAGCAGCTTCTCGCGGGTTTTCACCGCGCCGCTGGAGGTGTCGGACAGTTTGGCGAACAGCTCGTTTGCCTTGGCGGGACTGTTTTGAAGCAATTGCGTGATGGTCATCGCATCCTCCCAACCTGTCGGTGCGTCACACTTGCAGAGCAATGTTGCATCGCAACAAAAGCCCAACTCGGGAGCCCTTCAAGAGTTCCCACCTCCAACGGAGGGCGTGCCTCCCTTCGATCGAGGGCGAGGAGTGGGAAAGACCCGTCGTCGTGCCCTCCATCAGGGACTCCACCATTCTGTCCTGATCTTGCCCCGATTCGGTGGACACCCCTGTTAAGCTCCGATGGGAGCGGGAAGGTGTCTGATGACGAAGATGAGACGGTCCTTCACGGACGAGTTCAAGCGTGAGGCCGTTGCGCTGCTTGACGGCAGCGGCCGTCCCCTGGAGCATGTGGCGCGGGAGTTGGGCCTTCAGCCATCCGTGCTGCGGAACTGGCGCCGGGCGGCCCAGGGTCAACCGCCGCGCTCGCGGTCTGGCGCTCCAGCCGTGCCCGGCGCCGCCACGCCGGCCACGCCGGACGAGCAGGCGGCGGAGATTGCGCGGCTACGGCGCGAGCTCGAGCGCGCCCGGCAGGAACGCGACATTTTAAAAAAGGCCATCAGCATCTTCTCGGAAGCGCCGAGATGAGGTTCCGTTTCGTCGAGGACCACCGGGACGAGTTCCCCGTCCGGCTCATGTGCACGGTGCTCGGGGTGTCCGCCAGTGGGTACTACGCGTGGCGTGGGCGGCCGGAAAGCGACCGGGCCGCTGCCAACCGGCAGCTTCTGGCCGAGGTCCGGCGCGTCCATGGGCGCCACCAGGGCCGCTATGGCAGCCCGCGCGTGCATGCCGCCCTACGGGCAGAGGGTGTCGCCGCCGGCCGGGGCCGGGTGGCGCGGCTGATGCGCCGGCACGGCATCCGGGGCGCGGCCGCGCGCCGATTCCGGCCTGCCACCACGGACAGCCGCCATGGCCTGCCAGTCGCCCCCGACCTGCTGGGCCAAGCGTTCCGGGTGGCCGAGCCCAACCGGGTCTGGCTTGCCGACATCACCTACCTGCCCACCGGCGAGGGCTGGCTATACCTGGCGGCGGTGCTCGACCTGGCGACCCGCAAGGTGGTGGGATGGGCCATGCGCGACCATATGCGCGCCGAGCTCGCCACATCGGCACTGGTCATGGCCATCCAGCGCCAACGACCACCCACGGGCCTCATCCAGCATTCCGACCGCGGCAGCCAGTACGCCTCCCGGGACTACCGCGACCTGCTGCAGGCCGCCGGCATGCGGCAGTCGATGTCGCGCAAGGGCTGCTGCTATGACAACGCGCCCATGGAGAGCTTCTTCCACACCCTCAAGGTGGAGCTGGTCCACCGGACCCGGTTCGAGACCCGTGAACAGGCCCGCCGGGAGTTGTTCGCCTACATCGAGACCTACTACAATCGCCAGCGCGCCCACTCGGCCATCGGGTACATCACACCCGAGCAGGCCGAGCTACGATCCGCGTGAACCCGTGTCCACCAAACCGGAGCAAGATCAGGTCGGGCCAGGCCATAATGATGGTCTTCCCATCAGCCCACTGCGTAAGGCGGCGGACCAACCACTACGCAACGCCCAGGTCTCGTACCAGCCCCTGCTCCTTGGCGCGGTCCAGCAGGTTCTTCACCGACGACCGGCTCCAGCGCAGACCGCCACGCGGCGTGCGCTGCCCCATGCCTTGCAGACGGCGCGCGATGCCGTCCAGCGTGATGCCGGGTTCGGCCCTCACCAGCCCCGCCACCATCAACACGAGGTCATTGCTGTCGACCCGCTTGGGCGCCGGATCGAGAACGTTCTGACGAACCAGTCCCACCGCGGCCAACCGGCGCACGGCACGGATCAGGCTGTTGGGCGTCCATGGCTTACGATCCCACGGCCGGGTCCGCCCCTGCCCCTTCAACGCACGCACGACCTGATCCCACGGTGCCGTTGGGCGCAACGCCTCGACGGTCGGCAGGAACTCCTGGGCGTGCGCGACGACCAGCTCGTCGCGGGCGGTTTCGCGGCCCTGCCGCGCCTTTTCCAGCGCCGCAGGGTCCCGTCGGCGCAGGCCAGGATTGCCGGGTTCCTTGCCCTTGGCCACCGCGGCCCTGAGCCCAGCGATCGAGCGCTCGCGGATCAGCGCCCGTTCCAGCTCGGCCGCGGCACCGAGAACCTGCAGGGCAAAGCGTCCCTGCGGGCTGGTGGTGTCGATGGGGTCGCCCAGCGACTTGAAGGCGATCCCGCGCTGCCCCAGGCCGTCGATCACCTCCAGCAGATGGAAGAGCGAGCGCGCAAGGCGGTCGATGCGCGCCACCACCAGCGTGTCGCCCCGCTTCAGGCTGGCGAGCGCCTTGGCCAGCACCGGGCGGTCGCGGTCGCCGCCCGACGCATGCTCCTCAAAAATGACCGAGCAGCCCGCCTGCTTGAGGGCGAGGATCTGCGAGTCCGTGGACTGTTCCTCGGTGGAGACGCGGGCGTAGGCGACGAGGGCCATGGGGCCTCCTGGGCGGTTCGGGCGGGAAAACGCCCGCCAGCCCCCTTTGTACAGAATGTCAGTTGATCTTATCCACCCGGATGAACATGGAGGCATGGTCTGGAACGGCGAAAACGGCACCGCCCGCCGCCCGCCCGGCCGGTCCCAGCGCGCGATAAAACGCCAGTGAGCGCCGGCTGGTCGGAGGCCGCGGAAGGCGACGAAAGCCGCACGAAACCAGCTGCGGAATGGATCCGGCGGCGGTGACAGCGGCTCTCGTTCGAAAAGGACCACTGGCAGATCAACGACATAGCAGCGAGCCAAAGGCCAACCGAGGACGCTTTTCGCATGAACTGCCCGCATTTCGCACGATCCGGTCTGCAAAACGGGGGCAGGCAGGGTGTCGAAGCCCTAGGAATCTGGCTTTTCGCACGAACCACCCGACGGCGACAGGCGACAGGGCCGCCGGGCCGCCGGGCCGCCGGGCCGCTGGCGGCATGAGCAGGAAAAGGGACTGCGATCTATAGGAAGTTATCACCACAATTTGTATCATCTTAGCGAGTCTGTCTGCCTGCACCACTACACTGCGCAAGCGCCAGAGCGTTGCCTGCACTCAACGGTCAAGTTTCAGTGGTGGCGCGGATATCAAAGCTCCAAAGCGGAGCCGTGTCAGTCGGGCTCCAACCGGCCCGCCCGAAGTCGGTGTAGTTGGAATAATGGACTTCCGCCTCGAGCCGCCTCCCCCCGCGGCGTGCAGCCAGCTGAACGCAACCTTCCAGAAGAACGGCGAAGAAGTCCGCCTCGGCCGTGGGCTCGACAAAAATCTCCACGAGGCGTCCGATCCACACCGTCCCGACACCGACAACCCGGCCGTCCTCAATCCCCACAGCCAGCGGCTGTTTGGTTTCAAGGATGCTTCGCCACCGAAATGCAGCGAAGTCCTGCAGCAACTCGTAGTGGTCGGGCCCTTTTCCAGAGCGGGGATGCGCGTCCAGCAGTGCCAGCAAGTCACGGCAAAAATGCCGAAGCGCAGGAAGGTCGGAACCGATGGCCGGTCGAACGCACCGGACGGGGGCGCCGAGGCGGTTGGTCGGTGATAAAAGAAGCAACGGCTTTCGTGGGCTTGGCGTGTTGCGCGCCGTTTCCTCGCAGAACCCTCTTTGATGCAGCCGCTGAAGCATCAAGGCCCTCAAGCGACCACGACAGATCGCGTTCACCCGCGCTCGGATGCTGTCCCAAACCACGGCACTCCCTATCGATCCGGACGAGGCGTTCATTGGCTGAGGAACCTGCTCGCGTGGAGCGACCTCCAAGGCGCTCATATCGGAGTCGAGTACGGACAACACGCGCGCGGCGGATGCGACTGCCCGCTCAAGCCCGATCTCCCCCGGCAGTTCGGTAATGACCTCGATGAGGGCTTGCGCGAGGAGCGCTTGCGGCGACGCGTGATCCATTCGCTCGTGCCGCAGATCAGAGCGGCACGTCACACAACACCACAGCGGCCGCCGATTTCGCCCACCAAGCACGGACAGCGGAGATTGGCACCTCCGGCAGCACGAATTGAGCCATACCTGATGCTCTGTACAGACCCGAAACAGCGTTCCCCGCCATTGCCAGCGGACGTAGGGGACGGGGTCCGCCGCCCAGCAGCGTGGACAAAAGCGTGGGTTGCGCAGCGAGCCCGTCCACATCAATGAGATGGTCGGGGAAAAGCGTTGCGCTTGCTCGAACCGCTTGGCCGGAATTCCGGTCCGCCGTTCGAGGCGCTCCAAGAAGCGGGGCGGGACGTCCGAATCGAGATCGGCCGTGTGGCGGCCAAGGATCCTACGAAAGCCGAGAAGGAGGGAGTCCGGCCCCATCGCGTTCGCCCAAGCGTAACGGCTGAGCCAACTGCTGAGGAGTTCACCCTCAATGGGAGACGGATCCGCGGCCCAGGATTCGCTCCCCTGGTCCGGGCAGCCTTGGTCCAGCGGCTCGCAGGCGTAAACCTCATCGTGACTGACACTCGGCAACCGCTCCACCATCAAGAAAGCCCACGCAGCTCGCCGGGCCCGAACCGCTTCGAGGGCGGCTCCAACTTCAGAGAGTCGAAGAGAGCCAGAGTGATCTGCTCCTCACCCGTTCGGACCGCCGCCACGGCCGCTGCGGCGACGTTCTGCACGATGTCGCCGATCAGCCCCTCGGCCACCAGGAAGAGCCGTTTGGCCAGTGCCTCGTCGGTGAGCTCGGATTTGCGGCGCAACGGCAGGGCTCGCACCAAGCTGTTCAGCAAGCGTGCGTAATCGGCGTCGTACTGCCACCGCGGTAAAGACCGATTGGTCAGCCGCGTGCGCAACTCGCCATCGTTGTGGATCGTTTCCGCCAGCGACCGGTCACCGATCAGCACCGGCGACATGTCCCAGCGATGGCCCATGACCCGGAGCAGCGTGTGGAACTCCTTCGCGGCGCTGCCCCGGAAGCCATGGTGCGCATCGTCGAAGATGAAGACACGTGGTTCATATTCATCGAGCAGGGCTTCCAACTGGTGGCGCCGCCCCTCGATCGTTCGCTGCGTCGGATCGGGCACCCGCCCCATAGCCCGGATCATGCCGGTCAGAAATTCCTGCCGTGTGGCCTCGGTCGGCAGCTGGTAGTAGTGCGACGGACGAACCTGGACGGTTTCCATGCTGAGGAACTTGTCGGCGACCATCGTCTTGCCGTTGCGAAACGGCCCACACACGACGACTCCGGTCGTCCGGGTGGATTTCGGGCGTTCCCGCACCTGGGTCAGCGCGTCGAGAGCCCGGATTGCCGCAGGGTAGCCGATCCATCGGTTCGCCTCGATCGCGGCACAACGCTCCCCAGTCCCCAGCGTCTCTAGTTGCTGGCGCGCCTCGTCGCTGAGATGGTCGGTCATGAGTTCCCCCAGGGTTCGACATCGAAACAGTCCTCGACCGCCGGCAAGCGGCCCAGCCCATCGCCGGAGGTTTTGAGGCGGTTGAGCGCCATCTCCGCCGCGTGCGGCTTGGGAGCCTCACCGGCGACGCGTGCAGCTAAGGCCCCGCTGGCAGCCTTTCGACTGTGGCCCGGCTTTCGTCCGGCTCCCGCCGTCGGCGTCAGGGCCGCGTCGACCATCTCGCGTGACTTTCCCCGCTCCACCCAGCTGGTTTCCGCTTCGGCCCGCTCCCGCTCGTTCTGCGCCTCCAGCTCCCAAGCCGTCAGGGGAGTGAGCACCCCGTCAGCCCGCGGGACCACAACCCACGAGTCCCAGGACGGATGCCGAACGTAGATGTGGCTGACGTCGTTGCGATTGACCTTGATGCGAAGTGCCTCCCGGCCACGGTTGGCGTAAAGCTCGGCCAACCTGGGATCGTCCCCATTCCAGTAGGTGAGCCCGAAAGCTGGGATTCCCTTGCTCGACAAGCGGCCCGTATGTTCCGGCAGGAAGGCAAGCTGCACCGCCTCCCAATCAACGACCAGGAGATGCTCGGGAATTCGCGTGGCATGCTTGGCCCATTCGAGGTCGGGGCGTTTCCGCGTCTTCTTGTCCATCTCCCCATTGCAGATTCGGAACGCTGTGATGGCGACGGCCTTCTCGATCTGTTCATAGGTGAGGCAGGCCCGCTCCTCAGCCGGATACTCGCCCCGGTCGGCGGGGGAGCGGCCGGTCCGGCCGCGGCCCTTGCGGAGCTGCTGATTGATCGAGCCTTGAAGGCGCTCGACAACCCCTCGGATGTGCGGCTCGCCCCGCCGAGGCTCCACCGTGATGCGCAGATCCTCCAGGCATTTGTTGTCTTGCAGGGACTTGTACCAAGCCGCCCGGTCCGAAATGATCCGCTCAGGCCGGCCGAAGGCGTCCGTGGCCTCAATGCCGAATTTCTGGAAATAGGCCGCTTTCGGCCGGATAGCGTGTTGAATGCACAGCCCGATCGCCTCCCGGTTGGCCGACCGCGGCCACAGCCAGAAGCCCAGAATCATGTGGGTGAGCACATCGACAAGCACGATGACCCAGAGCCGCTTCAGCAGGTTGCCCGCCTCGTCGACGGCGAGGATGTCGATCTCCGTCTCGTCGATCTGGCAGGCCTGAAGCGGATAGTCGGGCACCAGCGAGCCGCCGCGCCGCCGGTGCTTCCGCACCGCGGTCCGATCACCGCGCCGACGCGCAACGTCCTCCGCCGTCCAGTGCTTCCAAAGGCGGTTCTTCACCGTGTTGAACGAGACCGGCTTCAGCCCGGTTTGCTCCAGGCGGCCATTGATGATTATGACGGCCTCGTTCAGCGAACACCCTTCAAGGGTCAGGTGCTTTTCGTCGAGGATCGCTTTAACGATGCCTTCGGTCTCTGGTGGCAGCCTCGGGCCGCGGCCGGAATCGTCCCGCAGCAGGTCCCGGACCAGGCGACGCTCGCCGTATCGGCGCAGGTAGCTTCGGATCGTCTGCGGGGTCACGTCCCTGAACGTGGTGTAGGAGCTGTGGGGAGCCGGCCCGCCGAAGCGCCCCCAGAGCTGGCGTAGGCGGGCCGGTTTTCCACAGCGGGGCGGTCATCGTGGGTCTTCGGTAGAGTCTGGTCACCACACCTCAACCCGACCGAAGGGTGACCACGATGACCGACGAGATGATGGCGCTTCGCGCGCTGCTGGAGAAGAGCCCTGACGCTGACGTCTTGCGCGAGATGATCGGCTTCGCGGCCGAGCGGCTGATGGAACTGGAGGTGCAAGGCCTGACCGGCGCCGCCCACGGTGAGCGCTCCGCCGAGCGGCTGGTTCAGCGCAACGGCTACCGCGAGCGTGATTGGGAGACCCGAGCCGGCACCGTCGAGCTGCGCATCCCCAAGCTGCGCAAGGGCAGCTACTTCCCCGGCTTCCTGGAGCCGCGCCGCATGGCCGAGAAGGCGCTGACCGCCGTGATCCAGGAAGCCTACGTCCACGGCATCTCGACGCGCTCGGTGGATGATCTGGTGAAGGCGCTCGGCATGAGCGGCATCTCCAAGAGCCAGGTCAGCCGGCTGTGCGAGGAGATCGACGAGCGGGTGAAGACCTTCCTGGAGCGTCCCATCGAAGGCGATTGGCCGTACCTGTGGATCGACGCCACCTACGTGAAGGTTCGCCAGAACGGGCGCATCGTCTCGGTGGCGGTCACCATCGCGGTGGCCGTGAACACCGACGGCCGGCGCGAGGTGCTGGGCATGGACATCGGCGCCTCGGAAGCCGAGACCTTCTGGATCGAGTTCCTGCGCAAGCTCAAGCGCCGCGGCTTGGCCGGGGTGAAGCTGGTGATCTCCGACGCCCACGAAAGCATCAAGGCCGCCGTGTCCAAGGTGTTCCGCGCCACGTGGCAGCGCTGTCGGGTGCACTTCATGCGCAACGCCCTGGCGCATGCCGGGCGGAGCGGCCGGCGCGTGGTGTCGGCCTTCATCGCCACCGCGTTCGCCCAGGATGACGCCGGCGCCGCCAAGGCGCAGTGGCACCAGGTGGCCGATCAGGTCCGCCCCAAGCTGCCCAAGTTGGCCACCCTGCTCGACGAGGCCGAGGAGGACGTGCTGGCCTTCATGACCTTTCCCAAGGAGCACCGCGCCAAGATCCACAGCACGAACCCGCTGGAGCGGCTGAACGGCGAGATCAAGCGGCGCACCGAGGTGGTGGGCATCTTCCCCAACGAGGCGGCGATCACCCGGCTCATCGGCGCCATCCTGCTCGAACAGAACGACGAATGGGCGGTGCAGCGGGCACGCTACATGACCCTGGAAACCATCGCCCCCTTGCGCGATGATCTCGCCCTCACGTTGCCCGCTGCGACCGCGTGACTGTCCCGGCCAGACACGCCGGAGACCAGATGAGCGCCCCGGCTCCTACACCACGCCTCCGGACACGACCGTCTGCGGTGTCCGCTTCAGCCGGGCAGCAAGATCCTCGATGGCAGCAGCACGCGCCTCGCTGTGCGGCGGGAAGCGCTCAAGGATGCGGTCAAGGTGTGTGGCGAGGCGTTCGGCCTCGGCCCAGCGCGGGTGGCTCGGTGGGTCGTCGGCTTCCCGTCCCATCGGCCCTCCCGCGAAAGCGTTCGGCTGCAAGAAAATTGTGAGCCGCAACAATTGCACGGATACCCTTGATTCGTCGCTACGACCTTGGTGAGAACACGAGAAAATTTTCAGGAGAAAGCGACAGCGGGGCGCTGCGCTTCGCCAAGCTGGACAGCCTGCTGCGCGGCCATGGCGCGGCGGAGATCGCCGCCTGGATGGCCGTGGACCGGCCGGACCATTGCATCGTCGCCCCGGCCTTTCCCTTCCAGGGACGGGTGACGCGGGGCGGCCGCCAGCACGTCCGGGGCGCGGAAGGCTGGACGGCCGTCGCCACCGATCTGGCGGCCGCCCTGGAAGCGGAAGGCGAGCGGGTGCGGCCGTCCCGTCCCGGCGACCCGGTGCCGCCGGGCGTCAGCCTATGGGACGCCGAGACCGACGCCGACCTCGCCGCCATCGCGGCCAGCGGGCTGGCCCTGTCCGGCCGGGTGCTGTGGTGCGGCAGCGGCGGTCTGGCGGCGGCCCTGGCGGCGGTGATGACCCCTGCCGGGGAGTCGGCGCCGTCGTTCGCCGCCACTCCGCTGCCCCGTCCCCTGCTGGGCCTGTTCGGCACCGACCATCCGGTGACGATGGCGCAGCTCGCCGCCTGCGGCGGCGACGTGCTGGTCCTGCCGGACGGCGGGACCGCCTCCGCGGCCCGCGCCGCCGGGCGTCTGGCGGAGCGCGGCGTTGCGCTGGTCCGTCTCGGCCTGCCCGACGGGCTGGCGCGCGACGCGGCGGCGGAGCGCATCGGGCGGGAGCTGGGCGCGCTGGCCCGCCGCCTCGTCCCGCCGGCGACCCTGCTGGTGTCGGGCGGCGAGACGCTGCGGGCACTGTGTCAGGCCCTCGGCGCCGGCCGCCTCGACATCGACGGTACCCTGCTGCCCGGCGTCCCCGGCTCGACCCTGCGCGGCGGCGCTTGGAACGGGGTGCGCGTCGTCTCCAAATCGGGCGCCTTCGGCGACCCTTCGCTTTTGCGCCGCCTGATCCGCGGGGACGCCCCCGACGCGGACCGGGCGGCACCGGAACCAACGCGCCAGGGCACGCCCCGGCCGCATCGAGGAGAACGAGCATGACCCCCCATCTGGCCATCACCATGGGTGATCCGGCCGGCGTCGGACCCGAGATCATCGTGAAGGCCTGCGCCCGCCTCAAGGAGCGGCTGGACGCCGGAAGCCTGCGGCTTCTGGTGATCGGCAGCAACCCGGCGCTGATGGCGGCGCGCGACGCGCTGGGCAGCGACCTCGCCTTCCCCGAGGTGACGGCGGACGAGGAGTGGCCGGCGCTCGCCTGCCTGCAGGCCGGGCCGGAGGGCGAACCGATCCGCCCCGGCGAGCTGTCGGTGGACGGCGGCCGCTTCGCCTATCTGGCGGTCGAGCGCGCGGTGCGGCTGGCCGAAGCCGGGCGCATCCACGGTCTGGTCACGGCGCCGCTGAACAAGGAGGCGATGAACAAGGCCGGCTACCACTTCGCCGGCCACACCGACCTGCTGGCCGAACTGACCGGCGCCCGCGGCTCGGTGATGATGCTGGCCCACGGCAACATGCGGGTCAGCCACGTCACCACCCACATCGCGCTGGAGGACGTGCCGAAGCGCCTGACGCCGGAGCGGCTGCGCTACGTCATCGACCGCACCGACGAGACGCTGGCCGGGCTGGGGCTGGAGCGCCGCCGCATCGCCATCGCCGCCCTCAACCCCCACGCCGGGGAGGGCGGGCTGTTCGGCCGGCAGGACATCGAGATCACCGCCCCGGTGATCGAGCGCTGCGTGACCGACGGGCTGGACGTGGTGGGGCCGGTGCCGGGCGACACGGTCTTCGTCAAGCTGCGCGCCGGCCAGTTCGACGCGGTGGTCGCCATGTACCACGACCAGGGGCACATCCCGGTCAAGCTGCTGGGCTTCCACGTCGATCCGGCGACCGGCCGGTGGGACGCGCTGAGCGGGGTCAACATCACCCTGGGGCTGCCGATCATCCGCACCTCCGTCGATCACGGCACCGCCTTCGACATCGCCGGCAAGGGCATCGCCAACGAGCTGAGCCTGATCGAGGCCATCGACTACGCCGAGAAGCTGGCCGCCGCCCGCCGGCTCGCCGGCTGAGGAAGGAGCACCCGCCATGACGGAATCCATCCACGCCACCCCGCCCGACGCCATGCCGTCCGCCTTTGCGCCCATCGAGCTGGTCCGGCCCCCGCGCGTCCTGTTCGGCGGCGGGCAGGTCGCCTCGGTCGGCGCCTGGGCGCGGGAGAACGGCATCGCCCGCACGCTGGTGGTGGCCGACGCCTTCAACGCCGCCCGCGTCGGGCTGCTCGACCTGCCGGGCGCGGTCACGGTCTTCGACCGCGTGCGGCCGGAGCCCGACACCGCCAACCTCGACGACCTGCTGGCCGTGGCCGAGGCGGCGGAGCCGCAGCTCGTCGTCGGCTTCGGCGGCGGCAGCGCCATGGATCTGGCGAAGCTGGCGGCGGTGCTGCCGGGCAGCGGCCAGACCCTCGCCGACGTCGCCGGGGCGGAGCGGGTGAGGGCCAAGCGCGCCGCCCTGGCCCAGGTGCCGACCACCGCCGGCACCGGCAGCGAGGCCGGCACCCGCGCCCTGGTCACCGATCCCGCCACCGCCAGCAAGATCGCCGTGCAGAGCCTGCGCATGCTGGCCGATCTGGCGGTGGTCGATCCCGACCTGACGATGACCGTGCCGCGGGCGGTGACCGCCGCCACCGGGGTGGACGCGCTGGCCCATTGCGTGGAGGCCTACACCAACCGCAAGGCCCATCCGGCCATCGACCTCTACGCGCTGGCCGGCATCCGGCTGATCGGGCGCTGGCTGCCGCGCGCCGTGGCCGACGGGTCCGACCGCGAGGCGCGGGCCGGTCTGGCCCTGGCCTCGCTCTACGGCGGCTTCTGCCTGGGGCCGGTCAACACGGCGGCGGGCCACGCCGTCGCCTACCCGCTGGGCACCCGCCACCATGTGCCGCACGGCGCGGCCAACGCCCTGGTCTTCCCCCATGTCCTGGCCTTCAACGCCCCGGCGGTGCCGGAGAAGACGGCGGGGGTGCTGGCGGCGCTGGGGCTGAAGCCGGTCAGCGAGCCGGCGGCGGTCCTTCAGGCGGCGCACGGCTGGTGCGTGGCGCTGGGCTGCACCATGTCGCTCTCCGACCTCGGCGTGCCGGAGGACGACCTGCCCCGCATGGCCGAGGAGGCGCACGCCATCCGCCGCCTGCTGGACAACAACCCGCGCCCGGTCGGGCGGGACGACATACTGGCGATGTACCGCGCCGCCTACTGACGGCCGCCTACCAACGAAGGTCCGGACCGAAGCCGGACCCTCTCAAGAAAAGCCCCCAGGAAACGCCCCCAGGAAATGCCCAAGGTAGATGCGATGAGCAAGATCACAGGACCCTTCGTCGCCGTCGTCACCCCCTTCGACGCGGAGGAGCGGATGAACGAGGCGGCGCTGCGCCGGCAGGTGGCGCGGCAGGCGGCCGCCGGCAACGGCGTCTTCTGCGCGGGCACCAACGGCGAGTTCTACGCGCTCTCCGTCGACGAGAAGCGCCGCGCCGCCGAACTGTGCGTGGAGGCCGCTGACGGCCGCGTGCCGGTGCTGGCCCACATCGGCGAGATCTCCACCCACCAGACCATCGCGCTGGGTCGCGCCATCGCCCGGCTGGGCGTCAAGGCGGTATCGGCGATCACGCCGTCCTTCATCGCCTGCTCGCAGGAGGAGCTGATCGGCTATTACCGTCGGGTGGCGGACGCGCTGACCATGCCGCTCTACCTCTACAACATCCCGGCGCGCACCGGGAACACGCTGACCCCGGAGGCCGCCCGCACCCTGGCCGACCACCCCAACATCGTCGGCATCAAGGACAGCGCCGGTTCGCAGGACAGCCTGGACGGCTTCCTCGCCGTGGCCCGCGAGCGTGACGATTTCGACGTGATGGTCGGCCCGGATTCGCTGATCCTGCACGGGCTGCGCAACGGCGCCGCCGGCTGCGTCTCCGGGCTCGGCAACGTCGCCCCGCTGACGCTGAACCGCATCTGGACCGCCTTCATGGCGGGCGAGAACGAGGCCGCCGAGGCCGCCCAGGCCCATTTCGGCCAGCTCCGCAAGGACCTCTACGCGCTGGGCTTCCCGCCCTCCATGGTCAAGCGGGCGCTCTGCCACGCCATGCCGGAGGTCGGCCACAGCCGCGGACCCGTGCTGATCGACGGGGAGGCCGACCGCGCCATCGCCGCCCTGGCCGCCCGCTACGCCGAGGCCGCCGACGGATCGCAGGAGTGACGACCATGACCATTGCATCGCCCCTGTCCCAACAGGCCGCTCCGCCGCCGGCGCCGGAGCGCCGCGGCCCGCTGGTTCCGGCGGCCGGCGATCCCGCCCGCATCGACGCCTTCCTGCCGTCGCCCTGCGTGCAGAACCACGCCGCCAATCTGGCGCTGCTGCCCAACGGCGACCTGCTGTGCGCCTGGTTCGGCGGCACGCAGGAGGGCATCCCCGACGTGTCCATCCACGTCGCCCGCCTGCCGGCCGGCGGCGACCGCTGGGAGGCGCCGGTCAAGCTGTCCGACGATCCCGGCCGGTCGGAGCAGAACCCGGTGCTGTTCCCGGCGCCCGACGGCACGCTGTGGCTGATGTACACCGCCCAGATCTCCGGCCACCAGGACACCGCCATCGTCCGCTGCCGCGTGTCGGCCGACCAGGGGCGGAGCTGGGGGCCGGTGCGCACCCTGTTCGAGGCCGAGGGCCACACCGGCGTCTTCATCCGCCAGCCGGTGGTCGTGCTGGACAACGGCGACTGGCTGCTGCCGACCTTCCTGTGCCACGGCACGCCGGGCCGCGCCTGGGTGGGCGACCACGACTCCAGCGCCGTGCGCATCTCCAGCGACGGCGGCCGGACCTGGACCGAGCATGCGGTCCCCGGCAGCACCGGCTGCGTCCACATGAACATCGTCCCGCTGGCCGAAGGGCGGCTGGCCGCCTTCTACCGCAGCCGCTGGGCCGACCATGTCTACCGCAGCCTGTCCAGCGACGGCGGCCGGAACTGGAGCGCGCCGGAGCCGACGGAGCTGCCCAACAACAACTCCTCCATCCAGGTGACGGCCCTGTCCGACGGGCGGCTGGCCATCGTCTACAACCACGCCAGCGCCGCCGACGCGACCGGCCGCCGGCTCGGCCTGTACGACGACATTCAAGACGCGGGCGAGGACGCGAGCGACGCGACGGCCTCCGCCGCCCAACCGGCCGCCGAACCTGCGGCGGACGCACCGGCGGAGGGGCGGACGGCCTTCTGGGGGGCGCCGCGCGCGCCGCTGACCCTGGCGCTGTCCTCCGACGGCGGGGTGACCTGGCCGCTGCGCCGCGACCTGGAGGTCGGCGACGGCTACTGCATGACCAACAATTCCAAGGAGAAGCTGAACCGGGAGTTCTCCTACCCGGCCATTCTCCAGACGCCGGACGGCCGGCTGCGCATCGCCTTCACCTATTTCCGGCAGGCGATCAAATACACCGAACTGCCGACCGGATGGGTCGAGGCCTGCCGGGTCGAAACCGGCAGCGGGCGATAAAGGGGAAGGAAGCATGCCCATGAGAGCGACACAGATGGCGCCCATCGCCGGCCTGCGGCCGGTCGCGCCGACGCTGATCCAGATCCGCAACCTGAAGAAGACCTACGCCGCCGGCCGGGTCCAGGCGCTGTCGAACATCAACCTCGACATCGCCGACGGCGAGTTCGTCTGCGTCGTCGGCCCGTCGGGCTGCGGCAAGAGCACCCTGCTGCGCATCCTGGCCGGGCTGGACGATTACGACAGCGGTCAGGTCACGCTGGGCACCAAGACCGTCTCCGGCCCGTCGCGCGACGTCGGGGTGGTGTTCCAGCAGGCCAACCTGCTGCCCTGGCTGACGGTGCGCGAGAACGTGGCGCTGCCGCTGCGCGTCGGCGGCGGCCGGCCCGACGGGGCGGACGACGTGGACCGCCTGCTGGAGGTCGCCGGCCTGAAGGATTTCGGCGGCCGTTACCCCTACGAGCTGTCGGGCGGCATGCAGCAGCGCGCCGGCATCTGCCGCGCCCTGGTGCGCAACCCGCGCATCCTGCTGATGGACGAGCCGTTCGGCGCGCTGGACGCCCTGACCCGCGAGCGGATGAACCTGGAGCTGCAGCGCATCTGGCAGAGCACCGGCAAGACGGTGATGCTGATCACCCATTCGATCTCCGAGGCGATCTTCCTCGCCGACCGGGTGATCGTGATGTCCGCGCGCCCCGGCCGCGTGCTGCGCGAGCTGACCGTGGACATCCCGCGCCCGCGCAGCAACGACACCATCATCAGCCACCCGGACTACCCGGCGCTCGCCAAGGAGATCCGCGCGCTTCTGACCGGACAGGGAGAGGAATGATGAGCAAGCCCGACATCACGCTGGCGGTCGCCGATCCCACCATCGAGTCCGCCTCCGCCTCCGAAACCCCGCCGCGCGCGCCGCGCCCGGTCAACGGCACGCTGATCGCCGGCCTGGGGCTGGTGGCGCTGTTCGCCGGCTGGGCGCTCGCCGTCCGCTTCCTCGACGTGCCGTCCTACATCCTGCCGTCGCCCGCCGCGGTGTGGAAGGCGCTGTGGTCGGGTCTGGCGGTGTCGCCCTCCGACCCGCTCGGCTACTATCTGCCGCTGTGGGGCACGCTGAAGAACGCCGCCATCGGTCTGGCGGCCGGCGGCGGGCTCGGGCTGCTGCTCGGCTCGCTGATGGCGGAGAGCCGCACCATCGAGAAGCTGCTGATGCCCTACGCCTTCGCCCTGCAGAGCCTGCCCAAGGTGGCCATCGCGCCGCTGGTGGTGATCTGGTTCGGCTTCGGCGACGGGTCGAAGATCGCCATCGCCGGGCTCCTGTCCTTCTTTCCGATCCTGATCAACAGCTTCACCGGTCTGCGTTCCGTCGATCCGGAGAAGATCGACCTGATGCGCTCGCTCTCCGCCTCGCGCTTCGAGACCTACCGCATCGTCAAGCTGCCGAACGCCGCCCCCTACATCTTCGCCGGCCTGGACATGGCGGTGGTCTACGCCCTGCTGGGCACCATCGTGGCGGAGTTCCTGGGCGCGCAGCAGGGCATGGGCGTCGTCATCACCCAGGCCCAGGCGGTGACCGACGTTGCCGGCGTCTTCGCCGCGCTGGTGATCCTGGGCGCCTTCGGCATCCTGCTGCACGGCATCGTGCGCGGGCTGGAGCAGCGCATCGTCCATTGGGGCAACCGCGGCCGCAAGTGACCGGCGGCCCGGACAAAGCGATTTCAAACAACACAAGCAAGGGGGAGGACACCATCATGACCACTTTCAGCGTCACCCGCCGCCAGTGCCTGCAGGCCGCCGGCGTCTTCGCCGCCGCCATGGCGCTCGGCCCGCGCTCGCTCTTCGCGCAGTCCGCCCCCCGCACCGTGCGGCTGGGCGTCGGGCTGAAGTCGCTGAACGCCAGCGTCATCAACCTGCTGATCGGCGAGGCGCTGGGTTACAACGCCGCCGAGGGCTTCACCGTCAAGGGCATGGCGGTGGGCGGCAACGCCAACGTCCAGGTCGCGGTGGACCGCGGCGACGTGGAGGTCGGCATCGCCGTGCCGTCCTACGCCTTGCCGATCCTCGCCAAGGGCGAATGGGGCGAGGCCATCAGCTTCTACCAGTACACCTACCCCTACAAATGGGACGTGGCGGTGAAGCCGGGCTCGGCGCTCAAGAGCTACGCCGACCTCAAGGGCAAGAACATCGGCGTGTCCGACTTCGGCGGCACCGAATATCCGGTGACCCGCAACGTCCTGAAGAATCTGGGGATCGATCCCGACCGCGACGTGAAGTGGACGGCGGTGGGCGGCGGCGTGCCGGCCGGCGTGGCGCTCCAGCGCGGGGCGGTCGACGCGCTCGCCTACTACGACACCGGCTTCGGCCTGATCGAGGGGGCGGGCATCCCCTTCGAGATCCTGACCCGTCCGCAGGGCCTGCCGATGATCGGCGGCCAGTTCCTGATGGCGCTGCGCGACAAGCTGAAGACCGACCGCGCGCTGATGGTCGGCTTCGGCCGGTCGGCGGCCAAGGCCTCGACCTTCCTGCTCGCCAACCCGACGGCGGGCGCCAAGGCCTTCCTCAAGCTCTACCCGGAGACCGCGCCGCGCGGCAGCAGCGAGGAGGAGGCGGTCAAGGCGGTGCTGGTCGCGGTCAGCCGCCGCATCAAGCTGTACCAGCCGCCCTATCCGGGCTTCAGGATGGGCCAGATCAACCCGGACGAGTTCACCACCGAGATGGCGCTGAACGGCATGGAGGCGAAGGACCTGTCGCGCTTCTACACCAACGACCTGATCGCGGACATCAACGCCTTCGACGCCGAGGCGGTGAAGGCCCAGGCGATGAGCTACAATGGCTGAGCGGCCGGAGGCGGAGCGGCCCGCTTCGCCGGGCCGGGCGCTGGTGACCGGGGTCAGCTCCGGCATCGGTGCGGCCATCGCGGCCCGGCTGCTGGACGACGGGTGGGAAGTGGTCGGGCTGAGCCGCACCGCCCCCGCCATCGCGCATCCGGCCCTGCGCTTCGTCGCCGTCGATCTGATGGACGCCGGGGCGCTCGCCGACGCCCTGGCCGGCCTGCCGCCAGTGCGGGCGGTGGTCCATGCCGCCGGCATCCTGCGCGTCGGCCGGCTGGGCGAGGCGGACAGCGCCGCGGCTGATGCGAAGGCGATGTGGCGCCTGCATGTCGAGGCGGCGACGCAGCTCGTCGAGCACGCCGTCCCCGCAATGGCGGAGGGCGGGCGGATCGTGCTGATCGGCAGCCGCACCTCGGACGGCTCGGCCGGGCGCGGCCAGTACGCGGCCAGCAAGGCGGCGCTGTCAGGGCTGGCCCGCTCCTGGGCGATCGAACTGGCGCCGCGCGGCGTCACCGTGAACGTCGTCGCCCCGGGCGCCACCGACACGCCGATGCTGGCCGACCCCAACCGCGCCGGCGTGCAGCCGAAGCGGCCCCCCATCGGCCGTTTCGTGAAGCCGGAGGAGGTGGCGGCGCTGACCGGCTTCCTCCTGTCGGACGCGGCGGCCAGCATCACCGGCCAGCGCATCGTGGTGTGCGGCGGCGCCTCGCTGGTGTGAGGCGCCCCTTCGCGTTTGTTCAGCGCGCGGGCACGAGGCGCGGCACCCAGCGGACGTAGGTGAGCATCGCCGCCAGCTCCACCAGCGTCTGCGTCACCACCACCGCTGGCACCAGAGCCCCGCCGTCCGGGACGGCGAAGGCCAGCGGCAGGACGACCAGGGAATTGCGCGTGCCGCCGCTGAAGACGACGGCCCGCGCCGCCCCGGTCTCCAGCCGGAACAGGCGCGCCACGGCCCGGCCGGCGTAGGGCATCGCCAGCGCGAAGGCGATGTAGAGCGGCACGGCGAGGGCCACGGTGCGCGCCTGGGCCGCCACGTCGGCGGCGACCGCGGCGACGACGAGGAACAGCACCACCGCCATGAGCGGCACCGGCAGCCAGGCCAGGGCGTCCGCGGCGGCCTTTCCGGCGCCGCGCCGCGCCGCCCAGGCCTGCGTCGCCCCGGCCAGCGCCAGCGGCACGGCGATCAGTCCGACGAAGGCGTCGATGAAGGGACCCGGCTGCATCAGCGCCGCCGCACCTTCCCCGGCGAACAGGCCGAGATAGACGGGCAGAAGCAGCATCTGGACGAGCAGCAGCACCGGCGTCGCCGCCAGCACCAGCCGCGCGTCGCCGCGCCCGAGATGGGTGAAGACGACGACATAATCGATGCAGGGCGCGAGCAGCACCAGCAGCACGCCGAGACGCACCGCCGGCTGGTCCGCGGGCAGCACGGAGACGAGCCCGAGGACGACGCAGGGCACCACCGCGAAATTGACCAGCAGCAGCGCCAGCAGGAAGCGGGTGTCGGTGACGCTGCGGCGCAGGTCGCCCAGCGGGACCTGAAGGAAGGTGACGTAGATCAGCGCGGCGAGGGAGGGGTTGATCCCGGCCCCCCAGGCGTCGCCCGGCGTGATGGCGGCGGCGAGCAGCCCGGCGGCGACCGCCGCGACATAGACGGCGACCTGATGGTTTTCCAGATCCGCGCGGGTGACGGCGGCCATGTCTCGGTTCCTGTCGATGGCGTCTGTGTTTGTCGGTGTCCGGGCCCGCCGGGTCACGGGCAGCAGCGGCCGTCCTCGTGATGGGGCGACAGCGCCTCGATGATGCGGCACTCGGCCATCCGGCCGCCGCGCCGGCACTGGTGGGCCAGCCGGTCCAGCTCCCCGCGCAGGCGCTCCAGATCGGCGATCTTCCGCTCCACCTCGCCCAGCTGTTCGAGGACCAGGGCGTCGACCTCGCCGCAGGGGCGGTCCGGCTGGTCGGCCAGATCGAGCATCGCCCGGACGGTCTCCAGCGGGAAGCCGAGGTCGCGCACCCGCCGGACGAAGGTCAGCCGCCGCACATGGTCGTGCCCGTAGCTGCGGTAGTTGCCCGCCGTGCGGGCGGGCGCCGGCAGGATGCCGATCTTCTCATAGAAGCGGATGGTCTCGACCTTGGTGCCGGTCAGCTTGCCGAGCGCGCCGATGGACAGCTCCTGCTTCGCCATCACAAACCCTCTTGACCCTGTAGTAACTCCAGGGTCCATGGTAGCGCACGACAGGCAGCCGCGCACCCTGTAATGGCGCGGTCCGCCACACCGCCGGTCGGAGTGGATCATGCAGGACAAGACATTGGAGGCCGCCGTTCCGGGCACCGGGCAGGCCTTGCGCTACAAGGTGGCGGGCATGGATTGCCCGAGCTGCGTCGGCAAGATCGAGACGGCGTTGCGCCGCCTGCCGGGAACCTCCGGCGTCGGGCTCAACCACCATTCGCAGATTCTGCGGCTGACGCTGGACGAGGCGGCGACGCCGCGCGCGGCGGTCGAGGCGACGATCCGCGGCCTCGGCTTCGGGGTGGAGCCCGCCGACACGCTCCATGTCACCGAGGGCAATGGAGTGGCGACGGACGCCGCCATCGCGACGGAGCCCCGCTGGTGGCAGACCGGCCGGGGCCGCATCACCATCCTGATCGCGCTGCTGGTCGGGGGCGGTTCTCTGCTGTCCTGGCTGGCGCCGGGCGTGGCGGATTACGCGCCGATGCCGGCCGCCCTGTTCGGTCTGGCCGTCTTTGGGCGCCGCGCCGTCCGGCTCGCCCGCTCCGGGTCGCCCTTCAGCATCGAGATGCTGATGTCGGTGGCGACGCTGGGCGCGCTGGTCATCGGGGAGGCCGAGGAGGCCGCGGTGGTCGTCCTGCTCTTCGCCATCGGCGAGCTGCTGGAGGGCGTGGCCGCCGGGACCGCCCGCTCGGGCATCCGGGCGCTGTCGGCGCTGGTCCCGCGGACGGCCCTGCTGATCGAAGGGGAGAGCGCCCGCGCGGTGCCGGTGGAACGGCTGGAGGTCGGGCAGCTCGTGCTCGTCCGGCCCGGCGACCGCGTGTCCGCCGACGGCGTGGTGGAGGAGGGCGAGTCCGACATCGACGAATCCCCGGTGACCGGCGAGTCCGTGCCGGTCGCCAAGAGCGTGGGCTCCCCGGTCTTCGCGGGCGGCATCAACGCCACCGGGGTGCTGCGCGTCCGCGTCACCCGCAAGGCGTCGGACAACACCATCGCCCGCATCGTCCAGCTCGTCGAGGAGGCGCAGGCCGCCAAGTCGCCGACCGCGCGCTGGATCGAGCGGTTCAGCGCCCGCTACACCCCCGCCGTCATCGCCGTGTCGGTCCTGACCGTCCTGGTGCCGCCGCTGGCCTTCGGTGGGGACTGGCACACCTGGGTCTACCGGGGTCTGGCGCTGCTGCTGATCGGCTGCCCCTGCGCGCTGGTCCTCTCCACCCCGGCGGCCATCGCCTCCGGGATCGCGGCGGGCGCCCGACGCGGCCTGCTCATCAAGGGCGGTGCCGCGCTGGAGGCGATCGGCAAGGTGCGGACCATCGCCTTCGACAAGACCGGCACGCTGACCCTCGGGCAGCCGCGCGTCACCGACATCGTCGCGCTCGACGGAAGCGAGCGCACGCTGCTCGGCCTCGCCGCGACCGTCGAGAACGGCTCGGCCCACCCGCTGGCCCGCGCCATCCTGGAGCGCGCGGCGGCCGACGGCGTGCCGCTGCGCCCGGCCCGCGACCGCAAGGCCGTTCCGGGGCGGGCGGTGCAGGCGGTGGTCGGCGGGCGCCTGATCGAGGTCGGCTCCCCCCGCCACGCCGTCGTGCGGGCCGGCGCCGGGTCCGTGCCCGCCGACACCGTCGCCGCCTTCGAGGAGGAGGGCAAGACGGTCGCCGTGGTCCTGGCGGACGGCCGGCCCGTCGGGCTCCTGGCGCTGCGCGACGAGCCGCGGCCCGACGCCGCGCGGGGGATCGCCGCGTTGCGCGGGCTCGGCGTGCGCAGCGTCATGCTGACCGGCGACAACCGCCGCACCGGACAGGCGGTCGCCCGGACGCTCGGGCTGGAGGTCGAGGCCGAACTGCTGCCGGAGGACAAGCTGCGCGCCATCGCCGGCCTGAGAGGGCAGGGGACGGTGGCGATGATCGGCGACGGCATCAACGACGGTCCGGCCCTGGCCGCCGCCGACGTCGGCATCGCCATGGGCGGCGGCACCGATGTCGCGCTGGAGACCGCCGACGCCGCCCTGCTGGGCAACCGCGTCGAGGGGGTGGCCGACCTCGTCACCCTGTCGCGGGCGACGCTCGCCAACATCCACCAGAACGTCGCCTTCGCGCTCGGCCTGAAGGCTATCTTCCTGGTGACGACCCTGTTCGGTATCACCGACCTGTGGCTGGCCATCCTAGCGGACACCGGGGCCACCATCCTCGTCACGCTCAACGCGCTGCGCCTGCTCCGCCGCACCGGTGCGAGCCCGGCGCCGGCGCTCTGAAGGAGAACGACATGCGTTTGCCATGGGCGGCCCCATCCGCTGGTTTGAGATCCGCCGGTTTGAAATTGGCGGGCGCCATCGGCGCCGCGGTCCTGGTCCTCGACCAACTCACCAAATGGGTCGCACTGGAACAGCTTTTGGACCCGCCGCGGCTGATCGAGGTCACGCCCTTCCTGAATGTCGTGCTCGGCTTCAACACCGGCGTCAGCTTCGGTCTGCTGGAGAACGACAGCGTCTACGGCCCCTGGCTGCTGTCCGGAGCGGCGCTGCTCGTCGTCGCGGTCCTCGTGGTCTGGGCGGCCCGCTCGGACAGCCGCGCCGAGGCGGCGAGCTTCGGCGCGATCGCGGGCGGCGCGGTGGGCAACATCGTCGACCGCCTCCGCCAGGGTGCCGTCACCGACTTCATCGACCTCCACGCCTTCGGCTGGCACTGGCCGACCTTCAACGTCGCCGACATCGGCATCACCGGCGGTGTCGGGCTGCTGCTGCTCTCGGGGCTGTGGCCGCGCAAGGCGTCCGGCGAGGACGCCATGGCCGGAGGGGAGGACACGCCACGCTGATTACGGTTCGTTCGCCGCCACGGCGCGCCTCAGAACCTCGAAGACGCGCGGGTCGCCCATCTGGGCGACGTTGAAGCGCAGGAAGCCGGCGGCGGACTGGCCGACGCTGAAGACGTTGCCGGGGGCGAGGACCACCTGTTCGTCCAGCGCCGCCCGCGCGACGGCCGCCGCATCCCGGCCGTCCGGCAGGCCGCACCAGAGGTAGAAGCCGCCGCGCGGCATCAGCCAGGGCTGCAGGCCGATGGCCGCCAGCCGGTCCGCCATCTCGCGCCGCAGCCGGGTCAGACGGCGGCGGAGGCCGTCGAGATGCTTGCGGTGGCCGCCGTCGCCGAGGGTCGCGAGGACGAGTTCGGCGGCGACCGGGCTGGGACCGCCGAAATTCGTCGCGACCTGCAGATCGACCAGAGCCTCCACCCAATCCGGCCGTGCCGCGAGGAAGCCGCAGCGGACCGAGGCGGAGAGCGTCTTGGAGAAGCTGCCGATCCGGATGACCTGGGCCAGCCCGTCGAGGACGGCGAGGCGCGGCGAGGGGTCCGGCTCGAAACCGGCGAAGATGTCGTCCTCGACGATGGTGACGTCGTGGGCGGCGGCGGCCTTGAGCAGCCGGTGCGCCGTCTGCGGCGACATCGTGGCGCCGGTCGGGTTGTGGAGCGCCGCGTTGGTGATGTAGAGGCGGGGCTGATGCTCGGCCAGCGCCGCGGCGAAGAGCGCGGTGTCCGGACCGCTCCGCGTGTAGGGAACGCCGATGATGCGGACCTGATGGGCGCGCAGCAGGGCCTGGAAGTTGAAGTAGCAGGGGTCGTCGACCAGCACGGCGTCGCCGGGGCGCAGCAGGAAACGGCAGATCAGGTCGATCGCCTGGGTTCCCGACCCGGTCAGCAGAATCTGGTCGGCCGCCACGGCAAGTCCCTCCTCCGCGAACTGCCGGGCCAGCAACCGGCGCAGGGCGAGCGAGCCGCGCGTGCTGCCGTAATCGGCCAGAACGGCGTCGTCGGCGTGGGCGAGGCGGCGCAGGGCGCGGCGCAAAGCGGCGTTGGGCATCCAGTCCGCCGGCAGCCACCCGCAGCCGGGCTTCAGCATCTCCGCACCGGCGTCGAGCGACTGGCGGGACACCCAGAAGGGATCGATGGCCCGGTCGCGGCGCGGTTCGGCCTCGGCCAGGGCGAGCGGCGGCAGGGCGCCGGACACGTAGAAGCCGGAGCCGGGCCGCGAGCGGATCACGCCGTCCGCGGCGAGACGGTCGTAGGCCTCCACCACGGTGGACGGCGACACGCCCATGGTCGCGGCGAAGCGGCGGATGGAGGGCAGCCGGTCCCCCGGCGACAGCCGGCGGTCCGCCATCCTCTGGCGGATCGCCTCCATCACCTCGACCGTCCGCGTGCCCGTTCGGTTCGTCATCACGCCACCTTCGGCAAGTGTACCGCACCCGGTACCAATACAGTTCGGTGCGATTGTATGGGTCCGTGACTGTCTCCGCCAGCGCCCGCCGCGCTAGGCTCGTCCCCCGACGGGCATGGGATCGAACAGGAGCAGGGGATGCGGTGGGCGACGGCGGGTTGGGGCAGCGGGTTGCTGGGCGTGCTCATCTTCAGCGGGTCGTTGCCGGCGACGCGCGTCGCGGTCGGCAGCTTCACGCCCCTGTTCCTGACCTCGGCGCGGGCGCTGATCGCCGCCGTGCTGGCGGCCGCCCTGCTGGCCGTGCTGCGGCAGGCCCGCCCGCGGCGGGGCGACCTCGCGCCGCTCGCGGTGGTGGCGCTCGGCGTGGTCGTCGGCTTCCCGCTGCTCACCGCGCTGGCGCTCCGGCACATCACCTCCGCGCACTCCATCGTCTTCATCGGTCTTCTGCCGCTGTCCACCGCCCTGTTCGGCGTTCTGCGCGGCCGGGAGCGGCCGAAGCCGGTCTTCTGGCTGTTCTCGGTCCTGGGCAGCCTCGCCGTGGTCGGCTTCGCCCTGGCCCAGGGCGGCGGCGCGTCGCTCACCGGTGCCGGGCTGATGGTGGCGGCCGTCCTGCTCTGCGGGCTGGGCTACGCCGAGGGCGCGGTGCTGTCGCGCCGCCTCGGCGGCTGGCAGGTGATTTCCTGGGCGCTCGTGCTGACGACGCCGGTGATGGCTGGCGTGGCGCTCGCGACGATGCCGGACGCCTGGGCGGGCATCGACGCCCCGGCCTGGATCGGCCTGGCCTACGTCTCCGTCTTCAGCATGCTGGTCGGCTTCATCTTCTGGTACCGGGGGCTCGCGCTCGGCGGCATCGCCGGCGTCGGGCAGTTGCAGCTTCTCCAGCCCTTTTTCGGGCTGACGCTGGCGGGTCTCCTGCTGAACGAGCCGGTGGCCTGGAGCATGATCGCCGTGACCGGGCTGATCGTGCTGTGCGTCGCCGGAGCGAAGCGCTTCGCCTGAGCGGCGACAGGATCGCCCGCTGCCGATTTTCAAGGCGGCCCCCCTCTGATTGCAGGAGAACAGTCTGAAATCCTCCGGTCCATCCCGGCCTGGAGCGTCGGCCTATGGCCATTGGGCTATCAAATCGTTTCTCGCAGCCACGGCCCCGATCAGCTTAAAGTGGCGTCCCGCTTGTGCACCAATGGCCATGCCCCTGTTGTAGGGGGAATGAGAACAGGAAGGACGGGACGTCTGCGCATGTCCAACGAGACCGACATCTCCGCCGCTCCCGAATTCCTCGCCAGCGGCGGCGAGATGGGGGCGCAGATGCGCGCGTTCGACTGGGCGTCGACGGCGCTCGGCCCTCCCGAGGACTGGCCGCGCAGCCTGAAGACCGCGGTGCGGATCATGCTGACTTCCCGCCAGCCCATCTGGATCGGCTGGGGCCGGGACCTGATCTATCTCTACAACGATCCCTACAAGTCGATCATCGGCGGCAAGCATCCCTGGGCGCTCGGCCGCCCGACGTCGGTCGTCTGGCGGGAGATCTGGGGCGACATCGGCCCGATGCTGGCGACCGCCATGACGGGGGACGAGGGGACCTACGTCGAGGGGCAGCTCCTTCTCATGGAGCGCAACGGTTATCCGGAGGAGACCTACTACACCTTCTCCTACAGCCCGGTCCCCGACGACGACGGCAGCCCCGGCGGCATCATCTGCGCCAACACCGACGACACGCAGCGGATCATCAGCGAACGGCAGCTCACCCTGCTGCGCGATCTGGCGGCCGGCACCGCCGACGCCCGGACCCTGCCGGAGGTGTGCGAGCGCAGCGCCCAGGCGCTCGCCACCAACCCGCGGGACCTGCCCTTCGCGCTGCTCTACGTGGCCGAGTCCGACGGCGCCAGCGCGGTCCTCGCCGGGTCCTGCGGCATCGAGCGCGGCCACCCCGCGGCTCCGGAGGCGCTGGCGGTGGACGGCACGTCGGTGTGGCCGTTCACCCCGACGCTCCACGACCCGGTGGTGGTCGGCGATCTGGCGGCAGCGTTCGGCGCCGACCTGCCGCCCGGCGTCTGGCGTCGCCCGCCCGCCCAGGCCGCCGCCATCCCGATTCCGGCCAGCGGCGAGACGGGCCGGGCCGGCCTTCTCGTCGTCGGGCTGAACCCGTTCCGCCTGTTCGACGACGATTACCGGCGCTTCCTAGGGCTGGTGGCGGGGCAGATCGCCGCGGCCATCACCAACGTCCAGACCTACGAGGCCGAACGCAAACGGGCTGAGATGCTGGCCGAGATCGACCGCGCCAAGACGGTGTTCTTCTCCAACATCAGCCACGAGTTCCGCACGCCGCTGACCCTGATGCTGGGGCCGCTGGAGGAGGTGCTGCAGGCCGAGCCGGAGCGTATGCCGGACCATCGCGAGGACCTGATGGTGGTCCATCGCAACGGTCAGCGCCTGCTCAAGCTCGTCAACGCGCTCCTGGACTTCTCGCGCATCGAGGCCGGACGGACCCAGGCGCGCTACGAGCCGACCGACCTCGCCTCCTACACGGCCGAGCTGGCGAGCGGCTTCCGCTCGGCCTGCGAGAGGGCCGGGCTGAGCCTCACCGTCGATTGCCCGCCGCTGCCCGCGCCGATCCACGTCGACCGCAACATGTGGGAGACGGTCGTCCTCAACCTGTTGTCGAACGCCTTCAAGTTCACCTTCGAAGGCGGAATCGCGGTGTCCCTGAGGCCGGTCGCCGGGGGGGCCGAGCTGGTGGTGCGCGATTCCGGAACCGGCATCCTCGAATCCGAACTGCCGCGCCTGTTCGAGCGCTTCCACCGGGTCGAAGGCGCGCGGGGGCGCAGCCACGAGGGCACCGGCATCGGTCTCGCCCTCGTCCAGGAACTCGTCAAGCTGCATGGCGGGACGATCCGGGTCGAGAGCGCGCCGGAGCGCGGGTCGGCCTTCATCATCGTCCTTCCGTTCGGCACCGCCCACCTGCCGCAGGAGCGCATCCTGTCGGAGCCGACCGGCGCGCCGGGCGGTGCGCGCACGCAGACCTTCGTCGAGGAGGCGCTGCGCTGGCTGCCCGGGACGGAGGCCGCCGCCGAAGGAGAAGCGCCGGCTCCGTTCATCGGCGCCGCCGAGACGATGGCGGCGCGGGAGACGGGCGAGTGTCCGCGCCTGCTGCTGGCCGACGACAACGCGGACATGCGCGATTATGTGAGCCGCCTGCTGAATGGCCGCTACACCGTCGAGGCGGTGCCCGATGGTCAGGCCGCCCTGGCGGCGCTGCGCGCGAACCGTCCGGATCTCGTGCTGACCGACATCATGATGCCCGTGCTGGACGGCTTCGGCCTGCTGCGGGCGATCCGCGAGGACGCCGACCTGCGCGACCTGCCGGTCATCCTGCTGTCGGCCCGCGCCGGCGAGGAGGCGAGCGTCGAGGGTCTGTCGGCCGGCGCCGACGATTATCTGGTCAAGCCGTTCTCGGCGCGCGAGCTGATCGCCCGCGTCGACACCGCCCTGGCCATGGTGCGCCTGCGCCGCGAAGCGGACAACGCGCTGCGCGAGAGCGAGGCGCGCTTCCGGAACCTCGCCGACCACGCCCCGGTGATGGTCTGGGTCACCGAACTCGACGCCTCCTGCACCTATCTCAACAAGTCCTGGTACGAGTTCACCGGCCAGACCCCCGACACGGGGCTGGGTTTCGGGTGGCTGGACGCCATTCATCCCGACGACCGGCAGGCCGCCGAGGACGTGTTCCTGGCCGCCAATGCCAAGGGGGAGGCGTTCCGCCTGGAATACCGGCTGCGGCGGACCGACGGGGTCTACCGCTGGGCGATCGACGCCGCCGCCCCCCGCTTCGACCCCGACGGCGGGTTCCTCGGCTACATCGGTTCGGTGATCGACATCACGGAGCGCAAGGAGGTCGAGGACGCCCAGAAGCGGCTCAACGATCTGCTGGAGCAGCGCATCGCCTCGGTCATCGCCGAACGGGAACAGGCCGAGGCGCAGCTTCGCCAGGCCCAGAAAATGGACGCGGTCGGCAAGCTGACCGGCGGGGTGGCGCACGACTTCAACAATCTTCTCCAGGTGATCTCCGGCAACCTCCAGCTCCTGGCGAAGGATGTCGCGGGGAACGACCGCGCCGAGCAGCGTCTGCGGAACGCGCTGAGCGGCGTCAGCCGGGGATCGAAGCTGGTCGCCCAGCTCCTCGCCTTCGGCCGCCGCCAGCCCCTGGCCCCCCGCGTGGTCAATCTGGGCCGGCTCGTCCGGGGCCTCGACGAGATGCTGCGCCGCGTGCTCGGCGAGGGCGTCGAGATCGAGACCGTGATCGTGGGCGGCCTGTGGACCACCTTCGCCGACGAGAGCCAGGTCGAGAACGCGCTGCTCAATCTGGCGATCAACGCCCGCGATGCCATGAACGGCCATGGACGGCTGACCATCGAGGCCGGCAACGCCTTCCTCGACGATCCCTACGCCGCCCGGCACGCTGAGGTGACGCCCGGCCAGTATGTCATGCTGGCGGTGACGGACACCGGCTGCGGCATTCCGCCGGACGTGCTGGATCACGTCTTCGAGCCGTTCTTCACGACCAAGCCGGAGGGGCAGGGCACCGGCCTCGGCCTCAGCATGGTCTACGGCTTCGTCAAGCAGTCGGGCGGGCACGTCAAGATCTACAGCGAGCCCGGCCAGGGCACCACGGTCCGCCTGTATCTGCCCCGCGCGCATCAGGCCGAGGACGTCGTGACGGTGATCGACAACGGGCCGGAGACGGGCGGGTCGGAAACCGTGCTGGTGGTCGAGGACGACGACGACGTGCGCGCGACCGTGGTCGAGATGATGTCCGATCTCGGCTACCGCGTGCTCAAGGCGCGGGATGCGCAGAGCGCGCTGGCCATCGTGGAAAGCGGCGTGCCGATCGACCTGCTGTTCACCGACGTCGTCATGCCGGGACCGCTGCGCAGCCCCGAGTTGGCGCGCCGCGCGAAGGAACGGTTGCCGGGGATCGCGGTCCTGTTCACCTCGGGCTACACCGAGAACGCGATCGTGCACGGCGGACGGCTTGATCTCGGCGTCGAGCTGCTGAGCAAGCCCTACACCCGCGAGGCGCTGGCCCGCAAAGTCCGGCATGTCCTGCGCAACCAGCAGCAGAGGGCGAAAGGGACGTCCGGAGGCCTGGGGGCGGCACCGAGGCCGTCCGCCGAGCCCGCGCCGGCGCCGGTGGCCGGCCGTCAGGGCCTGCGCGTGCTTCTGGTGGAGGACGATGCGCTGATCCGTCTTGTCACGGTGGAGATGCTGACCGGGCTCGGCCATTCGGTCGTCGAGGCGGGCAACGCCGAGGAGGCCTTGTCGATCGCCGAGACGCAGCCCGTCGATGCGCTGCTGACGGACATCAGCCTGCCGGGGATGTCGGGCGAGAAACTGGCCGCCGCGCTTCGCAAACGCCATCCGGCGCTGCCGGTCGTCTTCGCGTCGGGGGCCGACCGGGCGCCCGATGGCGGCGTCCACCTGCCGAAGCCCTACGACGACGCGGCGCTGGCCCAGGCGCTGGACAAAGCGGTGGGGCCGCCCCGCTGAGCCTCCTTTCCACCGCCGGAGACTACAGCCGGGCCGACCCCCGGCGCACCAGCCGGGGGGCCGGACGGTGCAGGACCGGCCCGGCCTCCGGCTCGGCGAGGCGGCGCTCCAGCATGCCCATCAGGGTCGTCACGATGCCGTCCACCGGGTTGTGGACGGTTGTCAGGGCGAAGCTTGGCCAGGCGGCCATCGGCACGTCGTCGAACCCGATGATCGAGACATCCTCCGGCACCCGTAGGCCGAGCGCGGTGCGCGCCGCGTCCAGCGCGCCGAAGGCCATGACGTCGTTGCCGCAGAAGAGGGCGTCCGGCCGCGGATCGCCGCCGAGCAGCCGCAGCGCCTCGCGGTATCCGCTGTCGTAGCCGTAGTCGCCCTGTCCCAGTGCTGCCAGCGGCACGCCCAGCCCGTCCAGCGCCGCGCGGAAGGCGGCGTTGCGCTCCTGTTCGGAGAAGGCGGTGGGGCGGCCCGCCAGATAGGCGATCCGCCGGTGCCCGGCGGCGACCAGCGCCTCGGCGACCAGCGCGGCGCCCAGCCGGTTGTCGCAGCAGATGCTGTCCACCCCGTCCTGCTCCACCGCCCGCCCGTAGAGGAGCAGCGGCGCCCCCAGCTCCATCACCGCGCGCACGGTGGCGGGGGACACGCTTCCCGCGGTGACGATGACGGCGTCGACCTGATAGTCCAGCGCCGCCATCGAGGCGCCGCCCAGACCGTCCGCCGGGTCGCCGCGCAGCAGCAGCGGCTGCTTGCCGAGAGTCGCCAGCCCGCGCGTCAGCGCTTCGAACAGGTAGGGCTGGAACGGGCCGTCGAGGTCGCCCATGACGACGCCGACGAGGTTGGTGCGCTGGGTTGTCAGGCTGCGCGCGATGGCGTTCGGGCGGTAGGCCAGACGCTCCGCCGCCGCCAGGACGCGGGCGCGCATCTGCGGCGAGACGCTGGCCCCGTCGGTGAAGCAGCGCGAGACCGCCGACTGCGACACCCCGGCCAGCTTGGCCACCTCCACCGCCGTTGCCCGCCTGCGCTCCCTGGTCACCGGTCTTCCCGTGGCTGTGCCCCGCCGTCCGGGACAGGGCGGGGCGTCGTCAGGGCGACCCTATACCCGGACGCCCTCCGTCCCGCCACTGCGGACTTGGCAAGGGGCCGGGCGACCGGCTCACGGCGTCAGGAACAGGGCCGAGGTCCAGACCCGCGACTGGTCGCGCTGGCGCGCGGTCAGGAACAGCGGATGCTCGTGGCCCGGGGCGAGGGCGAGGTCGGCGAGCGGGATGCGCCCGGCGAGATCGCGGGGCAGCGGCGCCTCGGTGACCCGTTCCACCGTCACCTCCAGTTCCGTGCCGGGCAGCACCCGTGTGACCCGTCCGGCGTCCGCGTCGGCCAGCAACGCATCGCCGTCGATGTCCAGAACCGCCTCCGGGGCGTGCGGGTTGGGCGGCGGGGTCAGCGGGTTGCCGACCTTCACGTAGGTGCCGATGGCGAGACGCACCTGGATGCGCGCGCCGGCCAGTCGCGACAGCGCCAGTTCCACGCCGTCGCTGTCGCCGTGGGTGACGGTGCGGATGGCGACGGTGGTCGCGTCGCGGCGCCAGCAGCCCTGCTCCGGATGGTCGAAGCCGAAGGGCTCGACCCGCTGCACGGCGGCGCCGGTGATGGTGATCCCGCCGTCCCAATAGGCGCCGCGGTAGCGGTCCTTGATGCGGGCGCCGCCCAGCCGCAGGCGGATCTTCGTCTCCGACAGGCCCAGTTCACGGTGAAGGTCGCGCTCCCAGACCAGCCGGTCGCCGTCGAACAGGCGCAGGCTCTCCCACCCGCGGTCGCCGAGCAGGCGGTAGTCCAGCGCGTCCCCGGCGCCGGCCTGCACGACTTCGCCCATCCAGCGGTCGCCCAGCCGGAGCGTGGCGACGCTGCGCTCCCCGGTTGTCGCGAAGGTCCGCCGCGCCCGCAGCGCTTGGCCCACCGACGCGCGGTCCAGCCGGTCGGCGAAGACGCCGGTCAGCCCGCCGCGCGCCCCGAACACCGCGGTCGCCGGGGCCCCGCCGCCGCAACGCCCCTGATGCTCGTCGCTGCTCGCCGAGGCGCCGAGCCGGTAGCCGCGGGCCAGCGCCTCCGCGTAGACCCAGTGGAACTGGCCCCAGGCCGAGCCGATCTCGATCAGCCGCTCCAGCTCCGGGTGGTGCCAGTCGAGGTTGCAGCGCCGCCCGCCGACATGGGGGATCAGCAGATGGCCCTCCGGGTCGTCCTGATACGCGGCGTAGAGGTCATCGAGCGGCCAGGCGCCGGGACGCAGCGCGCCGCGGGTCGACTCGTTCCACTCGAAGGAGCGCACCGGCTGGCCCCGCCCGTCCGCCGGGAAGCGCGGCTGGCCGTCGCGCAGGAAGATCACGTTGTGGTCGCCGCCCGCCGCGGAGTTGCCGCACCACTCCGTGCCGGGGTAGCAGACGAAGCGGCCCGGCTCGTTGTAGCGGTCGATCAGGCCGACCGCCTCGGTCCAGGCGCGCTCCGTCACGTTGAAGTCGTTGGCGGTGTAGCCCAGAACGTCCAGCCCAGCCACGTCGCGCCCGTAGGACAGGTTGTAGGCGGTGTCGTTGGTGCCCACCGTGTCGTTGGAATGGACGTGCAGGTCGGCGTAGACGGCGCGCGGCGCCCCGTCCTCCGCGGTGATGAAGGCTTCGGCGGGGGCGAGGCCCGGCGCCGTCGCGGCGATCCGCCACTCCCCGGCGCCGAGGTCGAGCGCCTCGCGCCGGACCAGCCAGCCGTTCGCCCGCGGGTCGGGGGCCAGCGCGACCGCACGCGCGCTTTTTCCGTCCGGCCCGGTGATGGTGAGGGTGGCGTCCAGCGAGGCGTCGAGGCAGCAGTTGCCCCAGGCGTCGTCGGCGCGCAGCAGCAGCGACGCCGGGCCGGGGGCGGTCAGGCGCGGCGCGACCAGCCGCAGGGCGGCGGGAACGCCCGGCACGATGTCGATCACGCAGTCGCCCGGCACCTCCGCGTATTTCTGGCTGCCCAGCGGGTCGATGAAGACGCGGAAGCGGAAGCCCTGCTCGACGAAGGTCTGCACCCGCGTGCCCGGTCCGCCCTGGCGCCGGTCGCCCAGCCGGATCGCGATGCGGTCGCCGGGATTCAGGTAGCCGTCGATCACGTCGATGACGATGGCCTTCTGGTAGGGCCGCTCGTGCCCCTTCTGGTCGAAGCGCACCTTCAGCGCCTGCACGGTCGCCGGGCTCTGCCCCGGAACCAGCGGACCGGCCTCATACTCGGCGGAGACGAAGTTGGCCGCCGTGGGGTCGCTGGTCTGGAACAGCGCCCAGTCCGAATAGAACTTCATCGCCAGCTTGATCCCCGCCCCGTCGGCGAGACCCGACCCGCCGACCTCGTAGACCAGCGTCACCTCGGTCCATTCGCCGGCCACCAGCCGCCGGTGGGAGCAGGCGGTTGACCCGAGGAAGGGGCGGGCCTTGTTCCGCTCGTAAAGGCCGGCGGGGGCGATGTGGCCGGCGGGGACGGGATCGCTCATGGGACGGGACCTCGGGCAAAGGGGGCGGCGCACCGCGACGGGTAATACATTGCATAACAAGTTTGATGATACAATATAAGACATGTAGGGCGTCCCACCGGATGAAGGCGCGTTCGGGGAGGATCGGCGCGCTTGAGCCGGCCGGACTCCGGTGGCATCAAGGCGCGGACGGATTCGCCGGAAGCGGGGAGGGGACGGTGGCCCCGAAGAGGGACGGTTTGGTGCGGGACAGTTTGGTGCGGGAAAACGCGACGGCCCTCTACCGGCAGATCGCCGACCGTCTGCGCGAGGAGATCGCGGCGGGCCGGTTCGAACCGTCGGGCCGCCTGCCGAGCGAGAGCGAGATCGGCATCCGCTTCGCGGTCAGCCGGGTGACGGTCCGCCTCGCGCTCGACCGGCTGGAGGCGGAAGGGCTGATCGAACGGCGCAAGGGCAAGGGGACCTTCACGGCGGGCAAGCGGGTCCGCCACCCGCTGGACCGGCTGCGCAGCTTCCACGAATCGCTGCGCCTCCAGGGGCTGAACGCCAGCATGCGCCCTCTTTCGGCGGGCCTGACCGTCACGCCGCCGGACCTGACGGACGCGTTCGGTCCGCGCTGCCTGGAGGTGCGCCGCCTGCATCTGGTGGATGGGGAGCCGGTGGCGCTGGGGCGCAGCCTGCTGTCTTCGGAGCTGGCGGGCGTCGATTGGGCGTCGGTCGGGGAGAAGCCGATCTACGCCATCCTGAAGGAGGTGACGGGCAAACCGGTGGTCGGCGCCGATGTCGAGGTCAAGGCCGAGGCGGCCAGCGTGTCCATCGCCGAACCGCTCGGCGGGGCGGCGGGGATGCCGGTGCTGGTGATGATCCGGCGCTCCGTCTTCGCGGACGGCGCCTGCGCGGATCACGCCGTCTTCCACGTCCGCCCTGAGCGCTACAGCTTCGTGCTGTCCCACCGCTGGGAGGGTTGAAAGGCGGCGGGCCGCTCAGCGCAGCGCCTCGGCGCAGCCGTCGAGGCCCAGCCCGCGGCACAGCGCCTGGGCCAGCAGGCGGCCGTCGGGATTGTCCGGCCCGACCGTGCCGGGCGGACGCCCGAGGAGCGGGTAGAGCATCATGCCGCCCAGCGGGTCCTGCGCGACGTTCCGGGCGAGCTGTTCCGCCAGCGGCACCGTGTAGGTCGGCCCGCCGAGCTGGCTCGGCGGCACCTGGACGCCGAGGGCGAGCGGCCCCTTCCAGACTTGCCGGTAGGCCTGCCAGGCCTGCCAGGGATCGAAGGTGGGGCCGCCCTCATAGGCCATGATGGCGACGAGGTCGATCGCCGCCGCCTGCGGGGAGCGCAGCAGGTTGAGCATCGATCCGGTGTGTGGGCCACGCGGCTGGGCGTCCCGGAACGCGCCCTCGCCATAGGCCCCGATGCTCCAGCCCGGCACGGTTAGCAACAGGGGGCGCGGGAAGGCGGCGCGGAAGCGCGGGACCAGATCCTGCCACGCCGCATCGGACAGGCAGCGCACCTGCCCCCGGACCGAGCAGCCGGGGGACACCGGCTCGAAATCCAGATCGATCCCGTCGGCGCCGAGATCCTTGACCAGACGGACGAGGGCGTCGAGGTTCAGCCCATCCCAGTTCGCGTAGTTGGCGCCACCGACGGCGAGCAGCACGCGGGTGTCCGGCTGGCGCCGCTTCAACAGCGCGATGGCGTCCCTCAGCACCGTGCCCGAAAAGCCGTACTGCAGGCCGGTCCCCTTGAGGTCGAGGCGGCCGGGATAGGAGGCGTCCGGCCGGACGAAGGACAGGGCGACCAGATTCATGTAGCCGGGGAGCGTCGCCAGCGTTGTCGCGGCCGGGCCGGTGGCCGGGCGCTCGTACCAGCTGTCGTGATAGACGAGCAGGGGACGCGCCGGCAGCCCGTCCGCTTTCGCATCCGACAGGCCACCCGCCAGCAGACCCGCGGCGAGGGCCAGGGCGCCTAGAAGACGTCGCGTCCGAACAGGCCGGTGGTCACGGTGCTGATGATGATCTTCGCATCGAGCCATAGCGACCAGTTCTCGATATAGTGGATGTCCATGTCAACCCCGACGCGCGCCTTCTCGACCGTGTGGATGCCGCCGCGCATGCCGTTGATCTGGGCCCAGCCGGTGATCCCCGGCTTGACGCGGCTGCGCGCCGCGTATTCGCGCGCCACCTCGGCGTAACGCTGGTTGCCGACCCGCATGTTCGGGACATGGGCGCGCGGGCCGACCACCGACATGTCGCCGGCCAGCACGTTGAAGAGCTGGGGCAATTCGTCGATGCTCGTGCGGCGGAGGAAGCGGCCGACGCGGGTGATGCGCGGGTTGTCGCGGCTGGTGCCGACGGCGCCGTCGTCGCTGTCGTCCACCTTCATCGTGCGGAACTTCAGCATCGTGAAGGGGCGGTTGTTGAAGCCCACGCGGGTCTGCCGGAAGATGATCGGCCCCGGCGAATCCAGGCGGACCGCGATGGCCGCGGCCAGCATGAAGGGCGAGGCGACGAGCAGGCCGAGGCCGGCGACGACGACGTCCTCGATCCGCTTCACGATGATCTGCATGCCGCGCAGCGGCTGCCGCATCACCAGCAGGGCCGGGATGTCGCCGATGTGCCGCAGGTTGGCGAGCCGCAGCCGGATGCTCTCCTCGTCCAGCGGAATCAGGATGTCGAGGGAGATCATCTGAAGCTGCATGCGCAGGCTGTGGATGCGCATCGCCGCCCGCCAGGGCAGGGCGATGACGACCATGTCGACGCGGTTGTCCGGCAGGAAGCGCTTGAAGTCCGTCAGGTCGCCGGACACCGGCAGGCCGGCCAGGGACGCCGGCCGGCGGTCGGCGTCGCGGTCGTCGAACAGGCCGAGGATGCTGTAGTTCGCCCGGTGCTCCGGCAGGGCCAGATGAGCGACCATCCGCTCCGCCACGTCGGTCGCGCCCAGGATGACGACCCGGCGGCGCAGCACCCCGCGCTCCTCCAGAAGGCGCACGCCCTGCGCCGCCAACACGCGGCCCGCCCCGATACAAGCGAGCGCCGTCCCGCCCCACAGGGCGAGCATGTCCGACGGACCGACCTCCGGCAGGAAGGCCCAGACGAGCAGGGAGAGGACGGTTCCGGCCGGCAGCAGGCCGCCGACCACGTCCAGCAGCGACTTCCCCCAGTGCCGGTAGTTTTCGACACGGTAGGCGCCGATGGTGGTCATGGTGCGCAGATAGACGCCCAGCGTGACGGCCGTGAAGATGACCGCCTGGATGAGCAGGCGCCCGTCGTCGAGCGACGTCTCGTCCGTCCGGGCGGCCCAGGCGGCCCAGGCGGCCAGGCCGGCGAGCGTCAGGAGGAGCCCGTCCGTCCCCTTCACCAGCCGGTTGACCAGTCCGTGGGTCCAGTGCAGCCAGCCATCCCGCGCACCGGCGAAGTCGCTGGGGGGTGGCGCGATGTCCGGCTCACCCTCCGGCTCGGCATCTGGCGCGGCGGCCGGCGGCGACGCGGCAGGGTCCGGAACGGCGCTTCGCTCCTCGGCCGGAAAACGGACCTGCACGTCGTCGCGCATGGTGGTCTCTTTACCCCTGCACGAAGCGGCGGATGATCGGCTTCAGCGCCTGTCCCAGCGGATGGGAGCGAAGCCGGCGGGTCAGGCCGGTCTGCCGGATGAGCTGCATCGGCGTCCGCGGCGTGCGGAACACGGTGACGGGCCGGCCGAACAGTTCGGTGTCCCGCACGAAATGGCGCGACGGCATCGCGCCGACCAGCATGGCGCGGTAGCGCTCGGCCCAATCCGGGCGGGCCAGGAGCAGCTTGTTGTCGCCGATGGCGAAGGGCGCGAGGGCTCCCGGCCGATCGGCCATGAAGCGGCACATGCCCTCCGACACGGCGGGGAATTCCGGGTTGAAGTAGTCGTCGAGAACGATCACCCCGCCGTCGCCCAGGCTGTCGTCGGCGATGCCCAGGTCGTGGCGGGTGATGTCGGCGGTGTGGCCGCCATCGATGCTGAACAGGCGGACCGCGGGACCCAGCCGGTCGGCGAGGCCGCTCCAGGACAGGGCCAGGGAGTTGCCCTTGACGACCTCGACCGACGCCGGCTCGATCCCGAAGCGGACGAGGTTGCTGCGGAAGGCCGTCTCGTCGCCTTGCCCCGACTGGTCGACGTTGAACTGCTGGTCGTCGAACAGATCGATGGCGAAGGCCCGCTCACCCGCTTTGCGCACCAGCGCCAGCAGGATGAACAGCCGGCCATGGTGGACGCCGATCTCGCCGACGCTCCCCGTCACGCCCTCGGCGCTCTGCCAGACGCCGACCGTGGCGATCAGACCGGCGTCCAGGCGCGACAGCCAGCCGTCCACGCGGCGATGGCCACCCTGGACATAACGGTGCAACGGCGATGACGGCGCTATCATGGGTTGAGATGTCATGGTGTCCTAACACTAACATACTATCTAAAATGGCTTAAGACAGCATTTCCATCGTCGGCGCGATAAATTTCGACAAAGAGTCACAAGAAATCCCTCCGAGTTTGTCGCATTTTGTCGAATTTCAGAAAGCCACTGTCCAACAATCCCGTTGCGCGCGCCTTGCGGTTTCCTGGCCCTGTTCAAGGCGGCAGAAGCGATAGCCCATCGCCTTCAACCGTCCGCCACGGAAACCCGGATGGGCCGGCCGGCGGCGGACGATGGCCGGGGATGCGGAGGCGGTGGCGGCGGTCATGGTCTTCCCACGCTGAAGACCGGGCGTTTCGGCGGGGGAAGGGGGCGCTGGGCGCCGGCCTGCCGGCGGGCGTTGCGCCAGAAGAGGGCGAGCGCCATCACGCTGGCGACCTCGCCGGGCGTGAAGACGACGGAGTAGATGGTGGAGGTCGCCAGGGCGAACAGGACGTAATCGCCCAGCGCCTGGGTCATGGGATCGTCGCCGGTGGCCGTCCTGCGGGCGGTGCGCAGCGCCGCGACGTAGAAGGCCGCGATCAGCACCGCGCCGATGACGCCGTACTCGAAGACGACGCCGATCCAGCCGATGTCGGCGAGATAGAATTGATTGTTGCCCAGGATGTCCGCCAGGGTCACGTTGCTGAAGCGGGTGATGGCGCCCACCCCCAGCAGCCAGCGCAACGGCGTCACCTCCAGGAAGTCGAGCGCCAGGACGATGGAGTTCTGGCGGATCGACAGGGAGGCGCCGAGCATCTGCTCGGCCCGGCTGGCGAGATCCGCGCTGTAGACGGCGGCCAGGACGACGGTCGCCAGCAGGGCCATGCCGACCGCCAGGATTCGCCACCAGCCGCGCGCCGAGGTGATCATGGCGAAGCCGACCACCAGGACCACGCTGCCCAGAGCCGTGCGCTGCTTGTAGATCAGCACCATCAGCAGCAGCCCGACCAGCAGCAGCGGGATGGTCCACCATTCCCGGTACGCGCAGAACCGCCGGGACAGGTAGAAGAGGAACAGCACGCCGAAGAACATCGGCATGAAGATGCGGGGGCCGCGCTCGACGTCGTACATCAGCAGCTTGCTCTTCAGCGGGTCGGTGGCGTAGGCCTCCGGCGGGACGACCAGCCACAGAGCGAGCATGATGACGAAGGTGCCGGCGCCGAGCGCGATCAGCGCGCCGCGCACCTGCGGCAGCGTCGGGCGCAGCAGCGTCAGCAGGGCCGCGAGCGAGAAATAATAGGCGAAGGGCCAGACCTTGACCGTGGTCGCCATCGCGTCGGTCAGCCCGTTGCCGAGCTGGACCATGGACACCGCCGGGGTGATCGCCACGAGATAGGCGAGCAGGGCGATGCACAGCGACTTGAACGGCAGCTCGATCTGCGCCAACGCGTAGACGGCGAGCGGAATGGTCAGGACCGGCCAGCTTTTCGACAGGGCGTAGAGCGGCGGGACATCGACCAGATAATGGAAGCTCTGCCCGAACAGGGGCAGCACCGCCAGCAGGATCATCACCGTCAGGGAGCGGGGCAGGGCACGGCGGGGCGCCGCCGCCCGGACGGGCGACAGGATGCGGCCGCGCTGCCGGGCTCCCAGCTCGACGATCATGGGCGCGCCGCCGGCTTCGGCCGCGTCCGGTCCCGCTGCTCCGACCACCAGGCCGAGAGGGCGATGCCGAGCAGCGGCAGGGAATCCACGAAGACCCGCCGGGCGTGGCCGCGCGGGTTCTGGGCCAGCCGGTACAGCCATTCCAGGGCGAAGCGGCGGAACAGCGGCGGCGCGCGCTCGACCAGTCCCGTCACGAACAGAAGCGAGCTGCCGACGCACAGTCCGACGCCGGTGGCCTGTCCGGTGTTCCGGATGGCCAGCGCCAGGCATTCCGACTGCGGCGCGCCGACCGCCAGGAAGACGAAGCGGGCCGGGTGGTCCAGCACGAAGCGGACGCAGCGCTCGACCTCCCGCGGGTCGGCGGAGAAGCCCATCGGCGGCTCGTGCCGGGCCAGCCGGGTCAGGCCGAAGCGGTCGCGCAGGCGGCGCTCCAGCTCGTCGTTGCCGCCGATCACCGTGATGGAATCGTCCGGCGTGATGACGTGCGCGAACAGGTGGGCGGTCAGGTCGCTGCCGCTGGCGCTGGGCAGTGGCTTGCGGAACAGCCGCCGGGACAGATGCCGCATGATCTGGCTGTCGCACAGTCGCAGCCACGCGCCGTCATAGGCGGCGCGGAAGCGGCTGTCCTCGCCGTTGTGAAGCCGCACCACATGCTGCGCGTTCGGCGTCACGACATAGGCGAAGGGCTCCGCCGGCGCCCGCGCGGCGATCGCCTGGGCGGCGCCGGCCACGTCGAGGCGGGCGATGGCGACCCCGAAGACGGTGTCGGTGGGATGCTCCGGTCCCGGTCCGGCGGGGGGCTTCATCATGGGAAGGTCGTGGTTCCGCCGGTCTGGCGGCCGATCGTGTAGCTGAACACACGCTCGAACGGCACGACGCGGTTGATGAACTGCTCGACCCACAGGCCGGTCTCGGCGATGGAGCTGCGCGGCACGAACAGGATGTCGCCGGCGGCCAGCGGCACGTCGCCGACCGCCGCCCCGGTCTCCAGGAACCGGCGGGTGTCGATGGTGCGCAGCATCGGCTTGTTCTCGGAGTTGCGGCGGATCAGCACCACCTCCTCGTACCGCGCCTCGCGGTCGAAGCCGCCGGCCAGCATGATCACCTCCATCACGCCGATGCGGCCGTTCAGCAGGTAGGTGCCGGGGCGGGCGACGGCGCCGCCGATGTAGGCGCGGTTGGACGGGGTCTCCTTCAGCCCGATGCTGACCTGCGGGGCGCGCATCCAACGCCGCGCGCGCGTCTCGACCAGGGTGGCCAGCTCGCCCGGCGTCAGCCCGGCGGCATCGACCTGCCCGGCGATGCGCAGCCCGGCGGAGCCGTCGGGGCCGATCATCACCTCCTCGTCCATGTCGGGGACGAGCATGAACTTGACCTGGAAGCGGTCCCCCGGCCCCAGCCGGTAGGGCGGGGTGGAATCCTCCCAGCGGGCGAAACCCTCCGGCATCGCCTCCCTGGGGTTTACGGATTGGCCGGTGCAGGCGCCGAGCGCCAGCAACGCCGCCAACAGGAAGCCCCGCATCACAGCCATCGGTAGATCACCTGGGGAATGTGGAAGTGACGGCCGGTCAGCACCAGCCCGACGATGTCGCCGCCGGACGCGAGGATGGAGTCGCGCATCCGCGCCGCGACCGGCGCGCGGGTGTGTTCGGCGCGGGCGACCAGGATGTTGGCGTCCACCATCGGCGACAGCCGGCGGGCAAGATGGCTGTTCCCGATCGGCGGGGACAGGATCAAAATGATGTCAAAGCGTTGGTTCAGCCGTTCCAGAATCTGGCGGGATTGGGCGATGGGGGTGCGCAGGCTGCCCAGCGCCGATCCCGTCGCCTGCCGCGACACCCAGAGCAGCGGAACGGCGGAGGGCAGCGTTTCGAGGTCGCCGGTCCCCTGCGGGTCGATGGTCGGCAGCCGCTCGCCGGCTCCGCCGTCGGCCTCGCCGTCTGCCCTGTCGTCTGTCTTGTCATCGGCCCCGGCGTTGATCGCCGCCAGCTGGCCGGTGCCGTCGCCGCAGAGGTCGATGACCAGGGTCCGCAGGCCCCGCCCCTTGGCGAACTCCAGCGCCAGCCCGCGCGCCACGATGGCGTCGCCGTCGCCGTCGTTGGCGGTCACGAACTGGATCAGGGCCATCGGCTGGTCGTCGACGCCGTGGTCGCGCAGCTGGGCGGCCAGATGGATCAGCTCCTGCTGGGCGCCGGGGGACACCAGCTCGCCGTCGGTGTCGGAGAAGCTGGCGATGGCCGGGACGCCCAGGTCGCGCTCGATCTCGTGGGGCAGGATGTAGACCTGGCGCAGCCACGTCGCCAGCACGCCGGCCGCGCCGCCCAGCAGGATGCCGCCGACCAGTCCGGCGATGATGAAGCTCGGCGCCATGCTCGTCCCGGTCGCCGGAGCCACCGCCGGCTGCACCACGCGGACGTTGGAGAAGCGCACCTTGGCGGCCTCCTCCTCGGCGCGGGCGGCCTCGGTGCGCTGGGCGTAGTCGCGGTAGATGTCCTCCATCACGCCGCGCGTGCGCTCCAGGTCGCGCAGCTCGCTCTCCGCCTTGCGCAGGCGTCCGACCTTCTCCACCGCCACCGTGTGCTGGCGGTTCAACTCGTCGAGCTGCCGGGCCACGGCGTCCTGCTCGATCTCCAGCGTCAGCAGATGGTTGTTCAGGAAGGGGATGGACGGGTTGCGGACCTCGCGCGTGGTGTTGAAGACCGGCTTGTCGCCGCCCTTCATCGACTGCCGGACCGTCCTGATCTTCCGCTCAATCTCCTGAAGCGGCGGATAGTCGGGCAGGAACTGCGAGGCCATCCGGTCGCGCTCCAGCTCCAGGCGGAGCAGCACGTTGCGGTCGTCGTCGTTCTGGGTGAGGTTGCTCTGTTCCTTGAAATCGAACACCCGTTCCGGCAGGGCGGCGAGCCGCTTCTTGGCCGCCGCGACCTCCGCCTGGAGGGCGGCCTGGCGCTCCTGGGTCTGCCGGCGCCGCTGCACGATGCTGTCCACCTGGTTGGCGGCGAGCAGGCTTTCCTGTCCGAGATCGACGATGTCGTACTCGGACTTCAGCGCCTGGATCTGTCCTTCGATGCTCTTCAACTGGTCGGAATGGCGCGCCAGCTCGGAAGCGAGGAAGGGCGAGCGCGGGATGTCGAAGATCGCGCGGCGGCGCTTCAGGTAGGCGTCGGCCAGGGCGTTGACGGTGTCGGCGGCGAGGTCCGGGTTCTCGTGGCTGAAGCTGAGGCGCACGATGTTGGAGGAGGACTGCTGCTCCACCTGAAGGCGGCGCTTGAACTTGTCGATGGCCTTTTCGAGCTGGTCCTGCGGGCTGTCGGCGGGCAGGAGGCCGAAGAGGCGCGGCCGCGCGATCTCCGGGAACAGGGTGACCGGGTCCAGCGCGCTCAGCGTGTCCTCGATCACCCGGCGGCTTTCCAGGATGCGGATCTCGCTGTCCACCGACTTCAGCCCGTCGATCGACAGGAAGGAGGGCAGGGTCCCGGCCACGTCGCTGATCCCCGCGTGCGAGCGGTCGATCATCATCATGACCAGGCTTTCCGCGGCGTAGCGCGTGCGCGCGTAGGTGGCGGCGGTGAGGCCGGCGATGATTGCAAGAAGAGCAACGACCAGGATGATGCGCTTGTGATAAAAAGCGAGTATCAGAAGGTCGCGTGGCGTAAATGCCGACACGCCGCTGGAGAACAGCACCCCATGCGATTGCTGAGCCGGCGAGCCATCCAGCTGATCGGCTGATTGACTCTGCCTGCGATTTTCCAGATGTTGGGACAGCATCTTTTATGGGTACCGTAGCGTGTGGATCGGGCACTTTACCGCTAGGGTTTACCACGTCCGATGTAGCCCTGTCATGGGGTGGTTGGGCTTTTGAAGCATTTTGTCTCAATTTTTAGCTATTCGCTTTTTGCCGAAACCTCCTACTTTTGGTTGGGTCCCGCGATTGCCGATCGAGCCCCACCGAGCCACAGGCCATGAACCACCGACTGTCCTCACTGAAAGCCGCGATCGAGCACCGCCATCCGCGGATGTTCCGACGCCTGACCTGGCTTCGGGACCGGCTCGCGCCCTACTACGCCGAACCGGAACTGCGCCTGCTTCCCGCCCTGTGCGTTCCGGGCGAGGCCGCCTACGACATCGGCGCCAACAGCGGCATTTACACCTTCTGGCTCTGCCGCTCCGCGTCGAGCGTGACGGCTTTCGAGCCCAATCCGAAACTCGCGGCCTTGCTCGAAGCCAAGTTCGCGCCGCTGGTCGCGTCCGGCCGGCTGCGGGTCGAGGGATGCGCGCTGAGCGACGGCGACGGGTCCATCGTGCTTCACGTTCCGCGCTCCTCCGCTCTGGCCTCGGTCGAGGCGGGGGCGGTGGGGGCCCATGGCGAGGAGGTGGAGACGGTCACCGTTCCGCGGCGGACGCTGGACCGCTACGACGACCGTCCGGTCGGTTTCCTGAAGATCGACGTGGAGGGGCATGAGACCGCGGTGGTCGGCGGCGGCCTCGCCCTGATCGGGCGCGACCGTCCCAACCTGCTGATCGAGGCGGAGGAGCGGCACAATCCCGGAGCCCTGGCGGCGTTGCAGGCGCTGCTGGCCCCATTGGGGTATCGCGGCTACTTCGTCCTGGCGGGGCGCCTGTGCACGCTGGACGGCTTCGACCCGGCCCGCCATCAATCCCGTGCGGCCTTGAACGCGGCGGGCACCCACCGCGTCAAGGGGCAGGTCTACATCAACAATTTCATCTTCGTGGCGCGCGACGGCATGGCCGACCGGCTCCGCGCCGCCCTGGGGCAATCAAGCGGGAATTGACGCTCCCGCATTGACGGCCCCGCATTCACGGTCTCAGCGGCGGCAGTCGACCTCGGGCCAGGGCCGATTCCGGTAGAAGGGGCGCAAGGTCAGGATCTTCGCCACCTGCCAGATGCGGCTCTGCCGCTCGGGGCAGAGATTGTTCACCGCCGAGGTCGGGTTGCCCTGCCACCATTCGGGAAGGTGGACCTCGACCTCGTAGGTGTTCAGGTGCAGTTCGGGTTCGCGAATCCACCAGCCATAGGGCAGACGGTCGAAATGGGTGCGGATTTCCTGGCGGATGTCGATGGCGCGCCATTCCTCCGTCCCCTGCGCGGCGGCCGGGCGACCCTGCCCGAGCAGCGCGGCGGCGGCGCACAGCATCAACGCGGCGCGGACTCTCCGGTGGACATTCCGGCGGCATTGCCTTTTGGTCACCATGGTCATCAACCGCCTGCTCTCCTTGAGCGGCCCATCGCCGCCGGTCCCAACGCGTTTGCGGATGTCGTCCGTTTCCGCGACAACCCCTTATCCCATAGAGCGTGATGCTTCTCCAGACATGGCGTGCCCACGGGCGTTATGCCGTCGGCCTCGGGCTGCGCGGGGTGGAGGTCGTCGGCAAGCTCGGCCTCTATATCTTGGCGGCGCGCGCGCTGGGCGCCCATGATGCCGGCCTGTTCTTCCTGTGCCTGACCTGGATCGGCCTGGCATCGACCATGGCGCGGCTGGGGCTCGAACGGGCGATCACGCGGCACATCGCCGCCGAACTGGCCATCGGCCAGGGGAGGGCGGCCGGCCGCGACCTGCGGACCGGTTTGATCGGCACGGGACTCGCCGCCACTCTGGCCTCGGTGGTGGCCTTCGCCCTGGCGGGGCCGGCGTCGCACCTGCTGTTCGGGGCGCCCGACCTTGAGACACCGTTGCGCCTGTCGGCCCTGGCCCTGGTGCCGCAGACCTTGACCATCACCATCGGATCGGCCCTGGCAGGGCTCAAGCGGGGAATCGCCGCGCAGTTCGTGCAGAACGCGCTGTGGCCGGTGCTGATGCTCGCCGCTCTGGCGGCGGGGGTTTCCAGCCTCGATTCCCTTATTCTCGCTCTGGCCGGGACATTGACGCTCAGCGTCGCGGTCGGGATGGCCCTTCTCGCGCGCGACCGCCGCCGCTTCACCGACCATCCTGTGCCTGCCGATGCCGCGCCTTCAGACGGGCGGGCGGAGGCTTTGCCGTCGCTGTGGCACACGGCGCTTCCCCTGTTCGTCGTCGAACTGGTGCAGGTGTCGCTGGCGTCGCTGCCGGTACTCGCGCTGGGCGTGTTCGTCGACGCGGCCTCGGTCGGCGCGTTCAGCGTGGCGAACCGCATCTCCATGCTGGTCTGGGTCGTCGTCATCAGCATCGGGACCTTCGCCGCGCCCAATTACGCCGAACTGCATCGCCGCGGCGAGACGTCCCGCCTGCTGGCGATGAACCGCGGCATCATGCTGACCGTCGCGGCGCTGGGCCTGCCCTTGGTGTCGGTTATGATGATCGTGCCGGAACTGCTGCTCGATCTGGTCGGGCAGGGGTTCGGCAGCGCGGCGACGGCGCTGCGCATCCTCGCCGTCGGCCAGATGATCCACTGTCTTCTGGCCTGCCAGGACATTCTGCTGGCCATGACCGGGCATGGGGGCACGCTGCGCCGGCTCAACCTGCTGCAACTGGCGGTGTGCATCGTGCTCGGGGCCGTCCTGATCCCGGTCTTCGGCATGACCGGAGCGGCCGCGGTGACGGCCCTGACGGTCGCCCAGGGAGCGATCGGAACGACGCTGGTGCGCTTCCTGCTGTTCAGGAGTCACAAGGCTTCCGTCACGGCCTCCAGCCACCTCTGACCAACTTGACCAAACCAGCGGCGCCATCCATATTGGTCAAGTTGGTTAAGGGGAGGAAGCCATGGGCCATATCAGCCTGTATGAGGCGAAAACGCACCTCTCGGGCCTCGTCGAGCGGGCGGCGGCCGGGGAAGAGTTCGTCATCGCCAAGAACGGCGTTCCCATGGCCAAGCTGGTTCCGCTGCCCAAGGTGACGGAACCCCGCAAGCCGGCACGGGCGCTGGGCGTCACCCGGATCGCGCCGGATTTCGACAATCCCGACGCGCAGATCGAGGCGCTGTTTGCCGGTGACGGTCTGGAGGAAGGGCCGGATGACGGGGCAGGCGGCTGATGGACCTGCTGCTCGACACCCACGTGTTCCTCTGGTGGGACGCCGGCGCCGATCCGATCAGCCCGGCGGTGCGGGCCGCGATCGCCAACCCGGACAATCGCGTCTATGTGAGCGCGGCCTCCGTGTGGGAGATCGCGATCAAAAGCAGCAAGGGGAAGCTGGCCTTCACCGGTTCTCCGAGCGCCGCCATTGTTCTGAACAGCTTCCTGCCGCTGGCCATCGATCCGGCGCATGCGGAACGGGCCGGAGGTTTGGAGTGGTCACACCCGGACCCGTTCGACCGCATGCTGGTGGCACAGGCCCAAGCCCAGGACCTGACCCTGGTTCACGCCGATGGCGTGATCGCCGGTTACAAAGGCGTCGCGCAGATGTGGGCACGTCCGTAACGCAGCGGTGAATTGGTCTGATGGCGCCGTCCCGGCGGTCACTTTTGCAAATTATTTTCCATAACTCATCTTATGGGATATTTGTGCCGCGCCGGTCGAAGCAGGCCCCCGAATCCAATCATTGGATCCGTGCAAAGGCTCTCCGGTGACGGGGGTCGACGTCAGGATCAACGCCCCGGGACGGGCTCGGTCTCGCCCGGCAGGCGCCGGTTGCGGATGGTCAGCTGGTGGGTCAGCAGAAGCGGAGCCGGCCGCTCCTCCCCGTCCCAGAGCCGGTGCAGCATGCCCACGATGGCCGGGCCGAAATGGTCGGACGGCACGCGGACCGAGTTCAGCCAGTCGGCGATCCAGGGGTTGATCGGGTTGTCGTCGAAACCGAAGAAGGCCACGTCGCCCGGCACCTCCAACCCCGCCTCCCGCGCGCGGCGGTAGGCGCCGTAGGCCAGCAGGTCGCTCAGGCAGACGATCACCGGCGGGCGGTCCGCAAGCTCCAGCATCGTCCCCATGGCGTGGTAGCCGGCCACGATGTGATCCAGCCCCGGCCCGGTGGCGCGGGGAATGGCCGCCGTGTCCACCCCCGCCGCGGCCAGCCGGTCGAACAGGCCGAGCAGGCGCCAGTGACCGGCGGTGCGGTCCAGCGAGGCATGCAGGACGCCGATGCGGCGCGCCCCGCGCTCCAGCAGCCGGTCGGCGATCTCCGCCCCCGCGCCCGCGTTGTCGAGCCCGACATAGGGAGAGGACGGGTCGCCGGGGTCCGGGCGGTTCACGAAGACCAGCGTGTCGCCGCCCGCCCGCGCCTCGTCCAGCGCCGGGCTGTCCACCGCGCCGACCAGGATCATCGCGCGGACGAGCTGCGCGCGCATTTCGCGGATGTACTCGTCCTGCACGTCGGCGCGCTCGTGCGTGTCGCACAGCGACATCACCAGCCCCTCCCCGCGCAGCGACCATTCGATGGACGAGGCGATGGCCGCCATCGAGGGGTTGGCGAGATTCGCCGCCAGGACGCCGACGATGCGGCTCTCCCGGCGGCGCAGCGCCCGCCCGACGCTGCCGGGCCGGTAGCCCAGCTCGCGGATCGCCGCCCTCACCCGCTCCGCCGTCTCCTCCGTCGCCTTGTTCGCAACGCCGTTGATGACGCGCGAGGCGGTGGCGACCGACACCCCGGCGCGGGCCGCCACCTGGGCGAGCGACGGGGCGAGCGACGCACGCCCCGTGCGCGAGGCGCGGTTGCGGTCGGATGGCGGGGGCATCGGCACCTCGGTTTGCGCAAGAGGGTTGGCGTGGTGGGGCGGCGTGAAAACCGGTTGCGTAGAGATGCACGCGCGCCTATTGTTTCGGCAAGGGTAATCGATTTCCCTCCGCCATGATATCGGTAACGACGCCGGCGGACGGACGAATTGCCCACCCTCGCCCCTTCGACAAAGCGGGCGCGGAAAAAAAGACGAGGGAGAGGACGCTCATGACAGCCGAAGGCGCCGACCGCGCCACGGTCGTTGACCCTTACGACCATCTTCATGACGAAACGTACGCCGACGCCTTCGCCCGTGGGCGGGTGGGCGCCGCGGCCCTGGTGACCGTCGCCGGGCGCGCCGTCGAGTCGTTGGACGGGGACTGGCGCTTCGCCATCGACCCCCACGACGAGGGGCTGCGCCAGGGATGGTACGCCGACGAGCCGGTGCCGGCCTCGGAATGGACCGTTCCGCGCGATTACGACGACGGCGCGTGGCAGACCGCCCCCGTCCCCGCCTGCTGGAACATGCTGCGTCCGGAATGGCGGCATTACGAGGGCGGGGCCTGGTACACGCGGACGCTGGACCACACGCCCGGTCAGGCGGACGAACGCGTCGTCCTGCATGTCGGCGCCGCCGCCTACGAGGCGCGCGTCTTCCTGAACGGCCAATTCCTCGGCGCGCACCGCGGAGCGTCGACGCCCTTCTGCGTCGAGCTGACCGGGCATCTGCGCCCCGGCCCCAACCGCCTCCAGATCCAGGTCGACAACACGCGCCGAACCGACCGGGTGCCGATGCGCCACACCGACTGGTTCAACTACGGCGGCCTGTACCGCTCGGTCGCGCTGCTGCGGCTGCCCGCGCTGTTCATCCGGGACTTCGGCGTGACGCTGGTGCCGGGCAGCGGCTTCCGCCGCGTCGCCGTGGACGTCGCCCTGTCCGACTTGGTGGACGGCACGGCGACCGTCGCCATCGACGGGCTGCTGCCGCCCTCCCCCATTCCCGTGACCGCCGGGCGCGGACGGGTGGAGTTCGACCTCGCCCCCGAACTCTGGTCGCCGGACTCGCCGCGCCTCTACGGCGTCACCCTGCGCTTCGGCGCCGATGCCGTGGCCGACCGCGTCGGCTTCCGCGAGATCGCCGTGGCGGGGGAGCGCATCCTCCTCAACGGGCGCGACATCACCCTGCGCGGCGTCTCGGTGCATGAGGACGATCTTGCGCTCGGCAAGACCAGCGACGAGACGGACATCCGCCGCCGCTGCGCCGACGCCAAGGCGCTGGGCTGCAATTTTCTGCGCCTTGCCCACTACCCCCACGACCCGCGGGCGGCGGCCATCGCCGACGAGGTCGGGCTGATGCTGTGGTCGGAGATTCCCGTCTACTGGGCCATCGACTTCGCCAACCCCGACACCTACGAGGACGCCGCCAACCAGCTCGCCGAGCTGATCGCCCGCGACCGCAACCGGGCCAGCACGATCCTGTGGGGCGTCGGCAACGAGAACGCCGACACCGACGCCCGCCTGTCCTTCATGGCGCGGCTGGCCGCTCTGGCCCGCCAGCTGGACCCGACGCGGCTGGTGACCGCGGCCTGCCTGATCGACCGCGAGCGGTTCGCCATCGCCGACCGGCTGGCCGACCATCTCGACGTGATCGGTCTCAACGAGTATTTCGGCTGGTACGAGCCGTCCTTCGACGGGCTGCGCCGGCTGCTTGCCAACTCCGCCCCCGGAAAGCCCGTCGTCATCTCCGAATTCGGCGCGGACGCGGTGGCGGGCTTGCGCGGCGGCGACCGCGACCTTTTCACCGAGGACTGCCAGGAGGCGGTCTACCGCGAGCAGCTCGCCATCCTCGCCACCGCCCCCTACGTGCGCGGGATGACGCCCTGGGTCCTCTATGATTTCCGCACCGAGCGGCGGCAGACCGCCTTCCAGCGCGGCTGGAACCGCAAGGGGCTGATCGCCGAGGACAAGACCACCCGCAAGCGGGCCTTCGCCGTCCTTGCGGCGCATTACCGGGCGATGGCCGACGCCGAAGCCGAGGCGCCGCCGTCGCCGCACACCCAGACAGCCAAATCACGATAACCGGAGGATTCGTCATGTTCGCGTTGAACCGCCGCCACGCCGCCCTTCTCGCCGCGGCCGTCGCCACCGTCCTGGGCCTGACCCTCGCCGGGCCGGCCGCCGCCAAGACCACGCTGCGCCTCGGCCACGGGCTTGCCAAGGGCCACCCGGTGGACGTCTCCCTGGACGAGTTCGCCAAGCTGGTGCGCGAGCGCAGCAAGGGCGAGCTGGACATCAAGGTGTTCCCCGCCGGCCAGCTCGGCCAGCAGCGCGAACTGATCGAGCAGATGCAGAACGGCGCGCTCGACCTCGTGCACGCCAACGCCTCGCCGCTCGCCGCCTTCGAGCCGGGCTTCGGCGTCTACGACATGCCCTTCCTGTTCCGCGACAGCGACCATTTCTTCAAGGTGGTCGACGGCCCGGTGGGCGATGAGATCCTGGCCTCCAGCCGCGCCAAGGCCTTCGTCGGCCTCGCCTACTACGACAACGGCACGCGCAGCTTCTACGCCAACAAGCCGCTGGCCAAGCCGGAGGATCTGAAGGGCCTGAAGGTCCGCGTCCAGCCCGGCCCGATCGCCACCCGCATGATCAACCTGCTGGGCGCCACCGCCACCCCGCTGGCCTGGGGCGAGGTCTACACGGCCCTGCAGTCCGGCGTCGTCGACGGGGCGGAGAACAACGTGACCGCCCTGACGCTGGCCCGCCACGGCGAGGTGATGAAGGTCTACACCCGCGACGAGCACACCCGCGTGCCCGACGTGGTGCTGGTCGCCACCTCCACGCTGGACCGTCTGAAGCCGGAGCAGCAGGAGCTTCTGCGCCAGGCGGCCCGCGACAGCGCCAAGGCCCACAACGCCCGCTGGGCGGCCGAGCTGGAGAAGGCCGAGGGCGAGGCGGCGAAGATGGGCGTCAAGTTCGTCGACGCCGACAAGGCGGCCTACCGTCAGGTGGTGCAGCCCATGTACGACGACCTGAAGGCGACCCCGGCGCTGGCCACGCTCGCCGACCGCATCCAGTCGGTCAAGTAAGCCCCCGCCCCGCCCGTCCGCCGCGTCGAAACAGAGGAGCGCCCCCATGCTGGACACCATCCACCGCACGCTCGACCGCCTCGTGCTCGCCATCACGATCCCGCTGACGGTCGCCATGCTGGGCTGCGTGGTGTGGCAGGTCGTCGCCCGCTACGCGCTCAACGTCTCGACGTCGGCGACGGACGAGATCGCCCGCTTCGCCTTCATCTGGGTCAGCCTGCTCGGCTCGGCCTATGTGCTGGGCAAGCGCGGGCACATCGCCATCACCGGGCTGGTGGATCTTCTGCCGGCCCGGCCGCGCGGCGGCGTCGAGATCGCCATCGCGGCGCTGGTCGCCCTGTTCACGGTGACGATCCTGTGCGGCGGCGGCTGGCTGCTGGTGGACAAGGCGCGCACGCTCGGCCAGGTGACGCCGGCGCTCCAGCTGCCGATGTGGCTGGTCTACGCCGTGATCCCGCTCTCCGGCGTGCTGACCCTGATCTACATGGTCATCGCCCTGCTGGAGAGCCTGCGCGAAGGGCCGGGCGTGACCAGCCACGCCGTCTCGCTCGACTGATACGGCTGGAAAATGATCACTTCCATCATTTTCCAGCCGTGAAACCCGGCAGATCAATGCCTTGGCATTGATCGAGAGGGTCATGCCGGCGGCGCCTTCAGGTGCCGTCGGCATGACGTCCACCCCTTCCGTCGCGGAAACGCAGCCATGGACTTCTCCCCCGCCCTCGTCCTCAGCGCCGCCTTCGTCGCCCTTCTGGCCTTCGGCGTGCCCATCTCCTACGCCACCGGGCTCGCCTCGATCACGGCGCTGCTGACCATCATGCCGCCGCTGCCGGCGATCTCGGTGACGGCGCAGCGCATCGCCACCGGCCTGGACAGCTTCGCGCTGCTGGCGATCCCCTTCTTCTTCATGGCCGGATCGATCATGAACCGGGGCGGCATCGCCCGCCGCCTGATCGACTGCGCGAAGGTCTTCGTCGGCTGGATGCCCGGACCGCTGGCGCAGATCACCATCCTCGCCAACATGATGTTCGGCTGCGTGTCGGGGTCGGCGGTGGCCGCCGCCTCGGCCATCGGCGGCACCATGCAGCCCTCCATGGACAAGGCCGGCTACGACCGCAGCTACACCGCGGCGGTCAACATCTCCTCCTGCATCACCGGTCTGCTGATCCCGCCGTCGGGCGCCTTCATCGTCTATTCGCTGGTGTCGGGCGGCACCTCCATCGCGGCGCTGTTCGTCGCCGGTTACCTGCCGGGCATCCTGCTCGGCCTGGCGGTGATGATCCCGGCCTGGATGATGGCGAAGAAGCGCGGCTACGCCCGCCTGCCCTCCCCGACCCTGTCCCAGTCCTCGCGCGCCCTGCTGTCCGCCCTGCCCAGCCTGGGGCTGATCGTGGTGGTGATCGGCGGCATCGTCGGCGGCATCTTCACCGCGACCGAGGGATCGGCCATCGCGGTCGTCTACGCGCTCGCCCTGGCGCTCGCCTACCGCGAGCTGTCGATGGACGACATCATGCAGATCCTGATCGACACCATCGTGGCGACGGCGGTGGTGGCCCTGATGGTCGGCACCTCCATGGCGATGGCCTATGTGATGTCGCTGGCCGAGATTCCGCAGATCATCGGCGACTGGGTGCAGTCGGTGTCCGGCAATTGGATCATCGCGCTGCTGCTGGTCAACATTGTGCTGCTGCTGATGGGCACCTTCCTGGACATCACGCCGGGCATCCTGATCTTCACGCCCATCTTCCTGCCGGTGCTGGTGGAGCTGGGGGTGGACCCGGTGCATTTCGGGGTGATCCTGGTGTTCAACCTGTCGCTCGGCATCGTCTCGCCGCCGACCGGCAGCGCCCTGTTCATCGGCTGCGCCGTGGCGCGCGTGTCGATCGAGCAGGTGATCCGGCCGCTGATCCCGCTCTTCGCCTGGAGCACCGCGGCGCTGCTGGTGGTCACCTACGTCCCCGGCCTGTCGCTCTGGCTGCCCAGCCTCTTCGGCCTCATCAAGTAAGCGGGAAGTTGGCCGGGCCCTGCCCCCAGGACCCGGCCCCCCAAACCTCAGGTCTCATGACGTCAGGAGTTCACGCGCCATGCGCACGCTGACCGGCGCCTCCCTCGTTGCGCCCGCCCCGTCCCGCGACGGGGCGCAAGCCGGCCCCCAGGGGATCGCCTTCGCCCTCGACCGCGGCTACCGCCTGACCCTGTTCCCGCTGGGGCCCGCGCTGGCGCGCGTCCTCATCGAGCGGCCGACCGGGCTGCGCGCCCCGCGCACCTGGTCGCTGGCGCCCGAGCTGTCGGGCCAGACCGACCCCGCGCTGGCCGACCCGATCGACGGGCGCGACCGCCGCGACCTGACCGGCTTCCCCGGCACGCCGGCGGCGGTCGAGGAGAGCGCCGACAGCGTCACCGTCACCACCCCCGGCTGGCGCGTCGTGGTCCAGCGTTCGCCGCTGGCGCTGCGCTGGTACGAGCCGGCGGCGGAGGGCGACGGCTGGCGCCTCGTCCTGGCCGACCGGCCGACCCAGCCCTACCTGTTCGACGACCGCTCGCCCCGCTTCGCCCACCATCTGGTCAGCCACGCCGGGGAGCGCTACCACGGCTTCGGCGACAAGAGCGGCGGCACCGACAAGCGCGGGCGGCGCCTCGCCATGGGGACGACCGACGCGCTCGGCTACGATGCGGAGACGAGCGACCCGCTCTACAAGCACATTCCCTTCTGCCTCAGCGTGCGTCCGGAGCGCGGCGGGGCGGCGGTCGGCGTCTTCTACGACAACCTGTCGCGCGGCCTCTTCGACCTCGGCCAGACCATCGACGCCTACCACGGCGACTTCATCCGGTTCGAGGCGTCGGACGGCGATCTCGACTGCTACGTCCTGTTCGGACCCAGCGTTCCGCAGGTCGTGGCGAACTTCACCGCGCTGACCGGCCGCACCTCCTTCCGGCCGCGCTGGGCGATCAGCTACTCCGGCTCGACCATGCAGTACACCGACGCGCCGGACGCAGGCGTGCGGCTGCTCGGATTCCTCGACGCGCTGAAGCAGCACGGCCTGCCCTGCGGGTCGTTCCAGATGTCGTCCGGCTACACGATGATCGGCGACAAGCGCTACGTCTTCCACTGGAATCGCGACAAGTTCCCCGAGCCGGAGGCGGTCACCGCCAGGTTCGCCGAGGCCGGCGTCCATCTCGTCGCCAACATCAAGCCGGCGCTGCTCGACGACCATCCGAAATTCGCCGAGGTCCAGGGCTTCGGCGGCTTCGTGCGCGACAGCGACGCCCCGGACCGCCCGCAGATCACCCAGTTCTGGGGCGGCGACGGCGCCTATCTCGACTTCACCAACCCGGCGACCACGCGCTGGTGGATGGCCAACGTCACCCGGGAGCTGCTGGAGCGCGGCATCGGCTCGACCTGGAACGACAACAACGAGTTCGAGATCTGGGACGACGCGGCGGTCTGCGACGTCAACGGCCATGGCGGCACGATGGCGACGCTGCGCCCGGTGCAGACGCATCTGATGATCCGCGCCTCGCATCTCGCCCAGGTGGCGCACGCGCCGGACAAGCGGCCCTACCTGATCTCGCGCTCCGGCGGGCCGGGCCTCCAGCGCTATGTGCAGACCTGGTCGGGCGACAACCGGACGAGCTGGAAGACGCTGCGCTGGAACCTGCGCATGGGGCATGGCTTCAGCCTGTCGGGGCTGTTCGACTACGGCCACGACGTCGGCGGCTTCGCCGGTCCCCGGCCGGAGCCGGAACTGCTGATGCGCTGGATCGAGCAGGCGGTGTGGTGGCCGCGCTTCACCATCCATTCCTGGAACGACGACGGCAGCGTCACCGAGCCCTGGACCTACCCGGAGCTGCTGCCCCAGGTGAAGGCCGCGCTGGATTGGCGGGAGCGGCTGGTGCCGCTGCTCTACACGCTGCTGTGGCGGGCGCACCGCGACCACGACCCGGTGATGCGGCCGCTGTTCTACGACTTCCCCGACCAGCCCGAGGCCTATGGGGAGGAGGACAGCACCATGGTCGGCGACCGGCTGCTCGTCGCCCCGGTCCTCGACCCCGGCCGGACCGAGCTGGAGGTCTGGCTGCCGGCGGTGCCCGGCGGCTGGTACGATCTGCGCGACGGACAACGCTACGACGGCGGCGGGCGCGTCACCGTGGCGGCGCCGCTGGGCGTGGCCCCGGCCTTCGTCCGGGCGGGAACGCTGCTGCCGCTTGGCCCCGCCCCCTCCTGGGCAGAAGGCCCGTTGACCGTCCGCTGCTTCCCCGGACCGGAGGGCTACGCCCCGCTGACCCTGTTCGACGACGACGGGGAGAGCGTGTGCCGCGACGAGTCCGTCTGCCTGCTGACCGTCACCGGCACGGACGCGGCCTCGCTGTCGGTGAGCCGCAGCGGCGGCCGGGCGCCGCGCTGGACCTCCCTGTCCATCGAGGCGGCGGACGGCACGCCGATCGGCAGCCTGCCGCTCTGACCGGATCAGCACGCCCGCACCCGAGGCCGCCGTGGCCGGGGCGCGGGCGTGCCGTCCCCACCCCACACATGATCGCATGGCCGCCCCGGCGAAACCGACGTTGTAGTGTCGGTGGTGTTGGTATAAAGACCGGTTTTACCAGGCCGGGCCCCTCTGACAGTTCCCTGAACTGTGATGTCGGACTGGAGACATTCAGAGTGGCCCCCGCCCGCCCCTGCCGGCAGCGTTTCTGCCGTGCGCCTGGACCCGCCCGTGGGTGCTGCTCTCTTGCCCTATGCTGGAGGAAGGCACCGCATGACCGATCTGTTCACAGCCGACGCGCTCGCCGCGCTGCTCCAAGTCATCGCCATCGACCTCGTCCTGGCCGGCGACAACGCCATCGTGGTCGGCATGGCCGCCGCGGCGGTGCCGCTGGCCCAGCGCCGCAAGGTCATCTTCTGGGGAATCGCCGCCGCCATGGGGCTGCGTGTGTTCTTCGCCCTCATCACCACCCAGCTCCTCGCCATCATCGGCCTGACCCTGGCGGGCGGCGTGCTGCTGCTGTGGGTGTGCTGGAAGATGTTCCGCGAGCTGCGCAGCCACGGCGCCGACGAGATCGCCCCCGACGAGGCGATGGACGCACCCGATCCCTCGGGCACCGTCACCGCCGGAGTGGCGGGCAACGCCGCCGTCGCGGCGGCCGGAGCGACCACCTTCGGTGCGGCGATCTGGCAGATCGTGGTGGCGGACGTGTCGATGTCGCTCGACAACGTGCTGGCGGTGGCCGGCGCCGCCAAGGAGCACCCGACCATCCTGGTGATCGGTCTGGTGCTGTCGGTCGTTCTGATGGGCGCCGCCGCCAACATGATCGCGCATGTCCTGCACAAGCACCGCTGGATCGGCTGGGTCGGCCTCGCCATCATCTCCTACGTCGCGCTCGACATGATCTGGCGCGGCAGCAACGAAGTCCTGCGCCACATGGCGTAAGGCCGACTGCGGACGAGGTCCTCGATCGGGGGCGCCCGCCGCACCATGACGGTGCCGGGCGCCCCCGTCCGTTTCAGGGGAGCCGTTAAAGCGGCCGTTAAACGGCCGCCGTCACCACGACCTCGATCAGGATCGACGGGTCGCCCAGGTCGGCGACGCCGATAGTGGCGCGGGCCGGCAGGTCGTCGCCGTTCAGCCACTCCAGCCACGCCGCGTTCATGCCGTCCTTGGCCTTCATGTCGGTGATGAAGAGCTGGGCGGACAGCAGCTTCGTCTTGTCCGTGCCGGCCATGGCGAGCACGGCGTCGAGCTTTTTGCAGATCTGGGCGGTCTGCTCCTGCATGCCGACGCTGACGTCGTCGGCGATGATGCCGCCGAGGAAGGCGATGCCGTTGCTGATGACGACGCGGTGCATGATCTTGGTCTTCTCAACGCGCTTGATCACGAGAACTCTCCCAATTTTGGTTGGTATCGGACGGGTTGTTGGTCAGGGGGTGACGGTGAAGTCGACGTACTTGGCGGCGATGCGGGCCAGCGTGCCGTCCTGCACGACCGACGCGATGGCGGCGTCGAAGGAGGCCTTGAGGTCCGCGTCCTCCTTGCGCAGGCCGACGCCCACGCCGGGTCCGAACACCTCGGCGTCGACCAGCGGCTTGCCGACGAGCTGAAGCGACTTCGAGGCGTCGGCCTTCACCCAGTCGGACGCGGTGGCGCCGGTGGTGATGGCGGCGTCGATGCGCCCGCTCTTCAGGTCGGCCAGCAGATTCGACGCGGTGTCGTAGTTCTTCAGCGAGACGGTCTTGCCGAAGTGCTTCTCGACGTAGCGGTAATGGGTGGTCGAGGTCTGGGCGCCGACCGACTTGCCGGCCAGGGTGGCCTCGGTACCGTCGATGCCGCCGCCGGTGGCCGCCACGAAATAAGCCGGCACGACCATGTATGGGGCGGAGAAGGCGATGGCCTTCGCACGCTCCGGCGTGATGTTCATGGTCGCCATGATCGCGTCGTAGCGGCGCGACAGCAGGCCGGGGATGATGCCGTCCCAATCCTGGGCGACCAGGGTGCAGCGCCGCTTCATGCGCTCGCACAGCGCGTTGGCCAGCTCCACCTCCAGCCCGCCGAGCGTGCCGTCGGGGGCGGTCATGTTGAAGGGCGGGTAGGCGCCCTCCGTCGCGATGCGCAGGGGCGGACCGTCGGCGCGCGAGTCCGAGGGGACGGCGACCGTGAGGGCGCACAGGCTCAGCGCCAGCCCGAGGGCCAGACGTTTCATGGAAAACTCCGGTTTGGTAAGTCGGTAGGAGCCGGTCAGAGGGCCGCGATCACCTGGATCTCGACCAGCAGGTCGGGGTCGGCGAGCCTGGCCTCGACGGTCGCGCGGGCCGGGGCGTTGGCACGGTCCACCCAGGCGTCCCAGGCCGCGTTCATCGCCGCGAAGCCGGCCATGTCGGCGAGATAGACGGTGGCGGTGAGCAGCCGGCTCTTGTCCGTGCCGGCGCGCTCCAGCAGGGCGTCGATCTGGCGCAGCACGTCGCGGGTCTGCGCCGTCACGTCGTGGGTCACGCCGCCCATGGCCTCGAAATCGGCGATCTGGCCGCACAGGTAGACGGTGCCGTTATGAACGACCATCTCGCTCATCCGCGGGCCGCAATCGAAACGCTTTATCGTCAAAACATGGGTCTCCTGAAAAGGCCGCTCCGCCGGAGCGGTCACGCGGCGGTCGCCGTGTGGCGGAATCGCTGGATGCGGAAGGCGTCGATGGGCAGGTCGCTCGCCCCCTTGGTGATCAGGTCGGCGGTGATCCGCCCGACGATGGGGCCGAGCTGGAACCCGTGGGCGGAGAAGCCGAAGGCGTGGAACACTCCCTCCTCCGTGCCGCTGGGGCCGATCACCGGGATGTCGTCGGGCATCCGCGCCTCGATCCCCGCCCAGGCGCGGACGATGGTGGCGCTGCGCATGATCGGGAACAGGTCCCACACCGTGCGGGCGTTGGTGGTGACGTTGGCGAAGTCCAGATCCGTCCGGTTCTCGTCGCGGTAGGCGCGGCCCAGCAGCCCGCCGCCGATCAGCACGGTCCCGTTTGGAAACTGCTTGAAGGACAGGGTGCGGCCCGTCGCCCCGACCACCGGCTTCAGGAAGGGCGGCACGCGGGCGGTGATCATCAGCATGGGCGCGATGACCTCCAGCGGCACCGGCTCGCCGAGCTGGGCGGCCAGCCGGTCGGCCCAGGCCCCGGCGCAGTTGACCAGCACCGGCGCCTCGTGCGCCACCCCGTCCGCCGTCTCCACCCGCCAGTTGCGGCCCGAGCGGGCGACCCGAGCCACCGCCGCCCCCTCGTGGAAGCGGGCGCCCAGGCTTTCCGCCTTGCGCTTGAAGGCGAAGGTGGTGCGGTAGGGGATGGCCGCCCCGTCGCGGCGCGACACCAGGGCGCCGAGGCAATGCTCCGCGATGGACGGGACGAGGCGGCGCAGCTCCGCCTGATCCACCACCTCCTCGTGCGTGAAGCCGAGCGCTGTGAGCTGGGCCGCCCGCTCCCGGCAGGAGTCCAGCTCCGCCTCGGTCTCCGCGACCTTGACCTGGCCGTGGCTTTCGAAGCCGCAATCGTCGTCCACGAGGTCGCGGATGCCGTGCCACAGCGCCATCGAGGCGACGGACAGCGGCACCTCCGCGGCATGGCGGCCGAGCTGGCGCACCCCGCCGGCGTTCACGCCGGAGGCGTGGCGGCCGATGTGGTCCTTTTCCAGCACCAGCGCCCGGACCCCGCGCATGGCGAGGTGCAGCGCGGTGGAGCAGCCGTGCAGGCCGCCCCCGACGATGATGACGTCCGGCTCCGACATGGCGTCCCCCTGCCCCGTCAGTGGTGCATCACGGCGGCCACCTCGTCCTCGGCCTTGGGCAGCGAGGCGAGTTCGGCCAGCGTGATCGGCTTCACCGGCGGGCGCAGCCGGTAGTAGCCGACCTCCGCCGGGGAGACGCCGCGGGCGTCGGCGATGACCTCGACCACGGTCGGGCCGCACAGCCGCCCCTGGCACGGCCCCATGCCGCAGCGCAGGAAGGACTTGGTCTGGTTCGGCCCGCTGACGCCCAGCTTCACGGCGTCGCGCACCTGCCCCGCCGTCACCTCCTCGCAGCGGCAGACGATGGTGTCGTCGGCGGGGACGCGGAACTCCTTGCCCGGCCGGTAGAGCGCGTCGAGGAAGTCGCGTCCGCGCAGCGCCCGGTCCAGCGCCTCGCGGTGCGGGGCGGCGTCGCGGTCGCGGGTGGCGCGGTCGATGGCGCCCAGCCGGTGCAGGGCGTCCAGCGCTGTCAGCCGGCCGCGGTGCTCCGCCGCCAGAGCGCCGGCGATGCCGGCCCCGTCGCCGGCGATGGCGACTCCCGCCACCGACGTGGCGCCCCAGCCGTCGACGTCCGGCACCCAGCAGCGCTGCGCCTCGTCCCAGGACTGGGCGCAGCCGATGGCGTTGGCGAGGTTGATGTTGGGGATCACGCCATGGTGCAGGAGGAGCGTGTCGGCCGGAAGGCGCTGTTCGGCCCCGTCGCCCTGGCGGTAGACGACCGACTGCACCCGCCCGTCGCCCTCGGCGCGCAGGGCCGAGACGTTGCCGATCACCTTGACCTTGCGCCGGACCTCCAGCAGCAGCTTCAGCCCCTTGCCGACATAGCCGGAGCGGGCGAAGGCCGGCAGGAGCGGCATGGCCTGCCGCCAGTTCTCCCGCGGGGTGGTGTCGAGGATCGCGTCGATGCGCGCGCCGGCCCGCAGATACTGCCAGGCGAGCAGCCAGAGCAGCGGCCCGCTGCCGGCCATGACCACGTTGCCCGAGGCGACGAGGCCCGACGTCTTCAGCAGGATCTGCGCCGCCCCCGCCCCCATCACGCCGGGCAGCGTCCAGCCGGGGACCGGGAAGGGCCGCTCCAGCGCGCCGGTCGCCAGGATGACGTGCCGCGCCGGCAGGATTCGCGCCGCACCGTCGCGCGACAGGCCGATGTCGAGGCTGCGCGAGACGCTCCACACCGCGGCGCCGGGCAGGTAATCGGCGCCGCTGTCGCGGAACGGCCCGACCAGATCGGCGCCGTGCCAGTAGTCGGTCCCGAGAACGCTGGGATTCTTCACCGGCGAGCGGGTGATGGCGCGGTAGATCTGGCCGCCGGGGGCCGCCTGCTCGTCGAGCAGGACGGTGGACAGGCCGCGCCGGGCGGCCAGCGTGGCGGCGGCGAGGCCGGCCGGGCCGGCGCCGATCACCGCCAGATCGTAACGAGGCTTCAGGTCGGTCACCGGTCGATCTCCCGCTTGCCGTTCTGGGTTTCCACCCGCATGCCGGGGCGCACGCGGATCTGGCAGCCCTGCTGGTTGCCGGTGCCGTCGATGGTCACCAGACAGTCGAAGCACACGCCCATCATGCAGTAGGGGCCGCGCGGGGCGCCCGACACCGGGGTGGTCCGGCAGGCGCCGACCCCGTTGGCGATCAGGGCGGCGGCGACGCTGTCGCCGGACAGCGCCTCGGCCGGGCGGCCGTCGATGGTGAAGGAGACGCGCTCTCCGCCCGCGTCAGGCAACCGCTGGAACATGGAACCTCCGGGCGCTGAAGGCCGAGAATTCGTCGGGCAGGCCGCCGGCGGCGATGTGCGGCGCCAGCGCGAGCGCGTGGTTGGCGGCGAGCGTCACGCCGCTGTGGCAGGTGGCGACGAAGGCGCCGGGCATGGTGGTGGACTGCTCGTAGATCGGGAAGCCGTCCGGGGTCAGCACGCGCAGCGCCGCCCAGGTCCGCACCACGTTCAGCTTGCCGAGCAGCGGGAAGATGCGCAGCGCGCGATCGGCGATGGTCGAGGTGATGCCGTTGCGCACCGTGGCGTCGAGCCCGGCATCCTCGAAGCTGTCGCCGATCATCACCCCGCCCTCGTCGGTCTGGCGGATGAAGCCGACCGGAAAGTTCAGGAAGGGGGCGGTCTTCTCCGTCACGATGACGTGGCCGCGCTCCGGCCGCACCGGGGCGTCCAGCCCGACCATGGGGGCCAGCCGGCGGGCGTCGTGCCCGGCGGCGATGACCACCTTGCCCGAGCGGACCTCGTCTCCCGAGGCGGTGACCATGCGGAATCCGCCATCGCGCGGCTCGATCCGCTCCACCCGGTGATGCGGACGATAGGACACGCCGGACCGGACCATTCCGGTGTGCAGCGCGCGCAGCAGCTTCAGCGAGTTGCAATGGCCGTCGAGCGGGCAGTAGCTGGCCCCGACCACGTCCTTGCCGATGAAGGGCATCTCCTTCGCCACGGCGGCGCGGTCCATCATCTCGTAGTCGTAGCGGACGACGTTCGGCTGGTTGTGCAGGCGGCGGAGCTGTCCGGCCCGCCGCTCCATCTCCTCCTCCGACAGCAGGGGCAGGAAGCCGCCCGGCCGGCGGTAGCACACGTCGATGCCGGTCTGCTCCTGAAGCCGCTCGGCGAAGCCGGTCCAGGTGTCGGAAGACATCTTGGTCCAGCCGGCGTATTCCGGCAGCCCCAGCCCCTTGCCCTGCACCCAGACCAGGGCGAAGTTGCCGCGCGACGGGCGGACGGCGACGTCCCCCTCGTCGAGGACGGCGACCGTCTGCCCCTGCTGGGCGAGGCCCCAGGCGATGGCCGACCCGACCAGCCCGCCGCCGATCACGGCGACGTCGCAGTCGGATCTCGTTCTCTCGGTCATGGTGACGCTCACTCCTGTCCGCGGCCGACCAGCAGCCGCTCAAGCCCGTAGAGCCGGTCGAGCACCAGCATCGCCGCCACCGTCATGAAGATCAGCGAGGCGGACACCGCGGCGACCAGAGGGTCGATGTTGTCCTGGATGTAGAGGAAGAGACGCACCGGCAGCGTCGTCGTCTCGGGCGAGGCGATGAAGACGGTCATCGTCACCTCGTCGAAACTGTTGATGAAGGCCAGCACCCAGCCGCTCGCCACGCCCGGCAGGATCAGCGGCAGGGTCACCCGCCGGAAGGTCGTCCAGGAGGTGGCGCCGAGCGAGGCCGCGGCGTTCTCGATGGAGCGGTCCATGCCGGTGGAGGCCGCCAGGATCAGCCGCAGCGCGAAGGGCAGGATGATGACCACATGGCTCAGCACCAGCCCGGCGAAGGTGCCGCCCAGCCCGATCTGCGTGAAGAAGCGCAGGAAGGCGATGCCCAGCACGATGTGCGGCACCATCAGCGGCGACAGGAACAGCGCCGTGATCGCCTCGCGCCCCCGGAACTGGTGGCGGGCGATGGCCAGCGCCGCCGGGACCGAGAAGGCCACCGCGATGGTGGAGCTGACCGCCCCCAGCAGCAGGCTGTCGCGGAAGGCCCGCGCGAATTCCGGGTTGTCGCCGATGGCGCGGAACCAGCGCAGCGACAGCCCCTCGGTCGGCAGCGACAGATAGCCCTGCGAGGTGAAGGCGACCACGCAGACGATCAGGATCGGCGCCAGCAGGAAGGCCAGGAACAGCGTGTGGAAGACCAGGGCGACGGGGCCGTTGCGGTTCATTCGAACACCTGCTTGTAGCGACGTTCGACCAGCCTGTTGCAGCCGACGATGATCACGATGTTGGCGAGCAGCAGAAGGATCGCGATGGCGGCGCCCAGCGGCCAGTTGAGCGTGTTCAGGAACTCGTCGTAGGCCAGCGTCGCCGCCACCTTCAGCCGCCGCCCGCCGATGATCGCCGGGGTGGCGAAGGCGCTGGCGGCCAGCGCGAAGACGATGATCGATCCCGACAGGATGCCCGGCACCACCTGCGGCAGCACCACCCGGCGCAGCACGGTGAAGGGCTTGGCCCCCAGCGACAGCGCGGCGTTCTCCACCTGCGGGTCCAGCCGCTGCAGCGACGCCCAGACCGACAGCACCATGAAGGGCACCAGCACGTGGGTGAGCGCGATGATGACGCCGGTCTCGGTGTACATGAACTCGATCGGCGTCGCGATCAGCCCGACCGCCATCAGCGCCGTGTTGATGATGCCGGTGGAGCCGAACAGCAGCGCCCAGCCGAGCGTGCGGGACACCACCGAGATCAGCAGCGGCCCCAGCACGATCAGCAGGCACAGGCCGCGCCAGGGCGACCGCATGCGGCGCAGGATGTAGGCCTCCGGCGCGCCGAGCACGGCGCAGAGCAGCGTCACCACCACGGCGATGCGGAAGGTGCGCAGGAAGATCTCGTGGAAATAGTCGTCGGTGACGATGTCGATGTAGTTGCCGAGCTGCCAGACGTCCTGGATGCCCGTGTAGAATCCGAAGCTGTTCAGCGACAGCAGCCCGGTCATGACCAGCGGCACCAGCAGCAGCACGGCGAACAGCGCCAGCGCCGGCAGGCTGAGCAGGTAGGGCGCCAGCGGGCGCCGCTCCGGCCGGTCCGGCGGGACGGATTTCGACGCCGCGTCCGGGGACTCCATCATGGATTTGTGAGCGTCCACGGCGGTCATGCCTCACCCGCCATCACGCGCATGTCCTCCGCCCGCCAGCCGACCATGACCGGTTCGTTCTCCCCCGGCAGGGTCTGGCCGTCGTGCTGGCGGATCACCGTCAGGTCGCCGGCCTCCGTGCGGATTTCGAACAGCCATTGGGTCCCCTGGAAGACCCGCGCGCGGACGAGGCCGGGCACGCCGGCGCCGTCCACGAAGCGGACCTTCTCCGGCCGCACGGTCAGCAGGCCGGGGCCGTCCGGCACCTCCGCCGCGACCGGCCACGCCGTGCCGGCCACGTCGATGCGCCGCCCGGCGCCGTCGCGGCGCACCGTGCCCTGGAGCAGGTTGGTGCGGCCGAGGAAGTTGGCGACGAAGGCGCTGGCCGGGTTGTCGTAGGCGTCCTGCGGGGCGGCGACCTGCTCGACCCGGCCCTTGTTCATGATGACCACCCGGTCGGACAGGGCCATGGCCTCCGCCTGATCGTGGGTGACGAGGATCATGGTGGTGCCGACGCTGCGCTGGATGCGCCGCAGCTCGATCTGCATCTCCTCGCGCATCTTGGCGTCGAGGTTGGACAGCGGTTCGTCGAGCAGCAGCAGGCTCGGCTTGATGACCAGGGCGCGGGCCAGCGCCACGCGCTGCTGCTGGCCGCCGGACATGCGCCGCGGGTAGCGGTCGCCGAAGGCGCCCAGCCCGACGAGCTGGAGCGCGTCGCGCACCATGCGGTCGCGGTCGGCGCGCGGGATGCCGCGCATCTCCAGCCCGAAGGCGACGTTCTCGGCCGCCGTCATGTGGGGGAACAGGGCGTAGCTCTGGAACACGATGCCGAGCCCGCGCTCGTTGGGCTTCCTGGCCAGCAGGTCGGCGCCATCCAGCGTGACGCGCCCGGCGCTGGGGTCGAGGAAGCCGGCGATCATCTGGAGCGTCGTGGTCTTGCCGCAGCCCGACGGGCCGAGCAGCGAGACCAGCTCCCCCTTCTCCACCGTCAGGGACAGGTTGTCGACGGCGACCCAGGGGCCGAACCGCTTGGTCAGGCGGTCGAGGACAAGGTAAGGCATGGCGTCGTCTCCCACCAAGGAGCTAGGAAAATCCCGGCCCGCCGTGGAAGCGGGCCGGAAGCGGCGGTCAGCGCTCGATCTCGCGGGTCCAGCGCTTGTTCCAGGCCTCGCGGTTGGCGTTGATGGCGTCCCAGTCCACCACCAGCAGCTTGCCCATCTGCTCGGGGCCGTAGGGGATGCCCACCTGCTGGTCGGCGGTCAGGGTGACGGTCTTGTTCACCGGGCCGAAGCCGGCGCCGGTCGCCATCACGGTCTGCACCTCCGGCGACAGCATGTGCTGGATGAACTGCTGGGCTTCCGCCGCCTGCTTGCTGCCGGTGATGGCGCAGGCCGCCGAGGCCAGCACGACGCCGCCCTCCTTCGGGTAGACGAAGGCGGCGGGGAAGCCGGTGTCGGCCAGCGCCTTGGCGCGGCCCGAGCCCCAGACGGCGACGGTGGCCTGCCCGCTCTGGAACAGCTCGGTCATCTTGCCCGGCGACGGCTCGTAGGCGAGGACGTTCGGGTTCACCTTGTCCTTGAAGGCCTTGAAGCCGGGATCGATGCTCTTCTCACCGCCGCCGTCGAGCCGCGCCATCATCACCAGCGCGTGCAGGCCGTAGCTGTTGTTGATCGGCGGGATGACCAGCTTCTTGCGGTACTTGGCGTCCTCGATGTCCTTCCAGGAGGCGGGAGCGGCCCAGCCGTTCTCGTCGAAGACCTTCTTGTTGTAGACGATGCCGGTGCCGACCGCGCCGACGCTGACCGCCTTGCCCGAGGGGATCTTCGCCAGATCGTAGAGGTCGTCGTAGACCGGCGCCTTGGCGAGGTCGGCGCAGAAGCCCAGCGCCACCGCCTGGTACATCGGGCCGTCGTCCAGGATCACCACGTCGATCTGCTGGTTGCCCTTCTGGGCCTGGAGCTTGGCGAGGTTGTCGGTGGAGTTGCCGGCGACATACTCGACCTTCATGCCCGTCTTGCTCTCGAAGGCCGGGATGATGTCCTTGCGCATGGTCTGCTCGAAGGACCCGCCATAGGCGGCGACATACAGGGTCTTCTGCTGCGCCTGCGCGGCGCCACACCCCAGGGCGGCGGTTGCCATCAGGCCGTACACCAACGCTCGCATCTGTCCCTCTCCTGTTCTGGTTCGTTTCGCCGCGGTTGCGCGTTTTGTCGCACCCCCGGAGCGTCGCGCCCCATCGGTATAATCGTCAAATCGAATTGTTGGCGGTGTCTATAAACGAATGTTATGCTGCAACGCATCGGACACCGTCGGACCGCCCCGGAATGCTCAATCCCCGCCAGATCGAGGCGTTCCGCGCCGTCATGCTGACCGGCGGAATCACCGCGGCGGCGGAGCTTCTGAACATCTCCCAGCCGGCGGTCAGCCGCCTGATCGCCGATCTGCAATACGCGCTGAAGCTGACGCTGTTCGAGCGGCGCGGCTCGCGCATCGCGCCGACCAGCGAGGCGATGTCGCTGTACCAGGAGGTGGAGCGGTCCTTCGTCGGGCTGGAGCGGATCGAGCAGGCGGCGCGCGACCTGCAGGAGCGGCGGGCGGGCACGCTGCGGGTGGCCGCCATGCCGGCGATGGCCATCGGCTTCCTGCCGCGCTTCGTCGCCCGCTTCCTCGAGGAGCGGCCGCGGGTGGACGTGTCGCTGTGGGGGAGCAGTTCCCCCCAGGTGCTCGATTGGGTGGCCGCCGGCCAGTGCGAGCTGGGCTTCGGCCAGTCGGCGGTGGAGCACGCGACGGTGCTGTGCGAGCGGATGCCGCGGGTGCGGGCGGTCGCCGTGGTGCCGAGCGGCCATCCACTGGCCGCGCGCAAGCGGCTGGTCCCGGAGGACTTCGCGGGCGAGGCCTTCATCGCGCTCGGCGCCGCCACGCTGATGCGCTATTCCATCGACGCCGTGTTCGCCGAGCACGGCATCGGCCGGTCCACGCGGGTGGAAACCCAGCTCACCATGATCGCCTGCGCCATGGTCGCCGCCGGAGCCGGGATCTCCATCGTCGACCCCTTCACGGCGGAGGAGTATGCGGGGCGCGGCGTCGCCATCCGCCCCTTCGAGCCGGCCATCACCTTCGAAATGGCCGTGCTGCATTCGGCGCAGCGGTCGCTGTCCACCCTGGCCCAGGACTTCCTGGGGGAGTTCCGCGACGCCGTCGCCACCTTCCGCCTGCCCGAGCAGACCTGAACCGGATTCAGCTCCGGGTGTGGAAGTGGCTGAGGAAGGCGCGGGTGGCCTCCTGCTGCGGCCGGTCGATGACGTCGCGCGCCGGTCCCTCCTCCACGATCATGCCGTCGCGCATGAAGATCACGCGGTCGGCGACCTCGCGGGCGAAGGCGATCTCGTGGGTCACGATGATCATCGTCATGCCCTCGGCGGCGAGGTCGCGCATCACCCCCAGCACCTCCGACACCAGCTCCGGGTCGAGGGCGGAGGTCGCCTCGTCGAACAGCATCACCTCCGGCTCCATGGCCAGCGCGCGGGCGATGGCGACGCGCTGCTTCTGCCCGCCGGACAGCCGGTCCGGGTAGGCGTCGGCCTTGTCGGCCAGCCCGACCTTGGCGAGCAGCCGGCGCCCGATCGCCTCGGCCTGCGCCTTCGGCATGTTCTTGGCGGAGACCGGCCCCTCCATCACGTTGCCCAGCACCGTCATGTGCGGGAACAGGTTGAAGTGCTGGAACACCATGCCGGTGTTGGAACGGAACTTCGCCTGCGCCTTGGGCCGGGGCAGCGCCTTGCCCGTCTCGAAGTCGAAGGCGTCGCCGCCGATGCGGACCCGGCCGCCGTTCGGCACCACCAGCAGATTCAGGCAGCGCAGCAGGGTGGACTTTCCCGACCCCGACGGGCCGATCAGCGCCACGACGGCGCCGGGATCGACCTTCAGGTTGATGTCGCGCAGGACGACCAGCTCGCCGAATTGCTTCCTCAGCCCGGCGACTTCGATCTTGGGAATGCTCATGGGACGGGGCCTCTCGCGTTGGATCGCCGGGGGAGCGTCAATGACCGGTCTGGAGCTGCTTCTCGCCCCGCTTCACGATGGCCGTCAGGGGGACCAGCACGACGAAGTAGATCAGCGCGACGATCGTGTAGACCTCCAGCGGGCGGAAGGTGTCCGTCGCGGCGACCTGCCCCTGGTAGAGAAGGTCGGGGACCGCCACCACCGACACCAGCGAGGTGTTCTTGAACTGGATGATCGACTGGTTCATCAGCGGCGGGATCATGCGTTTGACCGCCTGTGGCAGCACGATGCGCCGCATCACCTTGGCCGGCGTCATGCCGAGCGCCAGCCCGGCCTCCGTCTGCCCCGCCTCGATGGAGACCACGCCGCCCCGGATCACCTCCGCGTAGAAGGACCCGCCATAGAGCGACAGGGTGAGGACGGAGGCGGTCACCGCGTCGATCTGGATGCCGGTCAGCATCGGCAGCGCGTAGTAGAACCACAGCAGCTGCACCAGCAGGGGCGTGCAGCGGAACAGCTCGATGTAGGCCCAGGAGATCCAGCGCAGCACCGCGAAGCGCGAGAGCTGGGCCAGCCCGCCGACCAGCCCCAGCAACAGGCCCAGCACGACGACGGCGGCCGTCAGGCCGATGGTGACCAGCGTGCCGTTCAGGAACAGCCAGCGGTATCCCCAGAGCATCTCGAAGTTGAAGGTGTACATGGCGGGCCTGCTTGCAAAACTTCGGAACGGCGGCCGCACCCCGGTGGGGCCGGCCGCCGCGCGCCATGCGGATTGCAATCCGCTTTGGACCGCGACGGCGGTCCCGGCCGCACATGCGGCCGAAGCCCGCCGGCGAGTGAGGCGATGTGAGTCTAAAGCGAACGGATGTTCGCTTTAGAAAGTGATGCCTTCCGGGATGTCGCTCATGGCGATGTCCACCTTGGCGAGGCTGTTCACCACCGCCTCGCGGATCAGGCCCAGGCCCTGGGCGTAGACGATCCAGGTGTTCACGAAGTCGCGCAGGGTCTTGTCCGTCTCGCGCCGCACCGCCGCGTTGGAGGTGGAGCCGAAGATCGGGCGCGGCACGATCACCTTGCCCAGCGACGGGTCGCGCTTCACCGCGCGCACGCCGCCCATCCAGAAGATCGACTGGGCGTCGGCCCGGCCGCTGCGCACAGCCAGAGTCGCCTCGTCCAACGACTTGAAGCGGATGAGCTGGGCGTTCGGGCAGAGGCGGCTGGCCACCTGATCGTGGGCGGAGCCGACGTCCACCGCGATCTTGACCTCCGGCTTGTTCATGTCGGCCCAGCTCTTGGGCTCGAAGCCCGGCTTGGCGATGACGACCAGGGCGCTGTTGTAGACCGGGACCGTGAAGTCGACGGCCAGGGCGCGTTTCGGCGTCGGGTTCATGCCGAACATGACGTCGATCTTGTTGGCCTGGAGGTCGAGGATGGCGTTGCCCCAGGTGGTCTCGACCACCTCGATGCCGACGTCCATGTCGGCGGCGAGCGCCGAGCCGATGTCCCAGAACTGGCCCGACCACTGGCCGGTCGTCTGGTCCTTCATGATCCAGGGGGCGCCGGTCGCCACACCGCCGATGCGCAGCTTCTTGGCCTTCAGGACCCGGTCGAAGGAGCTGCCGCCCTCCTGCGCCGCGGCCGGGGCGATGCCCGCCGCCATGGTGGCCCCGAAAGCCCCGACCGCCGCGCCGGCGCCCAGAAACCCAGCCAGTTCCCTGCGATTCACCATGTCCGTCTCCCTTGTGGTCCGTCGGGCTGTCCGACCGGATGTGTCGTGACGTGTGTGTCGTGACGTGTGTTCAGGCCATTCCGTGTTCGTTGACCGGCCGCCGCCGCGGCTTCGCGTTGTTGGGGTGCCCGCGAGGAGGAAGCCGGGGCGCCCGGACCGTTCCTTTTGGCCGTCAGGCGAGCGCGATCTCGCGCGCGTGCCGGGCGACGGCCTGGAGCTTCTCGGTGGTCTCGGCGGTCGGCGCGGTCAGCGGCAGCCGCACCCCGCCGACCGGCATGCCGGCCATCGCCATGAAGGCCTTCAGCGGGCCGGGGTTGGTTTCCAGGAAGATGGAATTCACCACCGGGTCGATCCGGGTCTGCTCGGCCAGCGCCTCGTTCAGCTTGCCGGCGCGCGCCAGTTCGAAGATGCGCAGCCAGATCCGCGGGTAGATGGTCGCCGAGGCCAGAACGCCGCCCCGTGCCCCCAGCGCGACGTGGGTGGCGAACAGCGGCTCCTCGCCGCTCAGCACGGAGATCTTGTCGCCGGCGTACTTTATCGTCTTGATGAATTCCGGCATGTCGTAGGAGGAGAACTTCATGCCGATGATGGAGTTGTCCTCCGCCATGGCCTGCACGCCCTCGGCGGTGACCGCCACGGTGGTGCGGCGCGGGATCTGGTACAGCATGACCGGCACGTCCACCGCGTCGCGGTAGGCGCGGAAATAGGCGCGCATGCCCTCCTGGGTGCCGGCGGCGTAATAGGGGGTGACGGTCATCACCGCGGCCGCCCCGGCGGCGGCGAAGTCGCGCCCGGCCTCGACCGCGTCCTGGAAGCCGGTGGACAGCACGCCCGGGATCACCGGCTTGCCGCCGGCCTCCTCCACGCAGGCGGCGACGACGCGCTTGCGCTCGTCCCGCGACAGGGCGGGATACTCGCCGGTGCCGCCGATCGGCACGACGCCGGACGCCCCGGCGTCGAGCTGGTGCCGCACCAGCCGCTTCAGGCCGGCGATGTCGACGGAACCGTCGACCGTCAGCGGCGTGACGATGGCACTGAACAGGCCGCTGATCTCCGAATGGGTGAGTGCCATGGGGTCCTCGGATTTCCTAAGCGTGGCGTGTGAAGCGTGGTGCTCGAAGCGTCTCTTGGCCGTGCCGTGCGGCCGCAGGGCCGCCTTGCCCCCGCGATGCGGGAAGCCGGACAGGGACGATCGGAGAAAAAGACGATGAAAGGAGTTCGATGAAATCGACAAAGACCGGCGCGCCGCCGGAAATCCGTGCCTGACCACGCACCCGGCATGTGGTCCGGGCGGTGCTGGAGCGAACGGAGCGATGATGTGTCGCTTATGGGACCGTCACCCCGGCCCGTCCGCTTCCGTTGATAGAGATGTGACCTTATTTCTCACTTTGCTGCAACAACAAATCGTATCATGGACGAAAAAGTACGATACGATAAAAAAGGCGCGCCAGCACACGTCAACGTGGCCGCTCCACCGTCCCCGCGATGTCGGCCACGGTCGGGGCGCCGAGGAACCCCATGGTGGTCAGAAGCTCGCGCCGGAGCAGCTCCAGCACCGCCTGAGCCCCCGCCGCTCCATCGGTGGCCAGCCCGTAGAGGACGGCGCGGCCGATCAGCACGCCCTGCGCGCCCAGACCCAGATAGCCGGCGACATGGCTGCCGCGCCGCACCCCGCTGTCGGCCAGAACGGTCACCCGGTCGCCCACCCGCCCGGCGATGTCCGCCAGACAGCGGACGGGGTGGATGGCGTGATCCAGGTTGCGGGCGCCGTGGTTGGACACGACGATCCCGTCCACCCCCAGCTCGGCCGCCCTCTCCGCGTCGTCGGCGCGCAGCACGCCCTTCAGGATCAGTTTGCCCTTCCAGGCGTCCCGCAGGGTCCGCACGTCGTCCCATCCCACGTCCTGGGCGAGGCTGATCTCGTCCCCGACGGCGACCCGGCCCAGCGCGGTGCGGAACTCGTCGGGATAGTGGGCATAGGTCGGCACGCCGCCGTTGCGCAGATACCTGGCGAAAACCCCGGCGAACCAGCGCGGGTGGGCGAGGCAATCCAGCCCGGCGCGCAGCGACGGCTTGATCGGAATGCCGAAGCCGTTGCGGATGTTGTATTCGCGGTTGGGGGTCACCGCCGTGTCGACGGTCAGGACCAGCGCCTCCGCCCCGGCCCTTTCGGCCCGCCGCACAAGCTCCAGGGCGCGCTCGCGCTTGCGCCAGACATAGAGCTGGAACCACAGCCGCGCCCCGGATTCCCCGGCGATCCTCTCGATGGAGGTGATGGACTGGGTGGAGACGCAGAAGGGGATGCCGACCGCGGCGGCGGCCTTGGCCAGCTCCACCTCGCCGTCGTACCAGACCAGCCCGGCCACGGCGGTGGGCGCCACGACCAGCGGCATCGGCTGGCTCACCCCGAACAGGCGGGTGGCGGCATCGCGCTTCGACACGTCCACCAGCACGCGCGGCTCGAAGGTGAGGCTGTCGAGCGCCGCCTTGGTCGTCGTGATGCCGGTTTCATCCTCCGTGCCACGGTCGATGTACTCGAACAGGCCACGGGGGAGGCGGGACCGCGCCCGCAGCCGGGCCTCGGCGATGTTGAGCGACGCGGTCACCGCCGTCTCCCCGGTTCTCGGGAGAGGACGCGCGCGTCGCGGGATTCGCTGGATATGCCCATCGGGTGTTGCTCCGACAAAAATTATCTTTTCGGGAACAATTTTTCGTATGCTAGACATTGTGCAACAGTATCGTCAACGTCCGATCGTGCCGGCCGATTGTTCGCGGCACCGATTTCCGCGCCGACCTCCGACCCCGCTTTCTTCCCCGGCACCCGAAGCCGAAAGGACCTGTCCGATGCGTGACCCACAGGCTCTGCTGACGTCGTTGCGTACGCTCCTGGGGGAGCGCCATGTGGTCACGCAGGCGACGGATCTCGAACCGCTGACCCGCGACTGGCGGGGCCGCTACCAGGGCGCGGCGCTGTGCGCCGTCTATCCCGCGGACACCGAGCAGGTGGCGGCGACCGTGCTGCTGGTGCGCGAGCATGGCGGCACGATCGTGCCGCAGGGCGGCAACACGGGCATGTGCGGCGGCGCCACGCCCTTCTCGGACGAGACGGTGGTGCTGCGGCTCGACCGGCTGAACCGGGTCCGGCAGGTCAGCGCGCTGGACAACACCATGACGGTGGAGGCCGGCTGCATCCTGGCCGACCTGCAGGCCCGCGCGCAGGAGGCCGGGCGTCTCTTTCCGCTCAGCCTGGGGGCGGAGGGGAGCTGCCAGATCGGCGGCAACATCGCGACCAACGCCGGCGGCACGGCGGTGCTGCGCTACGGCCCGATGCGCGACATGGTGCTGGGGCTGGAGGTGGTGCTCCCCGACGGGTCGGTGATGAACGACCTGAAGCGGCTGCGCAAGGACAACAGCGGCTACGCCGTGCGCCACCTGTTCATCGGGGCGGAGGGCACGCTGGGCATCGTCACGGCGGCGGTGCTGAAGCTGTTCCCGCAGCCGCAGGCGAGCGCCACCGCCATGGCCGGCGCCGGCCATCTCGACCAGGCGCTGGAGCTGCTGGCCTCCGTCCGCTCCCGCTTCGGCGACCGGGTCAGCGCCTACGAGGTCATGTCGCACTCACAGATGCAGCTCGTGCTCGACCACATTCCCGGCTGCACCCTGCCCTTCGCGGAGCCGCACCCCTGGTACGTGCTGATCGAGGCGGAGGACAGCTTCGCCGCCATGGATCTGGCCGCCATCCTGGAGGAATGCCTTGCCGACGGGCTGGAGCGCGGCCTCGTCACCGACGCCGTGATTCCCAGGAGCGGGGCGCAGCGCGAGGCGCTGTGGCGCCTGCGCCATTCGGTGTCGGAGGCGAACAAGACCGCCGGCATCAGCGTCTCCTATGACACCGTGGTACCGCTCGACCGGCTGGGCGACTTCGCGGCGGAGACGGAGCGCGGCGTGCGCGCCGCCTTCCCGCAGGCGCGGCTGCTGTTCGTCGGCCATGTCGGCGACGGCAATCTGCACGCGGTGATCCATTTCGACCACGACGCCTTTCCCTCCCGCGCCGAATTCGAGGCGACGGCGGAACGGATCAACGAGATCGTCGACACCGCGACGCTCGCCTGCGATGGTTCGATCAGCGCGGAGCACGGGATCGGCCTCAGCAACCGCAAACGGCTCGCCCGCTCCATCGACCCGGCGCGCTACCGGCTGATGACGCAGATCAAAGCGTTGCTGGACCCTGACCATATGATGAATCCTGGAAAGGTTCTGGTGTTCGAGGAACCTCAATGAAGCGGCCCGCCCTGACGACCAAGCATGTACGACGAATCGCGACACGACAGGCGGCGGACGACGCAATGGATGTGATCGACCGGCCCGACGCGGCCACCGCCGCTCCCTCCCAAAGCGGGGCGGACGGGGAGCTGGACCTCGGCGTCCGGCTGAAGAACCTGCGCAAGCGCCTGGGGCTGACGCTCCAGCAGGCGGCCGACCGCACCGGCGTCGGGGTGTCCACCCTGTCCAAGATCGAGCGGAACGAGCTGTCGCCGACCGTCACCACCCTCCAGAAGATCGCCGGCGGGTTCGATATGGACGCGGCGGCGATCATCGGCGGGCCGACCCCGGCGCTGCGCGTCGCCGGACGCCGCTCGGTGACGCGGTCGGGCGAGGGCCGCCCCTTCCCGACCGGCACCTGCAACAACGCCTGGCTCTGCCCGGACCTGACGAACAAGGTCATGACCCCGATCATGACCACCGTCGTCGCCCGCTCGCTCGATGCCTATCCGGAATGGGCCAAATACGACGCGGAACTGTTCCTCCACGTCGTCTCCGGGACGCTGGTCGTGCACAGCCAGATCTACGAGCCGCTGCGGCTGGAAGCCGGCGATTCCATGTATTACGACGCCAGCACCCCCCATCTCTGGGTCTCGGAAGGCGACGGGGACGCCCGTGTTCTCTGGGTCTACGCGAAGTACCAGTGACACATAACGATACGATTGATAGATAAATAGCAAATCGCTATGTTCATGCGATGCACACGATCCGCTATACCGCGGCGGCCCTGAAGACGCTTCGCCGAATGCCGCGCAACACGGCGGACCTGATCCGCCTGAAGCTGCAGGAGGTGGCCGCCGACCCGGCGAACGGGCGGAACGTAAAGAAGCTGAAGGGCCGCGACGGCTACCGGCTCCACGTCGGCGACTGGCGGATCGTTTATGACCTCGAATCCGGCGTGCTGGTGCTGATCGTCATCGAAGTCGGCCCGAGAGGAGGCATCTATGAGTGATCCCGCGCAGATCATCCGGGATGGCAACGGCAATCCGGTCTTCGCGGTTCTTCCCATCGCCGAGTATGAACGGTTGCTGCAGGCCGCCGACGAAGCAATCGCGACCCGCGCCTTCGACGTCTACAAGGCAACCCAGCCGGAGACATTCCCCGATGACGTGGCTGAGCGGCTGCTGAGCGGCGAACATCCGGTGAAGGTCTTCCGCGACCATCGCGGCATGACACAGGCCCAACTCGCGGAAGCCGCCGGGCTCAAGCAAGCCTATGTCTCGCAGATCGAGGCCGGCACGCGTGGTGGTTCGGTGGACGTGCTCAAGCGGATCGCCGACGCTCTCCAGGTGGACCTCGCCGACCTCACCTGACCGACACGGAGAACTGCACCGGCACCTCGATGGTGGCCGGCTTGGGCGGCGGCGGAAAGGGGGCGGTCCGGGCGACCGTCTCCAGCGCCGCCCGCTCCAGCACCGCGACGCCGGGGCCGGAAAGGACGGCCATGGAATCGCCCGGAACGCTGCCGTCGCGCTCCACCGTGAAGCGCACCAGCACCGTCCCGCCCAGCCGCAGACGCCGCGCTTCCGCCGGCACCGCGAGCCGGGCCTGAAGACGGCGGCGCACCTCCTCCAGATAGGCCCGCATGGCGTCCGCACCGCCGCTGCCCACTCCGGCCTCCGCCAGGGGGGAGCGGTTCGCCGTTCCATCCGATGGTCCTGGCGTGGCGTCCCCGTCCTGCTCCCCGACCGTTGCCGTCCGTGACGGAGATGCCCTCGCCGGGGCGGCCGATGGCGGGGCGTGGGTGACCGCCGTCGCCGGTTTCACCGCCGGCTTGCGGGCTGGAACCGGCGGCGCGGCCACGGGTTTATCGGCGTCTTCGGGAACCGGCAACTCGGAGGTCGGACTGTCGGTGGGCGACGGGTCGGGAAGCGCCACGGCCTCCGCCGTCGGCGGTTCCGGGTCCGGTGCTGGATCCGGCACGGCGGTTTGAGGGGCGGGTGTCGGCTCCGCCGCCTCTTCTCCGCCGCCTTGCGGGCCTCCTCCCGCCTGCCCAGCCGCTTCGGCGCCGCTTCCCGGCACGAGATCGACGCTGATCGTCGCCGGAACGGTCACGGGCGGCGTCTCGGATGCGGCGATCAGCAGGCCCAGCAGGGCGGCGTGGGCAAGGGTGGACAGGGCGAGGGCCCAGTGTGCCCATGGTCCCCGCCCTTCCCGCGCGCCGGCGGGATGCCCCTCCCCACCGATCGTCATCCCTGCGGGGCGCCCCCCATCCATGATCAGGCCGCCGCCCGCCGCGTCAGAACTGGTAGCGCGCCCCGAGGTAGACGCTGCGCCCCTCCTCCGGGTAGCCGTCCATGAGCTGGTAATTGCGGTCGGTGATGTTGCGGACCACGGCCTCCGCCTCCACCCCCTTGACGATCTCGTAGGAGACCTTGAGGTTCGCCAGCGCGTAGGCGCCGGTGCGGTAGTAGGCGGTCTGCGCGGAGTTGCTGGTCCAGCGGGTCGAGGAGACCTCCAGCGATGGCACGACGTGCAGCGCCTCGACGGGCTGGAGGTCGGCGTAGGCGAACAGCTTGTGCGTCGGCGTGCCGGTCGGCTTGGGCTCCGGGGTGCCCACGGCATCCAGCGTGCGGACCAGCAGCGTGTAGTTGCCGCCGATCTCGATCCGGTCGGACAGCAGCGTGCGCGCCGACAGCTCGAACCCGCGGTCGAAGCCGGACCCGACGTTGCGGTTCTGCGTCACCGACTGGCCGTTGTAGAGGATGTTCACCGACTGGATGGCGTCGGTCAGGTCGTTGACGAACACCGCCCCTTCCAGGCGGGTGTTGCCAAAGACCTGCTCGGACGCGCCAACCTCGTAGTTGATGGCGCGTTCCGGCTTCAGCCCCGGATTCGACACGGCCCCGCCGAAGCGCGAGCTGAAACGCTCGAACAGCGTCGGGAAGCGGGTGCGGCTGGACACGCTGGCGTGCGTCTCTCCGGTCGCGCTGTAACGCCAGATCACCGCGCTCTGCCAGTTGAAGGCGTCCATGTCCTTCGTCGGGTAGGTGACGAAGCGCCCGGTGTTGGTCCCGTCCCAGTCCTGCGCCTTGCGCAGGTCGCGCCAGTCGTAGCTGACGCCGGCCACCACATCCACCGCCCCGGTGGCGTGGAAGGTGTTCTCCAGCGCCACCGAATAGGTGTCCTCGACGCTCGTCTGGTTCGGCTCGCGGAAGCGCGGGGCGTAGATGGTCTGGAATTCCTCGTGCTCGTCGCGGCGGACGTGGATGGCGCCCTTCAGCGTGTTCCGCGGGATCAGATCGGTGCCCAGCTCCACGCCGCCGCCATAGGCGCGGTCGTCATAGATGCTGGTGAAGGCCCGCGACGTGCTCTGCCGCACGTAGCGGCGGTCGTCGTAGGAATCGAGCTTGTTGTCGAAGGTCGAATGGAACAGCCGCGTCCTGACGTAGGACTTGTCGCCGAGCTGTGTGCGCGAATTGAAGGACAGGTTCTGAACCGCCCATTCCGGCCATTTCCAGTAGCGCATGGTTTGGCTGCTGGCCGGGTCGTGGGTGTGCAGCGGGGCGCCCTTCGAGCCGTTCTGCTTCAGCACGTTGAAGGAGTATTCGTCGGTGTCGTTGGGCGTGAAGCCGAACTTGGCGTTCACACGCCAGTCGCGGCTCTCCGTTCCCTCGCGCCGGCCGCCATTCTCGTTGGCGGTGGGCTTGTAGTCGTCGGACAGGCGGAAGAAGGTCTGCTCGACCTTGGCGATGCCGCCCTGGACGTAGAAGCGCTCCTGCTTCGTCCCGGCGCTGGCGCTGGTCAGATAGCCGGAGAAGGCGCCGGTGGTGTCGAGATTGATGCCGGTGCGCAATTCCCCTTCCAGCTCGCGCGTCGGCTTGCGGCTGACGAGGTTGATCGAGCCGCCGAGCCCGCCCGGCCCGTCGAGGACGGAGGCGTAGCCCTTGGCCACCTGGATCTCGGCCAGATCGCCGGTCAGGAAGCGGCCGAGGTCGAAGCGGTTGTCCGCCGGCAGATAGAGCTGCACGCCGTCCAGATAGAGCGGCACCTGGAACCGGTCGTAGCCGCGCACCGTGACGTAGCGCTCGTTGCGCGGGCCGCGGGTGGTGGCGATGCTGACGCCCGGCAGCAGGTCGAGCGCGCGGTCCAGCCGCTCGCGGTTGAAGCGGGCGATGTCCTCCGACGTCAGGACGGAGCCGCCGACCGGGGTGCCGCCGGCCGCCTGGGCCGTCGCGTTGATCTGGCCCAGCCGGTAGACCGGCTCGTCGGGCGCGGCCGCCTGAGCGGTGGCTTGAGCGGTGGATTCAGCGGTGGATTCAGCGGTGGATTCAGCCAAGGCGGGGGCGTTCTGCGCGGCGGCCAGCACGGCCGACGACGCAGCGGCAAGCAGCAATCGTCTCATCGGACTCCTAGGGAATGGGCGTCAGCGGAAGGGTGTCGGTCACAGGGAAGCGAGGAAGGCCAGCAGCGCCGCGCGGTCGGCGGTGGGCAGGGCGCGCACGGCGTCGGCGCTGCCCTGGGCCTCGCCGCCATGCCACAGCACTGCCTCCAGCGGGCTGCGGGCGCGGCCGTCGTGCAGATAGGCGGGGTGGTCGGCGATCAGCGGGACGAGGCCCAGCCCCCACAGCGGCGCGGTGCGCCACTGCCGCCCGCCGGCGCGGTGATCGGGCCGTCCGTCGGCCAGCCCGTCACCCAGGTCGTGCAGCAGCAGGTCGCTGTAGGGATGGATCGTCCCGCTGCCCAATCCAGGCAGGCGCGGATGCTCCGCCGTTTCCAGGCTGGGGGCGTGGCAGCGGGCGCAGCCGGCCTCCGCGAAGACGGCCTCGCCGCGGCGCACCGCCGGATCGTCCGCGCCGCGCCGGGGCGGCGGCTGGAGCGCCAGCGTGTAGAGATGGATGGTGTCGAGCATCGCCTCGGACAGTTCCGGCTGCGGCCCCTCCCCCTCGGCGGCATAAGCGGCGCAGGCGGCCTGCGCCTCCGGACAGTTGGGCTCCGGATAGAGGCGGCTGGTGATGCCGAGATCGCCGACGAAGGCCCCGGCGATCTGCTGGCGCACGGTCGGCTGGTTGGCCTTCAGCCCGAAACGGCCGAGCGCCTCCGCCCCGGCCTCGCGGTCCCAGACGCGGTTGGGCTGGCCGGCGACCACCCCCTCGCGCGCCTGCGCCTCGGCCAGCGCCACGATGGCGCGCTCCGGCACCGCCTCCAGCAGGCCCAGCCCGAAGACCGGCGGCCCCATGCGCGGCGAGGTCATCACGCCGTCGCCCAGCGGCCCTAAGGCCGGATCGGTGATGCGGATCTCGGGAGCGCGCAGCGGCACCGCGGTGCCGTCGGCCAGACGCTCCACCCGCTCGTGCCATGTGAAGAAGACACGCGCCTCCGCCGGGACGCCGGGCACCGACTGGTCGTTGATCTGGTCGCCGTAGGCGGGGTGCGGCTTCGGCCCGCCATGCGCGTCCTCGCCCGGCACCGACAGGCGGACCAGCATGGCGCGCAGCGCGTCGTCGGGTCCCTGTGGCGGTTCTCCCCGCCCGTTCTTGATGTGGCAGGCGGCGCAGGACAGCCGGTTGTAGGTCGGCCCCAGCCCGTGGAACCCGCCCTCCCCCGCGAAGCCGTTCTGCACCAGCGCCCGCCCGCCGGCCTGGGCGCGGCCGACGCCGGTCCCGGCCTCCGGGTCCGGGCCGCCCGGCGTCCAGACATGGTTGAACAGGATGCGCCCGATGGTGAGCTGGACCCGCTGCGCCTCGTCGGTCGGCGGCAGGGTCTGGTCGAAGGCGGCGCGCGTCGGGTTGGATGGCGCGGCGGCCTGAACGACGGTCCCGGCCGTTGCGGACAGGGCGACCGAGAGGCCGAGCAGCGCGTGAAGGGACCGGCGCACGGGTCAGGGCTCCTTGGCGGCGGCCAGAACGGCGCGGGCGGTATCGGCGGCGGTGGCGCGGGCCTTGCCGATGCGCTCCGCCCATTCCCGGTCGAGCGCTTCCGTGACGGTCAGGGCGGCGGCCTCGTCCTCGGTCAGCGGGACCGCGGTGGCGAGGGCCAGCGCCTCCTCCGCTTTCGCGGCGAGGGCGGGATCGCCCGTCCGGGCGGCGGCCCGCCGCGCCTCGTCCAGCAGGGCCAGCAGGTCGCGCAACTCGTCCTGGCGGCGGGTGATCAGCGCGTCGAACAGGGCGGCGACCGCCGGCTCGCGGCGGCTGGCCCGCTCCGTCTCGTAGGCGAAGGCGCCCGCCGCGGCGAAGGGGTTGCCGGTTCCCGCCGGGGCGTCCCGATAGACCGCCGGGCGGACCGGGTGGCGGCGGATGTCCGGGTGGAACAGGATCCGCTGCCCCTCCTCCGACAGGGCGAAGGCGACGAAGGCGGCGGCGGCCGTCGGGTGCGGGGCGGCGGCGGTCACGCCGATGTGGGCGGGCAGCCAGGCGGTGCGCTCCGGATAGAGGATCTCCACCGGCTTGCCGTCGGACTGGGCGTTCAGCGCCTGGAAGTCGATGGTCGGCCCACCCCCGGCCCGCGGTCGGCCAGCTCCGCATTGGCGGCGATGCGTTGCAGCAGCGTCCAGCCCGCCGTCCAGCCCTCGGCCTGGAGGATGATGTCCACCAGCACCGGGGCGAAGCCGACCCGCGAGGGCACCGGGAAGGCGACGTGTCCGGCCAGCGCCGGGTCGGCGAGGTCGGCCCAGCGCCGCGGCGTCGGCAGCCCACGCTCCGCCAGATAGGCCGGGTTGACGACGACTCCGTAGCCGGCGACCTCGAACGCCTCGAACCGGCCCGAGGGGTCTGAGAGGGTCTGGGCCCCGATGCGGCCCGGCAGCGCCTCGCGATCGAGTTCCGGTGAACCGATCGCCAGCGGGCGGAGCCGCCCCTCGTCGCGCAGCACCGGAAAATTGCGCAGCGCCGGGGTCCAGTAGACGTCCACACCCCCCTGGTCGGCGCTGCGCAGGATCGGCATCGCCTCCCGCCCGGTCTTCCAGAGGACGCGCAGGTCGGTGCCGGGATTCGCCCGCTCGAACGCCGCCTCGAACCGCGCGACCAACTCGTCGGGGTAGCTGGTCAGAACGAGCAGGCTCGGTTCCAGGGGCTCCGCGTGCAGCGCACCCGGAAGGATGCCCATCGCCAGCACAACCAACGCACGCAGTCTCATCGCGGGCTCCGTCACAGGGGACCGATCAGGCGTATCCATTCGCTATGTTTGTTTGGATACAGCGCATACCGGCGTCTGTCAACGGCCGCTATATACGTTTGGTATATAACCGTGAGAAAAATATGGAAATGGGAAAGGCGCGCACTGTCCGGGCGCCCTTACCTCAGGCCGTGATTTAACTCAGAGCTATCGCATTTGGCCTCAATAACCCTCTCCCCTCTGGGGAGAGGGTGGCCCGGAGGGCCGGTGAGGGGGTTGCGCGTGGCGATACGTCCGGCGAAAGCGCAACCCCCTCACCCTAACCCTCTCCCCGCTTTCGGCGGACCAAAGGTCCGCCTGTCGCGTCAGCGCAAACTGTGTTTGCGCGTGAGCGGAGGGGAGAGGGGACTTCAAATGCAATCAACCCGTCACTTCACGAGGGGGCAGCCGCTGTCCTTCGGGTTGATGTAGGCCTGCTCGCCGGGGATGGTCTTGAGGATCTTGAAGTAGTCCCAGGCCGCCTTCGACTCGCCCGGCGTCTTGATCTGCGCCAGATACATGTCGTTGAAGATCCGGCCGTTGTCGGCGATCCGCGCGTCCTTCATCATCATGTCGGTGATGGGCGTGGCGCGCATCTTGGCCGCGACCTTGTCGGCGTCGTCGGTGCCGGCCTCCTGCACGGCCTTCAGGTAATGCTTGACCGCCGAGTAGACGCCCGCCTGGTTCATCGACGGCTTGCGCCCGGTCCGCTCCTCGAACTTCTTCGACCAGGCGCGGGTCTCGTCGCTCATGTCCCAGTAGAAGGAGTTCGCCAGCATCAGCCCCTGCGCGGTGTCGAGCCCAAGCGCGTGGATGTCGTTGACGTTCAGCAGCAGGCCCGCCAGCGTCTGGCCGCCCTGGGGAATGCCGAACTCGGCGGCCTGCTTGACCGCGTTGATGGTGTCGCCGCCGGCGTTGGCGAAGGCGACGACCTCCGCGCCCGAGGCCTGGGCCTGCAGCAGGAAGGACGAGAAGTCCGAGCTTGCCAGGGGATGGCGGACGCTGCCCTTGATCGTGCCGCCAAGCTGCTTGACGGTGTTGGCGGCCTCCGTTTCCAGCGAATGGCCGAAGGCGTAGTCGGCGGTGATGAAGAACCAGCTCTTCCGGCCCTGCTCGACCAGCGCGCGGGCGGTGGAGGACGCCACCGCGTGGTTGTCCCAGGTCCACAGGAAGCCGTAGGGGCTGCAATCCTTGCCCGTCAGATCGGTGGAGCCCGGGCCGGACATCAGGAAGATGCGCTTCTTGTCCTTGGTGATGCCCTGCACGGCCAGCGCGGCGGCCGAGTTCGGCACGTCGGCGACGACGTCGACCTTCTCCACGTCGATCCACTGGCGGGCGAGGTTGGCCGCGATGTCCGCCTTGTTCTGGTGGTCGCCGACGATGATCTCGATCTTGGTGCCGTTGATGGCGTTGCCGAACTCCTCGGCGGCCAGCCGTGCCGCCACCGCCGATCCCTCGCCGTTGATGTCGGCGTAGATGCCGGACCGGTCGGACAGCATGCCGATCTTGATGACGTTGTCCGACATCTGGGCCTGGGCCGTGCCGGACGCCAGGGCGGCGAAGGCGACTCCGGCGAGAAGGCCGGCGATACGGGTGCTGCGCATGGTTCACTCCCTAGGGTGTTGTTTTCTTGGTGGTTGGAGACTCAATGGGTCGTGTAGCCGCCGTCCACGGGGATCGCGGCGCCGGTGATCGACGCGGCGGCGTCGGAGCACAGGAAGGCGATGGTGGCGGCGACCTCCTCCGGCGGGATCAGCCGGCCGGTCGGCATGCGGTCGAGGAACACGGCCTGGAGGACCCGTTCCTCCGGCAGGCCGGTGACCTGGGCCTGCTGGGCGATCTGCTTCTCGATGATCGGGGTCAGCACCGTGCCGGGGCACACCGCGTTGCAGGTGATGCCGTGCTCCGCCACCTCGATCGCCACCGACTTCGTCAGGCCGATGATGCCGTGCTTGGTCGCGACATAGGCGGGCTTGTGCGGGGCGCCGACCATGCCGAGGACCGACGCCGTGTTGACGATGCGCCCCCAGCGGCGTTCGCGCATCGCCGGAAGGGCCGCCTTGATGGTGTGGAAGGCGGCGCTGAGGTTGACCGCGAGCAGCAGGTCCCACTTGTCGTCGGGGAACTCGTGCACCGCCGCCACATGCTGCACCCCGGCGTTGTTCACCAGGATGTCGATGGGGCCGAGCGCCGCCGCGGCCTCCGCCATCATGGCGCGGGCCTCCTCCGGCCGGCTGAGGTCGGCCCCCGAATAGACGATCTGTGTGCCGCTCTGTGCCGCGATGTCCGCGCACAGCCGGTCGATCTCCGCGCGGTCGCCGAAGCCGTTGAGCATCACATGGCAGCCCTGGCGGGCGAGTTCGCGGGCGGTCGCCAGCCCGATGCCGGTGGTGGAGCCGGTGACGACAGCGTTCCTGTTTCGCATCTCTGTCCTTCTTTCGGGCGTCATGGAGAGTGAGGCGTCCTGCCGGTCAAAAGGCCACCTGATCGGCGCCTTTGAGGGCGAGCATGGCGCGCGCCTCGGCGGGGGTGGCGACCTCCAGCGACAGCTCTTCGAGAATGCGGCGGATCTTCGCCACCTGCTCCGCGCTGTTCCGGGCCAGCCGGCCCTTGCTGAGATACAGGCTGTCCTCCAGCCCGACCCGGACGTTGCCGCCCATGACCGCGGCCATGGTGGTGAAGGGGATCTGGTGGCGCCCGGCGGCGAGCACCGACCATTCGTAATCCGTCCCGAACAGCCGGTCAGCTGTCTCGCGCATGAAGACGAGGTTGCGCTGCTCCGCGCCGATGCCGCCGAGGATGCCGAAGATCGTCTGGACGAAGAAGGGCGGCTTCACCAGCCCCCGATCGACGAAATGCGCGAGGTTGTAGAGGTGCCCGACGTCGTAGCACTCGAATTCGAAGCGCGTTCCGCAGCCCTCGCCCAGATGCTCCAGGATATAGGCGATGTCGCGGAAGGTGTTGCGGAAGATGAAGTCGTCGGTGCCGCGCAGATAGGGCTCCTCCCAGTCATGCTTCCAGCCCTGGTAACGGTCGGCCAGCGGGAAGATGCCGAAATTCATCGAGCCCATGTTGAGCGAGCACATTTCCGGCCGGGCCTGGAGCGGGGCGGCAAGGCGCTCCTGCACCGTCATGTTGAGTGAGCCGCCGGTGGTGATGTTGAGCACCGCGTCGGTGGACTGCTTGAGACGCGGCAGGAACTCCATGAACACCGCCGGGTCCGGCGTCGGCTGCCCGGTGCGGGGGTCGCGGGCGTGCAGATGCAGGATCGCGGCGCCGGCCTCGGCGGCGCCGACCCCCTGCTCGACGATCTCATCCGGGGTCACCGGCAGCGCGTCCGACATGGTCGGGGTGTGGATCGACCCCGTCAACGCGCAGCTGATGATGACCTTCTTCTGTGGTGCGGCCATGGAACGTTCCCTGTGTGGGTTCAATTCGAAAGGAAAGGGGGCGGTGGACGGCGCGCGATCATCCGCGCTCGATGTCGTCCAACCGCTGGAGGTGGGCCGCCAGACGGGCGTGGACGTCGGTCCGCTGCGCCTCCGTCCAGGTGCGGAAGCCGGCGCCGGACGTCATGCCCAGCCGTCCGGACGCGACGAGGTCGCGCAGCAGGGGCAAGGGTTCCGGCGTCCGGTCGAGGTCGGGCAGGACATGCTCGTGCACCGCCAGGGTCAGCTCGGTGCCGACGAGGTCGGCGTTCTCCAGCGGCCCCAGGACGGCGAGGCGCCGGCCGAAGCTGGCCTTGACCACGGCGTCCACCGTCTCGGCGTCGCACACGCCGTTCTGGACGAGCGCGATGGCCTCGCGCCAGAGCGCGTGCTGCAAACGGTTGCCGATGAAGCCGGGAACGTCCTTGCGGACATGCACCGGTGTCTTGCCGATGGCGGCCAGAAGCCCGATCATCGCGGCGACCGCCGCGTCGTCGGTGTCGGCGGTCTGGATGACCTCGACGAGCGGAATCTGGTACGGCGGGTTCCACCAGTGGGTGCCGAGCGCACGGCTCTTGTCGCGGAGCGGCTCCATGATCCGGGTGATCGGGATCACCGACGTGTTGCTCGCCAGAAGCGCGTGGGGCGGCGCGGCGGCTTCGACCGCCAGGAAGATCCGCTGCTTGAGGGCCAGATCCTCCGGGACCGCTTCGATGACGACGTCCGCGTCGCCGACGGCGTCCTCCAGGGAGGCGCAGGGCCGAATCCGCTCCGCGGCGGCGGCGTCCATTCCCAGATTTTCAAGGTTGCCGCGGACCCGCCCGACGATGGCGGCCCGGCGGCCGGGATCGGGCTCCTGGATGGCGACGGGATGCCCGGCGACGGCGAACGCTTGCGCGATCCCATGCCCCATCAGCCCGGCGCCGACGATTCCAATACGCTGTTGCGTCATGCCTTCGTTGCTTCCCCCCTGCCTGACGGCGCCGCGATGGCCGTTCGGCCGATTGTTCGCTGCACCCATATTTTCTTGGTGCAATCAAAGCAAGGGGCGTGCCAATGATGGGAAGCGTTGCCATGGGCGGGGTTGGGCCAACCCAGCGGGCGGATTGCCTGGGGATTTGTCCTCTCGTCCGCCGGCGCCCTCGCCATCAGGGCTTTCGCCGTGTGCTGAATTCTGACAAACAGTGTTCAGATTATTGACAGAAACGACGCGGCGGGAGGCGGGCGATGGCGGCGGGACGGGACGAACACTTCGCGGCGGCGCGCGCCCTGATGGTGATGATCGACGAGATGATCGATGGCGCCATTCTCGTCGACAAGGACGCGCGCATCGTCTGGTCCAATGATAAGCACGTCTGGTTCGATGACAAGCGCAAGGCGCTGCTGGGCATCCGCTCCCTGGCCGAGGTGGTGGGGCAGCCCATCGAACGGGTCATCCCGCACAGCCAGATGCGCGACGTGGTGGAGACCGGCCGCTCCTTCCCGCTCGACATCATGCGCTATGGCGAGCACACGCTGCTGGTGAGCCGCCTGCCCCTGCGCGACGAACAGGGCGAGATCATCGGCGCCCTCGCCTTCGCCCTGAAGAACAGCCTGACCTACCTCCGCCCCATCGCCGAGCGCTTCAACAAGCTGCAATCGCGGCTCGCGCGCATGGAACAGGAACTCGCCGCCAGCCGGGCGCCGAAATACTCGGTCGAGAATCTGGTCGGCTTCAGCCCGGCGATGCTCCAGGTGAAGCGGCTGGTGCGCAAGGCGGGCCAGATCAACTCGGCGGTGCTGGTGCTGGGGGAGACGGGGACCGGAAAGGAGCTGGTGGCGCAGGCGATCCACGCGGCCTCGGACCGGGCCGACCGCCCCTTCGTCGGCGTCAACGTCGCGGCGGTTCCCGAGAATCTGCTGGAGGCGGAGTTCTTCGGCGTGGCGCCGGGCGCCTACACCGGCGCCGGCCGCCAGCCGCGGCCCGGAAAATTCCAGCTCGCCCACGGCGGCACGCTGTTCCTCGACGAGATCGGCGACATGCCGCTGCCGCTCCAGGCCAAGCTGCTGCGCGTGCTTCAGGAGCGCGAGGTCGAGCCGCTCGGCTCCAATCAGGTCATCAAGGTCGATGTCCGCATCATCGCCGCGACCAGCCGGCCGCTGCCGGAGATGATGCGGAACGGCACGTTCCGCTCGGACCTCTACTACCGGCTGAACGTCTTTCCGATCCAGCTTCCGGCGCTGCGCGACCACAAGGAGGACCTGGAGATCCTCGCCTCGCTGTTTTCGGAACGGATGGCGGTGAGCCTCGATCAGCCGATGCGCGACCTCACCCCCGCGGCGCTCGACGCGCTGCGCGGGCATGACTGGCCGGGCAACGTCCGCGAGCTGGGCAACGTCATCGAGCAGGTCTATGTGCGCACCGACGGGGAGCGCATCCTGGCCGAAGACTTCGCCGACATCCTTCCCGGAGCCGCCGTCCGGCCCCCCGCCCCGCCGGCCCGCAAGCGTCCGCTCGCCGACAGCATGGACGAGCTGGAGCGCTCGCTCATCCTCGCCGCGCTGGAGGACGCGCAGGGCAACAAGCTCGAAGCCGCGCGAAGCCTCGGCCTGTCGCGCACCAACCTCTATGCGAAACTGCGCAAGCACGGCATCACCGCGGACTCCGACGCCTAGGCGCCGCACGCCCCCCCTTTGGCGGGCTCACTCCGCCGGAGAGGTCTTCGCCGGGACGTCCGCCGGATCGCGGTGCGGGACGAGCCGTTCGGTCAGCCGCTGGAAGGCGACGAACAGCACCGGCACGAAGATGATGCCGACCAGCGTCGCCGCGGTCATGCCGCTGAAGACCGTCGTGCCGATGGACCGCCGGCTCGCCGCTCCGGCGCCGGTGGCGACCAGCAGCGGCACCGCCCCCAGGATGAAGGCCAGCGCCGTCATCAGCACCGCGCGGAAGCGCTGGCGGGCGCCCATCACCGCGGAGTCGATGATGGGGTGACCGGCGGCGCGCTGCTCCCGCGCGAACTCCACGATCAGGATGGCGTTCTTGGCGGCGAGGCCGACCAGCAGGACGAGGCCGATCTGCGCGTAGACGTCGTTGGCGATTCCGGCGACGCTCAGGCCGATGCCGGCCCCCAGCACCGCGATGGCCACGGACAGCAGCACGGCCAGCGGGATCAGCCAGTTCTCGTACTGCGCGACCAGGAACAGATAGCCGAACAGCACCGCCAGCCCGAAGATGATGATCGTCTGGTTGCCGATGCGGCTCTCCTGATAGGACAGGCCGGTCCATTCCGTGGCGTAGCCCGCCGGCAGGGTGCGGTCCGCCACCTCCTGCATCGCCGCCAGCGCCTGGCCGGAGCTGCCGCCGGGGGCGGCGTTCCCGTTGACCGAGGCGGAGAGGAACTGGTCGTAACGGACCAGGCTGTCGGGAGCCAGCGTGTTGCGGATGCTCACGATGCTGCGCAGCGGCACCATGTCCCCCGACGAACTCCGCACATAGAGCTGGTCGATGGCCGCGACCTCGTCCCGGTATTCCGCGGCATCCTGCACCTGCACCTGGAAGACCCGGCCATAGAGGTTGAAATCGTTGACATAGCGCGACCCGAGATGGGACTGCAGCGTGGTGAAGACGTCGCCCGGCGAGACGCCGAGCAGCGCCGCCTTGGTGCGGTCGAGGTCGACGAACAGGTGCGGCACGTCGGGGCTGAAGGTGCTGAAGACCGCCGACAGCCGCGCGTCCTGGTTGGCGGCGACCAGCAGGCCGCGCAGCACCGCGCCGAGCTGCTGCGCGGATTGCCCGCCCAGCGCCTGCACCTGCAACTGGAACCCGCCGGTGCTGCCGAGGCCGGGGATGGAGGGCGGGTTGAAGGCGGCGATGGTCGCCTGCGGCACCGCCGCGAGCTGCGGCCGCAGCCGGCCCAGCAGCGCGTCCACCGTCTCGTCGGCCCCGCGCTCCCCCCAGGGCTTCAGCACGACGATCTGCAGGCCGACGTTGGAGCCCGCACCGCTGAGGATGCTGTAGCCGGCGATGGAGATCACGTGGGCGACCCCTGGCGTCGCGCGCAGACGCTCGTTCACGTCGTTCATCACCGTCTCCGTCCGGCTGAGCGACGCGGCACTCGGCAATTGCACATTGACGAAGAAGTATCCCTGGTCCTCCGACGGCAGGAAGGCGGTGGGCAGGCCGCGCAGCAGCAGGAAGGCCCCGGCGGTCAGAAGGGCGAAGACGGCGATCCCGATCACCAGCTTGCGCGACAGCCAGCCGACGAGACCGCCGTAGCGGTCGCGCACCCCGTCCAGCCCCCGGTTGAAGGCGGCCAGCGGGCGCCAGGGCGGGGTCGGCGGGCGCAGCAGCAGGCCGCACAGCGCCGGGGTCAGCGTCAGCGACACCATGCCGGAAATCAGGAAGGCGGTGGTGATGGTGACCGCGAACTGCCGGTAGAGCTGGCCGGTGATGCCGGGCAGGAAGGCCACCGGCACGAACACCGCGGCCAGCACCAGGGTGGAGGCGACGATGGCGCCGGTCACCTGCTCCATGGCAATGCGGCTGGCCGAGGGGGCGGGCTGGTCGGGATGCTCCTCCATCACGCGCCGGACGTTCTCGACCACCACGATGGCGTCGTCGACGACCAGCCCGATCGCCAGCACCAGCGCGAACAGCGTGATGGTGTTGGCGCTGTAGCCCAGCGCGAGCAGCACGGCGAAGACGCCGATGATCGACACCGGGATCGCCAGCGTGGGGATCATCGTCGCCCGCCAGTCCTGGAGGAAGACGTAGATGACCACCACGACCAGCAGGAAGGTGATGCCGAGAGTCAGCACGATCTCCTCGATCGTCGCGCTGACGAAGCTGGTGGTGTCGAAGACGACGGCGTAGTCCAGCCCCTCCGGGAAGCGGCCGGACAGCCGTTCCAGCTCGGCCCGCACCGCCTTGGCGACGTCCAGCGCGTTGGCGTCCGGCGACTGGTAGACGACCAGCGTCGCCGCCGGGTCGCCGTCCAATCTGGCGGTGGAGCTGTAGCTCTGCGCGCCCAGCTCCACCCGCCCGATGTCGCCCAGCCGCACCACGCCCCCGTTCGCGTTGGTGCGCACGATGATCCCGGCGAACTGCTTGGGGTCGTCCAGCCGGCCGCGGGCCAGAATGGTCAATTGCTGCTGCTGGCCGTCCGGGACCGGCGGGGCGCCGATCTGCCCCGCCGAGGCCTGGAGATTCTGGTTCTGGATCGCCGCGACCACGTCCGCAGCGGTGATGCCCAGCGCCGTCATGCGGTTGGGGTCCATCCAGACGCGCATGGCGTAGGTCAGCGCACCCATCACCTGGGCGTCGCCGACGCCGGGCACCCGCGCGATGGCGTCGCGCAGGTTGATGCTGGCGTAGTTGGAGATGAAGATCGGGTCGAACTGGCCGCCGGGCGAGAAGACGTTGACGGCCATCAGCATGTTGGACGACTGCTTGCGCACCGTGACGCCCTGGCGCGACACCTCCGTCGGCAGGGTCGGCGTGGCGAGCGACAGGCGGTTCTGCACGTTGATCTGGGCCAGATCCGGGTCGGTGCCCTGCGCGAAGGTGACCGACAGCGTGTAGGCGCCGGTGTCGGTGCTGGTCGAGGACATGTAGAGCATGCCCTCCACGCCGTTCACCTGCGCCTCGATCGGGGCGGCGACGCTGTCGGCGACGACCTGGGCGTTGGCGCCGGGATAGGTGGCGGAGACCTGCACCGAGGGCGGCGTGATCGGCGGGAACTGCGCCACCGGGATGGCGAGGATGGCCAGCGCGCCCGCGATGGTCACGACCAGTGCGATGACGATGGCGAGGTTCGGGCGCCGGATGAACAGGCCGGAGAACATGGGCGCTTATCCTCGCGGCTGTTCGGCGGTCTGGGGGGCCCGCTCGGGCTGCACGGCCATGCCGGGGCGCACCTTCTGGGCGCCGCCGACGATGATGGTCTCGCCGGCCTGGACGCCCTTGGGCACGGCGATCACCTGATCGAGCTGCGGTCCGGGCTCGATCGGGCGGCGCTGCGCCCGGTTCTCCTGGTCGAGCACCAGGACGTAGCTGCCCTGCTGGTCCTGCTGGATGGCGGACACCGGCACCACCGGCTGCCGCTCGGTCTGCGCCGGACGGATCAGGACGGTCACATACTGGCCCGGCAGCAGGAGCGCCTTGGGATTCGCGAAATCGGCGTAGACGGGGATGGTCCCGGTCTGCGGGTCGATGCGGTTGCTGGCGAAGGCGACCTTGCCCTTCTGCCCGTATTCGGAACCGTCGGCCAGCCGCAGGGCCGGGACGAAGCGGTTCACCGCATCGGAGGAGGCGAGATCGGGGGCGGCGCGCTGGACATCCAGGATGTCGCGGTCGCTGACCGAGAAGACGACCCGGATGGGATCGAGCTGGACGACCGTGGCGAGCGGACCGCTGGACGGGTTGACGAGGTCGCCCACGGTCATCGCGGTGGCGCCGATGCGCCCGTCGATGGGCGAGGCGATGCGCGTGTAGCCGAGGTTCAGCTCCGCCTGCCGCAGCTTGGCCTGCGTCTGCATGATGTCGGCCTCCGCGGTCTCCTGCCCCGCCTGGGCCTGATCGACGTCGGCCTGGGAGATGTTGCCGCGGGTGCGCAGTTCCTGCGCGCGCTGGAAGGCGCGCTGGGCCTCGCGCAGGGTCGCCTGGGCGCGGGAGAGGTCGGCCTTGGCGCTGTCCACGGCGGCCTGGTAGGGGGCCTGCTCGATGACGTAGAGCAGGGTGTCCTTGGTGACGTTCTGCCCTTCCTGGAAGGCCACCTGCTCGATGAAGCCCTCGACGCGGGCGCGGGCTTCGAAATCCTGGATCGCCTGGACGCGGCCGATGAACTCGCTGGTCGGGGTGACCTCCCGGTCGCGCACCACCTCGGTCGTGACCGTGGGGGGTGGCGCGTTGCCGGGCTGCTGGGCCAGCACCCCGCCCGGAACGAGCAGGGCGAAAAGGCACGAGACGGCGAGGCCGTGGCGAAGGCGCAGCATCGAGGGGGCTCCCGTTCAACCGTGCCTTCTAAACAGGGCCGCGTCGATTGGGTTCAGCGATGCTGATGAAAAGTGGCTGCGATAAGGAGGGACTTCGGCAAACGGTCGCCCAAAACGCATGGGGACCGCCCCAGGAAGGGCGGTCCCCATGCCGTCAAACGTGTTTACCGGTCTGCCGTGTTTACCGGTCAGCGCGGGGCGATGACCATGACCATCATGCGCCCTTCCATCCGGGGCATCTGCTCAACCTTGGCGATGTCCTCGAACTGGTCGCGCACCCGGATGAGCACGTTCATGCCCAAATCCTGGTGCGCCATCTCACGGCCACGGAACCGCATGGTCATCTTGACCTTGTCGCCCTCTTCGAGGAAGCGCCGCGCGGCCCGCATCTTCACGTCGTAATCGTGGTCATCGATGTTCGGCCGGAGCTTCAGCTCCTTGATCTCGATGATCTTCTGCTTCTTGCGCGCCTCGTTGGCCTTCTTCTGCTCCTCGAACCGGAACCGGCCGTAGTCGAGGATCTTGCAGACTGGAGGCTCCGCCTGGGGGGCAACCTCGACAAGGTCGAGTTCGGCCTCCACCGCAGCGTCAAAGGCGTCGCGCAGCGAAACCACGCCGATCATCTCACCGTTGGCACCGACGAGGCGCACCGTGCGTGCCGTGATTTCCCGATTGATGCGCGGGCCTTCGCGGACCGGGTCCGCATCGTAGAGTTTAGCTATGTCCTGTCTCCAACGGTCTGTCCGGCGAGGAACCGGAATGGGTGCTGACGGCCCTGACGCCGTCCCTCAAATTAAGGCATCGGTGGCCACGGTCAATAGCCCTCGCGCAGCAAGCGCTTGCGCAGCAGCTTGCGCCGCCGCCGGACCGATTCCGCCGCCTGCCGTGCCCGGCGCTCCGAGGGCTTTTCGTAACGCCGATGCAGCTTCATCTCACGAAAAAGCCCTTCGCGCTGCATTTTTCTTTTCAGGACGCGCAGAGCGCCCCCCACATCGTTGTCGCGGACCTGAACGAGCATAGGGTGGCTGTCCTCGCGGTTGTTTCTGTGGGAAGGCTTTTTTTCGATACGGATGAGGCGGTTAGCCCAAAGTGTCGAGAACGATCTGGCGGATCTCGCGCGGGGTCAGGCGGGGCCACCCCGGCGCCCACGCCGGTTCGGCCACGGGATTGGGCCGCTGATGCTGGGGCTGGGCGGCCTGGGCCGCCCCGGTCGAAGGAAGTTTGATGGTCATGCGAATCCTCTTGCCGACGGGCGACGCCCGCCGGCCATTGTTCTTCTGTACTGGAATCGGGGGCCGCGGCGCTCAGAGAGCGCGCAGATCCTCGGCCGACACCTTGCCCCGCTGCGGGTCGCGGACGGCCTCGAACGACAGCTTCTGCCCTTCGTTGAGTTGGCCGATGCCGGAGCGGTCGACGGCGGAAATATGGACGAAGACGTCCGCCGAACCGTCATCCGGCTGGATGAAGCCGTAGCCCTTGGTGGAGTTGAACCATTTCACGGTGCCGTTCGCCATGGGTCTGTTCCCTTGCTGATGGTGCCCCGCCCGACATCGGGAAGGGATCAAATTCACTTCGGGAAAAGAGACCCAAACCGGTTGGCCGTGGCTGAGGACAGCAGGCCCCGAAACAATCTTGATGGGTTCCAGATGGGAGGGGCCATCGGCTTTTACAAGCGATTATTGAGCGGTCGATTGCCGACCGGCGTCGCCCGCCTCTTCGGAACGGAATTGAATACGGACGCAATTCCGGGAGCGCATCGCGCGTGGGTCACGCGTGGACGGCGACGGGACGGTTCGCGTCGGCGGTGAACGGCACGCTGACGGTGGCGGCGCAGCCGGACTGCGAGTCGAAGGTTATGGTGCCGCCGACCTGCCGGACCAGCGCGTCGACCAGCGTCGTGCCGGTTCCCCCCTTGGGCGGCATGTCCGCGCAGCCGATGCCGTCGTCGGCCACAGTCATCGTCAGACGGTCGCCCGCCTGCCGCAGCCGGACCGTCACCGTCCCGCTTCTCCCCTCCGGAAAGGCGTGCTTCAGCGCGTTGACGACGAGTTCGTTGGCGATCAGGCCGAGCGGCGTGGCGAGTTCGATGGAGCAGGCCACGTCATCCGTGTCGGCGTGGATGGCGATCGCCTCGTTCGGGCGAAGCTCCTGAAGCGCGTCGCAGAGCTGGCGCAGGTGCGTCCCGAAATCGACGTTCATCAGGTCCCCGGAGGAGTAGAGCTGCTCGTGCAGGCGCCCCATCGAGGTCACGCGCCCGGCCAGCGCCTCGATGCGGCCCCGCGACAGGTCCCCCTTGGGCAGGCGGCGCATCTCCACCATCATCAACCCGTAGATCACCTGAAGGTTGTTCTTCACACGGTGGTGGACCTCGCGAAGCAGGACCGTCTTTTCGGCGACGGTGCCGCGGAGCCGCCGGTCCGCCTCCTGCAGGTCGTTCACGTAGGCGTGCAGCGCCCCGGACAGCGTGGCGGCTTCCGTGTAGCGGCCGGCCAGCGGCAGGACGGGCATCGTGCCGTCGGTGCCCGCGGCCTCGACGGCCCTGGACATGGCGCGCAGGGGCGCCGACAGCCACGTCGCCAGGACATGGCCGACGAGGACCGCCAGGAGGCTGGCGCCGATTCCCCACGCGATCACCCGGTTCCGCAACTCGGCGACCGGAGCCATCGCCTGATCGACCGGCTGGCGGAGGACGACGCTCCAGCCCAGGCCGGGATAATCCCGGTAGCCTTTCGTCGGCACCACGCTCGTCAGGAAGCGGCGTCCGTCCGGCCAGGATTCGACCCACGCGCGGCGCCCCTGCGCCGAGGCGAAGGCCAGCGGCGTGCCCACCAGGGGTTTGGGTCCGAGAATCACCCTCCCGTCGGCGGAGAGGATCATCGCCTCGACCGCGGCGTCCTCGGAAATCTGGCCGAGCACGGAGCGTTCGACCTCCGACGCCCAGTCCCAGCTGAGATGGGCGGCGACGACGCCGGTCAGCGTTCCGTGTTCGTCGCGAACCGGAGCCGCAAGGTCGACGAAACGCGGAACCTCCAACCGGTCGGCGTAGAGAATCTTGCCCAGAACCACCGCGTCGTGCACGTCGCCGACATAGGGGCGGTCGTACCCCTGCTTCCACCAATCGCGCGCGCTGACGTCCATGCCCTCATAGACGCGGCCCGTCGCCGCTTCGAGGAGGCCGGTCGGCCGGATGAAGCCGATCCAGGCATAGTCCGGATAGCTGTCCTGAAGCTTCTGGAGGACGGCGCGCCGCGAATCGCGGGACGTGTCGGTCGCGCGGATCGTTTCCAGACTCGTCACGACGAGAAGATCGCGGTAGCGCTCGAACATGCCACGGTCGAGCTTGTCGGCCACCTGCCCGGCGTACAGGTGCAGCTGTTCCCCGATCACGCGCTGGAGCCGCTCTCCGGCTTCGACCTGCAGAATCGCGGCGGTGCCGGCCGTGAAGGCCAGCCCGACACCCCCCAGGCACGCGATCAGCATCGCCCTCAGACCGATCTTCAAGGTTGCGGATCTTCCCTCTGTTCAGGGTTTCGGTTCGGAGCACCGCGTCAAGGCTCGGCCGTGCCGCTTCGGATCAGGCCGGATCAGGCCGGATCAGGAAAGATGCGCACATCCTCCCGGCACGAACAAGGGATAGAGGCTCCCCGAAATGGCCAACGAAACGGCCGCCACCCGTTCAGCAACCCGTTCGGCTTTGTTTTTCCTGGCGTTGCCGGCTACAATCATACCTGGAGCTGGGGCGCGTCGCTCCACACCCAGGACTGTGTTATTTCTGTACGGTGAGCCGCGATGACCGAACCCCGCCATATCCTGCTGGTCGACGATGAGGCGATCGCGATCATGGCGCTGGAGCATGGCCTGATGGACGAGGGGTTCCGGGTCACCACGGCCTTCAATGGCCAGGAGGCCCTGAGGATCTGGAAGGACGAGTCCTTCGACGCCCTGGTCACCGATCTCAGGATGCCGGTGATGGCGGGCGACGAGCTGATCCGCAACCTGCGGAGGGAGGAGCCCGGCCTGCCCGTGGTGGTGGTCAGCGGCTACGCCACCGGCGAGGTTTCCGAGACGCTGAAGGTGAGTTTTCCGGAGCCCATCGCGATCATGCCCAAGCCGGTGCGTGTCGAAGAGATCTCGGGCGCGTTGAAGCGGATGCTGGCGGTCGCCCCCGGCGCCTGACGCCAGCGCATCACCCAGCGCATCACCCAGCGCATCACAACGACCGGGCATCATGGACACCGTCACCCAAATGCTTCTCGGGGCTACGGTCGCGCAGGCCGGCTTCCGCCGCCGGCTGGGCCGCCGCGCCCTCGCTGTCGGTGCCGGTATCGCGCTGATCCCCGACCTGGACGTCGCCGCCGGCTGGATCGGCGGTCCCTTCGCCAACTGGGTCCATCACCGCGGCCTGACCCATTCGATCCTGTTCGGCCCGTTCGCCGGGCTGCTGCTCGGCTGGCTGGTCTGGCGCTGGCAGCGCCGGCGCCACGGCCCGGACAGCCCGTCGGGCGACGGCGAGGCGAGGCGCGCCTGGATCTGGCTGGCCATCCTGGCGCTGATGACCCACCCGGTGATCGACGTCTTCACGTCCTACGGCACGCAGTGGCTGTATCCGCTCACCAACACGCGCTTCGCGATCAACGCGATGCCGATCATCGACCCGATCTACAGCCTGATCCTGCTGTCCGCGGTGGTGGCCGGCGTCGCCCTCCGCAGGCGGGCGGCCCTGGCGCAGGACATCGCGGGTGCGGCGCTGATCCTGGTGTCGGCCTACACGCTCGGCGGCTGGGCGATCAACGACCGCGTCGAGGCGATCGCCAGGGCGCAGGTCGGCGGCACGGCCCCGGCAACCGCTGCCCAGGTGACCGCCGCCCAGGTGACCGCCGAGGTGACGGCCTACCCGACCCTGTTCCAGCCGCTGCTGCGGCGGGTGGTGGCGGAAACGCCGGACGCGGTGCTGGTCGGCTTCCACTCCGTGCTGAGCGACGGGAAGATCCATTGGGAGCGCTTCGAGCGGGGCCGCTCGCCGGCCATCGAGGCGGTCGCCGCGACGCCGGAGGCCGAGGTCTTCCGCTGGTTCTCGATGGACAGCCTCATCTGGCGCGAGCAGCCGCTGGAGTCCGGGCGCACGCTGGTGCAGGCCCTCGACCATCGCTACGGCATGCCGGGCGTCTCGTCGCTGGGCTTCTGGGGCATCCGGGCCGTCGTCGACCCGGCGGGGAGGCTGGTGGGGCCGGTGGAGTCCTTCCAGACTCCCCGTGACGCGTCCCAGGCAGCTTGGCAGGACCTGTGGGTCCGCATCGTCGGCACGGGCCCGGCGGACCGGACCGTCAGCGCCGACTGACGCTGACGGCGGTCCTCACGCCGCGAGCGCGACGCCGAGGTGCCGCTCCATGAGGGCGTGGTCGTCCCGCAGATCGGCGGCGGCCCCCTCATGCGCCACCCGCCCGCGTTCGAGGATCACCACCCCCTGCGCGAAGTCCAGGGCGCGGTCCACCTGTTGCTCCACCAGGATCAGCGTGATGGTCAGCTGCGCCAGCGCCTGCATCAGCTGGTCGCAGATCACCGGAGCCAGGCCCTCCAGCGGCTCGTCGAGCAGCAGTACGGTCGGCCGGCCGAGCAGGGCGCGGGCGACGGACAGCATCTGCTGCTCGCCGCCGGAGAGCGCGCCCCCGCCGTTGCCCCGCCGCTCCTTCAGGCGGGGAAACAGCGCGTAGGCCTCCTCCAGGGCGGAGCGCGGCCGGCCCTTCAGACCGGTGACCAGATTCTCCTCCACCGTCAGTGAGCGGAAGATGTCGCGCGTCTGCGGCACATAGCCCAGACCGGCCGCCGCCCGTGCCGAGGAATCGAGGCCGGTCAGCTCGACGCCGTCCAGCCGGATGCTGCCGGCGTGCCGCGTCGTCTGCCCGACCAGGGTGGCCAGCGTCGTGGTCTTGCCCATGCCGTTGCGGCCCAGCAGGGCCAGCCGCCCGCCGGCCGGCACGGTGAAGGACAGGCCTTCGACGATGCGGGTGTCGCCGTAGCCGGCGGTCAGGCCGGCGATCTCCAGCGTTCCTTCAGTGCGGCGCATTGGCCCGGCTCCCCAGATAGACCTCGCGGACGCGCGGATCGGTGGCGATCTCCTTCGCCGTGCCGCTGCACAGCAGGCGTCCCTGCGCCAGAACGACGATGCGCTTGGCGAAGCGGAAGACCAGATCCATGTCGTGCTCGATCATCAGCACGGCCAGATCGGCCGGCAGGCGGTCCAGCGCGTCGAGGATGCGGTGGCTTTCCGAATGCGGCACGCCGGCCGCCGGCTCGTCGAGGATCAGGAGCTTGGGCTTCAGGGCAAGCGCCAGCGCGATCTCCAGAAGACGCTGCTGCCCGTAGGCCAGCGCCCCGACGGCGGTGTCCGCCACCGGGACCAGACCCATGCCGTCGAGCAGGCCCGCCACCTCATCGGCCAGCCCCGGCGTGCGCCGGACCGAGGCGAAGACGCGGAAGGTCTTCCGCTCGCGCTCCAGAACGGCCAGCTCCAGATGCTCGCGCACCGTCATCGAGCGGAACAGCCGGGCCACCTGGAAGGAGCGGATCAGCCCGAGGCGCACCCGCGCCTGGGCCGACAGACGGGTGACGTCCTGCCCGGCCAGCCGGATGGTGCCGGAACTCGGCGCCAGCACGCCGGTCACCAGATTGACGAAGGTCGTCTTGCCCGCCCCGTTCGGCCCGATCAGGGCGCAGCGCTCGCCGGGATGGAGCGCCAGGGTGATGTCGGCCGACACCTGCAAGCCGTCGAAGTTCTTGCTCAGCCCCTTGACGTCGAGAAGCGCGGTCATGTCCGGTTCCCCTTGATGAAGCGGTCGGCGAGCGAGGCGATCCCCCCCGGCAGGAACAGCACCGTGCCCATCAGGAACAGGCCGATGAACAGCATCCAGTGGAAGGGGTCGATCGCGGCCATGACGTGATGGATGGTCATGAAGGCCACCGTGCCGATGACGGCGCCGACGAGCCGCCCGGCGCCGCCGAGCACCAGCATGACCAGCGCCTCCGCCGACCAGGAGAAGCTGACGCTGTCCAGCCCGACGATGCCGCTGGTCACCGCGGTCAGCGCCCCGGCCACCCCGGCGAACACCCCGGCGACGGCGTAGAGCGTGACCAGATAGCGGCGCGGCGAACCGCCCAGGGCGGCGACGCGCAGCGGGTCCTCCTTCACGCCCCGGCAGGCCAGCCCGAAGGGCGAGCGGACGATGCGCCGCGCCACCAGGAAGCCGACCAGAAGCACCGCCAGCGCGAACAGGTAGGAGGTGCGCCCGAACATGTCGAAGCGGAACAGGCCGAACAGCGGGCTGGGCTCGATGCCCGACAGGCCGTCGCTGCCCCCGGTGAGGTCGCGCGCCTTGTTGACCACCTCCTGGACGATCTGCACCACGGCGATGGTCAGCATCAGCAGCGTCAGGCCGCGCGCGTGCAGGATCAGCGCGCCGGTGACCAGGGCGACCAGACCGCCGGCCAGTCCGCCGACGGCCAGCAGGACGAGCGGGTCGTTCACCAGATGCACCGCGGCGATGCCGGCGGCGTAGGCCCCGCTGCCGAACATCGCCGCCTGCCCCAGCGTGGCGATGCCGCCGAAGCCGAGCACGAGGTCGAGCGACAGGACGTAGAGCGCCGTCGCGGCGATGCGCGTCATCAGGCCGAGGTCGTTGGGGAACAGCCAGAAGGCCGCCAGACCGGCGGCGGCGAGCAGCGGCACCACGGCACCGCCGAGCGCCCGGCGGAGCCGGGGCGCGCGGGCGGCGGCCTGCGGGGTCTGCCCGGTGGCCACCGCGCCCATGTGACCCATGTGACGTCCGCCCATCAGGCCGCCCTCCCCTGGAAGAAGCCGTGCGGCCAGCGGAACAGGATCAGGATCAGCGCGGCGTAGAAGAAGAACTCGCCGAAGCTGGGAATCAGGTACTTGCCCGCGGTGTCGACGATGCCGAGCGCCAGGGCGGCGGCGGCCAAGCCGAGGATGTTGCCCGCCCCGCCGACGGCGACCACCGCCAGGAACAGGACGATGTAGCGGATGGCGTAATAGGGCTCCAGCGGCAGCAGCTCCGCCCCCAGCACGCCGCCCAGCGCCGCCAGCCCGGTGCCCAGCGCGAAGGTCGCGGTGTAGAGGCGCTCCGTCCGGATGCCCAGCGCGGCGGCCATGTTCGGGTCGTCCACGGCGGCGCGCAGCTTGATGCCGAAATCGGTGCGCTCCAGCAGCCACCACAGGCCCAGCACGGTCGCCGCCCCCATGGCGATGACGAAGGCGCGGTGCACCGGGATCGACTTCGGCCCGATCGCCACGGTGCCGAGCAGCGCGTCGGGCAGCGGGATGCGCTTCAGCGTGGGGCCGAACAGGTAGTTGATCCCGGCGACGATGACGAAGGTCAGGCCGATGGTCAGCAGCACCTGGGCCAGCTCGTTGGCGGAGCCGTAGATGCGCCGGTACAGCAGCTTTTCCAGAGGCAGCGTGGCGAGCACGGTGAACAGGATCGCCGCCACCAGACCCACGGCGTAGGGCAGGCCCAGCCCCTGCGCGGCGTAGGAGGCGACGTAGCCGGCGACCATGGCGAAGGCGCCGTGCGCGAGGTTGACCACGCGCATCAGGCCGAGCGTGACCGACAGGCCGACGGAGATGATGAACAGGATCATCCCGTAGGTGACCCCGTCCACCACGATGCCGAAAAGCGTTTCCATCAGGAACTCCAGCGCGGACAAGCCCCCGTCCCATCGCGGGACAGGGGCCGTCATGGTCCTACTTGCCGGCCTTGAAGCCGTAATCGGGCTGGTCGGGGAATCCGGCGACCTCGGTGTTCTGCAGCCGGCCGTCCTTGCGCTCGGTCACGCGCAGATAGATGGTCTGGGTGACGTGCCGGGACTCGGGGTCGATCCGCACCGGGCCACGCGGGCTTTCCCAGGCCATGCCCTTGACCGCCTCCACCGCCTTCGCCCCGTCGCTCTTGCCGCCCGTCGCCTCGACCATGCGGTAGATCACGTGCGCGCCGTCATAGGCGCCGACCGAGGTGAAGGTGACGATGTCGGACGCGCCGAACAGCTCCCTGTGCTTGGCGAGGAACCGGCGGTTCAGGTCGGAATCGTGGGCCTGGCTGTAGTTGAAGGTCGTGGTGATGCCGACCGCCGCGTCGCCGAGCACCGGCAGGTCCGGCTCCTGCGTGATGTCGCCGGGGCCGAAGAATTTGATCCCCGCCGCCTTCAGGCCGGTGTCGCTGAAGGCCCGGGCGAAGCCCAGCGTCGTCGGGCCGGCGGGCAGGAAGGCGTAGATGGCCTCCGCCCCGGAGTCCTTGATGCGCTGCATGAAGGGGGCGAAGTCGGTGGACTTCAGCGGCATGCGGATGCTGTCGACCACCTTGCCGCCGGACTTCTCGAAGGTCTGCTTGAAGGCGGTTTCGCCGTCGATGCCGGGGCCGTAGTCGCTGACCGCCGTGGCCACCTTGCGGATGCCCTGCTTGGCCACATGCTCGGCCAGCGGCACGGTGTTCTGCCACAGGGTGAAGGAGGTGCGGACGTAGCGCGGCGACTTCTCGGTGATGGCCGATGTCGCGGCGTTGAAGATCACGCAGGGGATGTTCGCCTCGTCGATCAGCGGGGCGACGGCCAGCGCGTCCGGCGTGAAGAAGAATCCAGCGAGGTAGCCGACCTTCTCCTTGACCACCAGCTCCTGGGCCAGGGCCTTGCTCTGCGCCGGGTTGGCCTGGTCGAGGTCCTTGTAGACGAACTCCACCGTGTTGCCGGCGACCGTCTTGCCGTGTTGGGCCTGATAGACCTCGATGGCCTGCTTGAAGGTCTGGCCGACCGTGGCGAAGGGGCCGGAGAACGGCGCGATCACCCCGACCTTGATCGTGTCGGCCCAGGCCGAACCGGCGTTTAAGGCGCACAGGAAAGCCGTGCCCAGCAGGGCCTTGCGAAATGTTCCGGACATGTTTCCTCCTCGTTTTGAAAGCCCCCGTGCTTTTTTGTCGTTGATTGGGGGGCGTTGCTTGGGGGCGTCTTGGCGTTCGCCGGGGCCGGACCCGCTGGCCGCCGATACCGTCACCTCGGCATGATTATCAGTGATCGCAGCGCTGCGCTCATTCGTTGGGCGAAGGCCCCATTCGTTTTTTGAATAACGTCCGGGGCGCTTTTGCAGTGCGGCATGTTCACGCGAAACGGCGGCTGCCGGTGCCGGGCGGCAAAGCCTGTGGACCGGCTATAGTAAAACTCAATGCCCCAGGGCTTCGACGGTCCGCCCCGTGCCGCTCGACCGGTCCTCGGGATGGACGAACTGCTTGACCAGCAGGGCCAGGGCGGCGACCAGCCCGGGAACGGCGACGATCGCGAAGATGCTGGTGAAGTCCAGTTGCTGGCGCGCCAGCTCGGCCACCAGGAACGAGCCGCCGATCCCGCCGAAGCGGCCCAGCCCCAGCATCCAGGCCACGCCGGTGGCCCGCCCGTGGGTCGGGTAGAAGCTGGCCGCCAGCGCCGGCAGCGAGGTCTGGGCGGTGTTCATGATGGTGCCCGCCGCGAAGACCGTGACCACCAGCAGCCCGACATTCCCGGCGACCTGCCCGATGGCGTAGACGGCGCCGTAGGTCAGCACGAAGCCGAAGGCGATGATCCGGTTGGCGTTGAAGCGGTCCATCAGCCAGCCCGACAGGATGGCCCCGACGCCGCCCAGCGGGAACAGCGCGGCGATCAGCGCGGCGTCGCGCGGCGGCAGCCCGGCGTCCTTGAACAGGATCGGCATCCAGTTGATCAGCGCGTAGAAGATGACCAGCCCCATGAAATAGGCGACCCACAGCATCACCGAGCCGACCAGATAACCGCGCGACAGCACGACCGCGATGCCGTTCCGCGCCTTGGTGGCCGGGGCCTTCTCGGTCATCACGAAGCTGGCCGCCCCGGCCGCCGTCTCGGAGATGCGGCGCAGCACGGCGCGGATGCGCTCCACCGGGTGGTTGTGGGCGACCATGTAGCGGACCGATTCCGGCAGCAGGACCAGCAGCACCGCCGCCAGGACCAGCGGCGCGATCCCGCCCAGCACCAGCACGCTGCGCCAGCCCCACAGCGGGATCATCCAGGCGGCGAGGAAGCCGCCGAAGGCCGCGCCGAGCGGGAAGCCGCAGAACATGGCGTTGGTGACCATGGCCCGCCGCCCCTCGGGGCAGTATTCGCTCATCAGCGTGACGGCGTTGGGCATCGCCGCCCCCAGCCCGAGGCCGGTGACGAAGCGCAGCATGACGAGCTGGTCCAGGTTGCCCGAGAAGGCGGAGGCCAGACAGGCGGTGCCGATGACCAGCACCGAGCCGATCAGGATCGCCTTGCGGCCGAAGCGGTCGGCCAGAGGCCCGGCGGACAGGGCGCCGAAGGCCAGCCCGAACAGCGCCGCGCTCAGCACCGGCGCCAGCGCCGGCCGCGCGATGCCCCATTCCGTCGTCAGCGACGGGGCGATGTAGCCGATGGCGGCCGTGTCGAAGCCGTCCAGAAGGACGATGAAGAAGCACAGCGCGAACACCAGCCACTGGTATCGCGAAAAGGGGTGTTCGTTGAGAAAGGCCTGGACGTCGACGCTGCGCGCGGTTGGCATGGGTTTCCTCCTCGGGGCGGGTCTTCGCAGGACGTTTTTCTTGGTCTTGCGTCCCGCGTTCTTGCTGTTTGGGGCTGGGGCCGGGGGGCCGGCGACGCGTTCCCCGATCAGGCGTTCAGCGATTTTTCCAGACGGTCGAGCGTCCGCATGGCCGGCAGGCACTGCGCCACGCTGGCGTTGGGCTCGCGCTTGTCGCGGATGGCGGCGAAGAACTCGCGGTCGATCAGCTCGATGCCGTTGTTCGACACGGTGAGGCCGCTGAGGTCGATCTTGTTGTCCTTGCCGTCGTACAGATCGTCGTAGCGGGCGATGTAGGTCCCATTATCGCAGATGTAGCGGAAGAAGGTGCCCAGCGGGCCGTCGTTGTTGAAGGACAGCGACAGGGTGCAGATCGCCCCGGACGGCACCTTCAGGCCGATGCTCATGTCCATGGCGATGCCGAGCTGCGGGTGCGTCGGCCCCTGCAGGGCGTGCACCTGGCTGGCCACCTCGCCGGTCTGGTACTGGAACAGGTCCACCGTGTGGCAGGCGTGGTGCCACAGCAGATGGTCGGTCCAGGTGCGCGGCTTGCCCAGCGCGTTCATGTTGGAGCGGCGGAAGAAGTAGGTCTGCACGTCCATCTGCTGGATCGTCAGCTCGCCGGCCTGGACCCGGTTGCGGATCCACTGGTGGCTGGGGTTGAAGCGCCGCGTGTGCCCGGCCATGGCGACCAGACCGGTGGCCCGCTGCACCGCGACCAGCCGCTCCGCGTCGGCCAGACTGTCGGCCATGGGAATTTCCACCAGCACATGCTTGCCGGCCTCCAGGCACTGGATCGCCTGCGCGGCGTGCACCGGCGTCGGGGTGGCCAGGATGACCGCCTCCACGTCGGGCCGCTCCAGGCTCTCGGCCAGATCCTTGGTCCAATGCGGGATGCCACGCGCCTTGGCGAAGCCCTCGATGTCGTCCGGCTCGCCGCCGACCACCGACACCACCTCGATGCCGTCGATGGCGGCGACCGCCTCCAGATGCTTCACGCCGAAGGCGCCCGCGGCCCCCGCCACACAAATCCTCATCGCGTCCTCTCCCGAAGTCCCTTGCTCGGGCTGGCGAGCCTCCCGCAACGGCGGGTCCGGCCCCTCGCCCCTTAATCCCTCATGATCGAATGGGTATCATCCCGCCCGCCGCCGAGGAAATTCGTTCATCGAAGAGCCCATTTGTTTTTTGAATAGCGAAGAGGTGAAACGGGCTGTCGGCACCCTCGCCGGGACCGACCCGACCCGGCCGTTCCATTGCGCTGCAGCGCGCCTGAAAGCACAGCCCCGTATGTCCTACACCCATGATTCGACATGAGATTACGCAAGACAGCACATCTTCGTGCCCGCTCGGGGTGTCTTCCTGCGCCGGAGATCCCGCCGCGAGACCCGGACGGAGAAAGCTCCTATAGCAAAACCAAATGGTCAGGACGGGAGTTCGAAATAGGATTTGCCGTCGGACCGGCGGATGATGGGCCATCGGAATCAGACTGCCCACACTGGGGAGCGGACATTCATGGCACAGAACAAAAGAGCGCTGGTGCTCAGCGCCCACTCGGCGGATTTCGTGTGGCGCGCCGGCGGCGCCATCGCGCTGCATCAGAAGAAGGGCTACGAGGTCACCATCGTCTGCCTGTCCTACGGCGAGCGCGGCGAGTCCGCCAAGCTGTGGAAGCAGGAGGGCTGCACGCTGGACCATGTGAAGGCGGAGCGCCGCAAGGAGGCCGAGGCCGCCGCCAAGGCGCTGAACGCCCACGACATCCAGTTCTTCGACCTGGGCGACTACCCGCTGGAGATCGACCGCGAGGCCAAGTTCCGTCTCGTCGACGTGATCCGCAAGGTGCAGCCGGCCTTCCTGATGAGCCACTCGCACTACGACCCCTACAACACCGACCATTCCTACGCGACCAAGGTCCTGATGGAATGCCGGATGATCGCCCAGGCCTGGGGCCACAATCCGGGCCAGAAGGTGCTCGGCGCGCCGCAGCTCTACCTGTTCGAGCCGCACCAGACCGAGCAGATGGGCTGGAAGCCGGACGTCTTCCTCGACATCACCGAGGTGTGGGACAACAAGCGCGCCGCCATCGAATGCATGGCCGGGCAGGAGCATCTCTGGGATTATTACACCAACCTGGCGCAGAACCGCGGCAACCACTTCCGTCGCAACTCCGGCGGGCAGGCCGGCGGGCGCAACGCCCGCTACGCCGAGGGCTTCCAGTCGGTCTATCCCCGCACCGTGGATGAGCTGTGATGAACGTCGTCGTCCAAACCATCGAGCGGGCCGACCCGGCGGTGATCGCCGGTCTGGCCGAATGCGGCGTCGCCACCGTGCACGAGGCGCAGGGCCGCAAGGGCCTGCTGTCCTCCGCCTTGCGGCCGATCTATCCCGGCGCCCAGATCGCCGCCTCGGCGGTGACCGTCCTGGCCCCGCCGGCCGACAACTGGATGCTCCACGTCGCCATCGAGCAGGTGACGCCGGGCGACATCCTGGTGCTCGCCACCACCTCGCCGTCGGACGCCGGTTATTTCGGCGACCTGCTGGCGACCTCGGCCAAGGCGCGCGGCTGCGCCGGTCTGGTCATCGACGCCGGGGTGCGCGACGTCAAAACGCTGACCGACATGGGCTTCCCGGTCTGGTCGCGGGCGGTCTGCGCGCAGGGCACGGTGAAGGAGACGCTGGGCTCGGTCAACGTGCCGGTGGTCTGCGCGGGCGCGCTGGTCAACCCCGGCGACGTGATCGTCGCGGACGACGACGGCGTCTGCGTGGTCCGCCGCGAGGAGGCCGCCGGGGTGCTGGCGAAGGCGCGGGACCGGCTGGCGAAGGAGGAGGAGAAGCGGGCGCGGCTCGCCGCCGGCGAACTCGGCCTCGACCTCTACGGCATGCGCGGCCCGCTCGCCGCGAAGGGGCTGCGCTATGTCTGACGGCGTGCGCTGCCTGTGGATGCGCGGCGGGACCTCCAAGGGCGGGTATTTCCTGGCCGACGACCTGCCGCCCGGCACGGCGGCGCGCGACGCCTTCCTGCTGCGGGTGATGGGCTCGCCCGACCCGCGCCAGATCGACGGGATGGGCGGCGCCGACCCGCTGACCTCCAAGGTGGCGGTGGTGCGCCGGTCGGAACGGCCGGGCGTGGACGTCGACTACCTGTTCCTCCAGGTGTTCGTGGACAAGGCCGTCGTCACCGACGCCCAGAACTGCGGCAACATCCTGGCCGGCGTCGGCCCCTTCGCCATCGAGCGCGGCCTCGTCCCCGCTCGCGACGGCGTGACGCCGGTGACCATCCACATGGAGAACACCGGGCAGGTGGCGGTGGCGAGCGTGCCGACGCCGGGCGGGGCGGTGACCTACCGGGGCGAGGCGCGCATCGACGGCGTGCCCGGCACAGCGGCGGCGATTCCCATCGAGTTCCGCGACACCGCCGGCTCCTCCTGCGGGGCGCTGCTGCCGACGGGCAACGCGGTGGACGTCATCGACGGGGTTCCGGTCACCTGCATCGACAACGGCATGCCGGTGGTGCTGCTGCGCGCCGCCGACCTCGGCGTGCGCGGCGACGAGACGCGGGAGGAACTCGACGCCGACGCGGCGCTGAAGGCGCGGCTGGAGTCCATCCGGCTGCAGGCCGGGCCGCTGATGACTCTGGGCGACGTGAGGGACAAGTCGGTGCCGAAGATGACTCTGGTCAGCGCGCCGGCCAACGGCGGGGCGATCTCGACCCGGACCTTCATCCCGCACCGCTGCCACGCCTCCATCGGGGTGCTCGGCGCGGTCAGCGTGGCCACCGCCTGCGCGCTGGAGGGCTCCCCCGCCGCGGCGCTCGCCGTGGTCCCCGGCGGCGCCACCCGGACGCTGAGCATCGAGCATCCGACCGGCGAGATGACCGTGGTCCTCGACCTGGACGGGTCCGGAACGGTGACCCGCGCCGCCCTGCTGCGCACCGCCCGCAAGCTGTTCGACGGCACCGTCTACGCCGACTGACTTTTTTCCCCGAAGGGAGCCTTCCATGGACGCCGACTATCGTCCCTTCCACCCGAACCCGAGCAAGCCGGCCTACACGCCGCCGCCCGGCGCGGTGGACGCCCACTGCCACGTCTTCGGTCCGGCCGACCGCTTCCCCTACGCGCCGGAGCGCAAATACACCCCCTGCGACGCGCCGAAGGAAACGCTGTTCGCCCTGCGCGACGATCTGGGCTTCGCGCGCAACGTCATCGTCCAGGCGACCTGCCACGGCAAGGACAACCGGGCGCTGGTCGACGCGCTGAAGGCCTCCAACGGGCTGGCGCGCGGCGTCGCCTCGGTCGGCCCCGCGATCACCGAGGGCGAACTGGCCGAACTGCACGAGGCCGGCGTGCGCGGCGTGCGCTTCAACTTCGTCAAGCGTCTGGTGGACGCCACGCCCAAGGAGGTCTTCCTCGGCATCGCCGACCGGATTGCCAAATTCGGCTGGCACATCGTGGTCTATTTCGAGGCGCCGGACCTGGACGACCTCACGCCCTTCCTGCGCGAGCTGCCCACCACCATCGTCGTGGACCACATGGGCCGCCCGGACATCGCCAAGGGCGTGGACCACCCCCAGTTCCAGAAATTCGTCGCCCTGATGGCCGAGAACCCCAAGGTCTGGAGCAAGGTGAGCTGCCCAGAGCGGCTGAGCGTCCAGGGTCCGCCGTCCTACGACGACGTGGTGCCCTTCGCCCGCCTGCTGGTCGACCGCTTCACCGACCGCGTGCTGTGGGGCACCGACTGGCCGCACCCGAACATGACCTCGCACATGCCCGACGACGGGCATCTGGTCGACGTCATCCCCCGCATCGCCACCGACGAGGCCAAGCGGAAGGCGCTTCTCGTCGACAACCCGATGCGGCTTTACTGGTCCGAATAAGTCAGAAACGATCCGGAGGAAACAAACCATGAGCGCACCGACGCCACACGAGCCGATACCCGGCACCACCATCTTCGACGGCCGGATGGCCATGAAGGGCTATCCGCTGAACAAGATGTGCTACTCGTTCAACGAGGCGGCGGCCCGGCAGGAGTTCCTGGCCGACGAGGACGCCTACTGCGCCAAGTTCGGCCTGAACGACGAGCAGAAGAAGGCCGTCAAGGACCGCAACGCCCTGGCCCTGCTCGCGGCGGGCGGCAACATCTACTACCTCGCCAAGTTCATCGGCATGCTCGGCCTGAACGTCCAGGACATCGGCGCGCAGCAGACCGGCATGACGGTCGAGGAATTCAAGGCGAAGCTCAAGGCGGCGGGGAACTGAGACCATGGCCAAGATCGTCGGTGGCGTCACCACCTCCCACATTCCCGCGATCGGCAACGCCATCGCCAACGAACTGTTCGAGGACCCCTATTGGAAGCCGTTCTTCGACGGCTATCCCAAGGCCCGCGACTGGCTGGCCGAGGTCAAGCCGGACGTGGCCATCGTGGTCTACAACGACCACGGGCTGAACTTCTTCCTCGACAAGATGCCGACCTTCTCCATCGGCGCGGCCCCCGAGTACCAGAACAAGGACGAGGGCTGGGGCCTGAAGCCGCTGCCGCCCTACCCCGGCGATCCGGAGCTGTCCTGGCACATCATCGAATCGCTGGTGAACGACGAGTTCGACATCTGCTCCTGCCAGGAGATGGCGGTGGACCACGGCTTCACCGTGCCGATGGCCCTGCTGTGGCCCGACCAGACGCAGCGGCCCGTCCGCACCATCCCGGTGGCGGTCAACACGGTGCAGCACCCGCTGCCGACTCCGGCGCGCTGCCTGAAGCTGGGCGAGGCCATCGGCCGCGCGGTGGCCTCCTACCCCAAGGACCTGAAGGTGGTCGTGCTGGGCACCGGCGGCCTGTCGCACCAGCTCGACGGCGAGCGGGCGGGCTTCATCAACAAGGACTTCGACCTGATGTGCCTTGAGAAGATCGTCGACGAGCCGGAGGCGCTGGCGAAATACTCCATCCACGATCTGGTCCGGCTGGCCGGCGCCCAGGGGGCGGAGCTGATCCTCTGGCTGATCATGCGCGGCGCGCTGGGCAAGAGGGTCTCGAAGGTCCACAGCAACTACCACATCCCGATCTCCAACACCGGGGCCGGCCTGCTGGTGCTGGAAAGCGCGGCCTGATCGGGAAACCGCCGCCGATGGCCCCCGTCCGCCGCCGCGTTCCCCGGCGGGCGGGGGCCATAAGCGCAAGGCCGGTGCAGCGCGCGCTGCACCGGCCTGTTTTTGCTTGCCGTCTGGTCGATCACCGGGTCAGGGACGCCAGCGGAAAGCCCTCGTCGGCGGCCTGTTCGGGCGTCAGGGCGGCCTTGCGGTCCAGCAGCTTGCGGCCCGCCATATGGTCCGCCGGGCGGTTGACGGAATCGATGGCGACCAGCGCGCCCTCACGGAAATAGAAGGCCGAGAAGCGGCGTTCCTCCGGCGAACCGCGCAGCGCCATCCGGTCGTGATCGGCGGACAGCCCGACGATCTGCAGCTTCACGTCATACTGATCGGACCAGAACCAGGGCGCCGCCGTGAAGGGACGCTCCCGCCCCAGCAGCGCGGCGGCGGCCGACTTGCCCTGCTCGACGGCGTTCTGGACCGACTCCAGCCGCAGCAAGGCCCCAGAGCTGGTGCGCCGGGCCGTGCAGTCGCCGACCGCGACGATGGCCGGATCGTCGGTGCGGGCGCAGTCGTCCACCAGGACGCCGCCGTCGCACGCCAGCCCGCAGCCTTCGGCCAGCGCCGTGTCGGGGACGATTCCGACGCCGACGACCACCAGATCCGCCGGATGCGTCCGCCCGTCGGCGGTGCGCACGGCGGTGACGCGGCCGCCCTGCCCGTCCAGCCCGACCACCTTGGCCCCCAGCGCGACCGTCACGCCCTGGCCGCGGTGCAGATCGGCGTAGAAGCCCGCCAGGAACGGCGTCGCCGAGCGGGCGAGCAGCCGGTCGGCCGCCTCCAGGATGGTCACCTCCAGGCCGCGCTTCCGCGCCGCCGCCGCGACCTCCAGCCCGATGTAGCCGCCGCCGATCACCACCACCCGCGCCGCCCGGTCGAGCGCCGCGCGTATCCGCCGGGCGTCGTCCAGCGACCGCAGGCCCAAAACGCCGTCCAGCCCATCACCGGTGATCGGCAGACGGCGCACCCGCGCGCCGGTGGCCAGCGCCAGCCCGCGATAGCCCAGGCGGCGCCCGTCCTCCAGGCGCACCTGGCGGGCCGGGCGGTCGATGGCGACGACGCGCGTGCCGGTGAGCAGGGCGATGCGCTGCCGTTCGAAGACCTCGGCGCCGCGGATGGCGAGCTGCGCCTCCTCCATCATGCCGGCGAGAATCGCCTTGGACAGCGGCGGCCGGTGGTAGGGGGCCGACGCCTCCTCGCCGATCAGCGTGATGGGACCGTCATAGCCCTCGGCGCGCAGGGATTCGGCGACCTGCAGCCCGCCCTGCCCTGCCCCGACGATGACCATTCCCGCGTCCGCGGGCTCCGACTGCGCCGGGCCGCCCATCAGCTCTGGGCCTCCGGCAGGCGGATCACGATGCCGTCCAGCGCGTCGCTCACCCGGATCTGGCAGGACAGGCGGCTGTTGCTCCGCCGCTCCGACGCCGTGCAGTCGAGCATCTCCTCCTCCGTCTCGCTGGGCGGCGGCAGGGCGTCGACATGCGCCTCGTCCACGTAGCAGTGGCAGGTCGCGCAGGCGCAGGAGCCGCCGCACTCGCCCTCGATGCCGGCGACGCCGCTTTGCACCGCGCCCTGCATCAGGGTCCAGCCGGTCGGGATGTCCACGACCTGCTCCAGGCCGTCGTGCTCGATGAAGGTGACCTTCGCCATGGCCGAAACTTCCTTTGAAAAACCGTGTTGCGCGTCGTGGCGCGGCCGGGGCCCGTCCCCCGGCCGCGCCGTCGTCCCAGGTGGTCAGCCGACCGCCAGTTCCAGACGGGTCGGGCTGCGGAAGGTGGTGGAGGGCATCCAGGGGAGCTGGTCCTGCACCCGGACGAACTCCGGCACGCGCTTCAGGAATTCCTCGCAGGCGACGCGGGCGGCCAGACGGGCGAAGGCGGTGCCGAGGCAGGCGTGGACGCCGCCGCCGAATCCCAGATGCCCCTTCGGCTTGCGGTCGATGTCGTAGAGGTGGGCGTTGGCAAAGCGCCGTTCGTCGCGGTTCCCCGACCCGTAGGCGAGGCAGACGAAATCGCCGGCGCGCATCGTCTGGCCGTGCAGCTCGACGTCCTTCTGCAGGCAGCGGCGGAAGCGCTGGGCCGAGGTGTTGAAGCGCAGCGATTCCTCGATGGCGTCGGGGATCAGCGCCGGGTTGGCGGCGAGCCGGCGGCGCGCGTCGGCGTGGTCGGCGAGGTTCAGGGCGAACATCGCGAGGAAGCCCGACAGGGATTCGATGCCGGCCATGATCAGCGTGGTGATGGTCATCTGCACCTCGCGGTCGGCCAGCTTCTCGCCGGCGACCTCGGCCTGGATCAGGGCGGTGATCAGGTCGTCGCCGGGCTCGCGCTTGCGCAGCTCCACCAGCTCCTTGGCGTATTCGCTCATCCACTGGAAGGCGGCGAGATGCTCCGGCCCCTTCTGGCGGGTGCGGGGATCGGACTGCACCATCAGCACGGCCTTGTCGCGCACCATCCGCTCGTTCTCGCGCGGCAGGTTGAACAGGCCGAACAGCACGTCCACGGTGACCTTGCTGGAGACGTCGCCGACGAAGTCGAAGGTCTTCTCCCCCTGCACGGCGTCGAGCGCCCGGTTGGCCGAGGCGCGCACCGGTTCGGTCAGTCCCTCCACCGCCTTCTTGGTGAAGGCGAACTGGACGATGCTGCGCAGGCGGTCGTGGCGGGGCGGATCGGTGGTGCCCAGCGTGTTGCCGGCGCGGTTGGGCATCTCGTCCATCAGGTTGCCCTTGGCCGAAGAATAGGTTTCCCAGTCGTTCAGCGCGGTGACGATGTCGTCGTAGCGCGACAGCACCCACATGTTGGCCTCCTCGCTCCAGAAGCAGGGATGCTCGTCGCGCAAGGTCTTGTAGAAAGGAAACGGGTCGGCGTCGACGGCCGGGGAGTAGGGATCGAAACGAAACATCGGGCGCAGTCCTCCGACACCCGCGGCAGCGGGCGGCCAATTGGCGGTTTTTGGTTTGGATTGACGCGAACCGTTGCGGTCGCGAACAATTGCATCCTAGACGGGTTCGGCCCCGCCGCGGAATGGACGAAGCGGAAGGAAAATTGTACTTTTCCGACAAACGAAGGCGCGGGGGAGGACGGCATGGAGCAGGATGCGGAGGGGCCGGCGCGGACGCCTTCCGGTGCGGTGCCGTTGTTCGCGCTCTACGGCGAGGAGGCCCGGCTCACCGACGCCGAATTCATCCACATCGAGGACATCGAGAGCCGCAGCCGCCTCTACGACTGGGGCATCGGCTCCCACACCCACCGCGGGCTGTTCCAGCTGGTGGCGGTGCTCGACGGCGGGGCGCGCGTGCAGATCGACGACCGGGTGGCCGAGGTCGCGGCCCCCTGCGTGATCGTCGTTCCGCCGGCTGTGGTGCATTCCTTCCAGTTCCGGCCGGGCAGCCATGGCTATGTGCTGACGGTGGCGGAGGTGATGCTGTTCGATGGAGCCAGCGCGCAGAGCCGGCCGCTGTTCGAGGCGCTGTTCCTGCGCCCCTGCCTGATCGATTTCACCGACGCCCCGGCGGCGGCGGGGCGCGTCTCCGCGCTGCTCGACCAGCTGATGACGGAGTTCCGCTGGCCGCAGCTCGGCCGGTCGGCGATGTGCGAGTGGCTGCTGCGCGGCGTGTTGCTGCTGCTGGAGCGCCAGCGCGCGGCGGCGGCCGGCGCCGACCCGGCGGAGCGCGTGCGCACCGAACTGTTCGCCCGCTTCCGCGCCCTGGTCGAGCAGCGCTTCACCGAACATTGGCCGATCCCACGCTACGCGGACGCGCTGGGGATCACGGAATCGCGGCTGAACCGCCTGTGCCGGCATCTCGCCGGCCGCTCCGCCTTCGAGGTGGTGCAGGACCGCCTGCTGCTCGAAGCCAAGCGCCGTCTGGTCTACATCGCGGCACCGGTGTCGATGATCGCCTATGAGCTGGGCTTTCAGGACCCCGGCTATTTCAACCGCGTCTTCAAGAGGCTGACCGGGAAGACGCCGGCCGCCTTCCGGCGCGAGGCGCGGGCCGGGTAGAATTGGCCGGGTGGAGCGGGCGGTTTCTCACCGTTCCGCTGGTTCGAGCCGCGCCAGAATGGCGTCGGCGAGCGCCCGGTAATCGCCCTCCCCGATGGCGCGGGCGTCGAGCGTCAGATCGCCGACGCGCTGCTGCCAGTCGACGGCGGCGCGGGCCATGCCGCCGGCCAGCCCCAGCTCGTCGACGGTGCGCGCGACCTCGCGCATCTCGGCGGCGCGGCGGACGCCGTGGGTCATGACGCGCTCCTGCATGTAGGCGGCGCGCTCCTTGAAGCCGAAACCGGGATAGGTGACGTCCAGGGAGTCCAGCACCACCTCGTCCACCCCGGCCTTTCGCCCGGCCAGAACGCATTCGAGGAACAGCGCCTCCAGCCCCTTCATCATGACGCTGCGGATCATCTTGATGGAGGAGGCGGTGCCGACCGGCCCCGGCGCCTCCTTCGCGTTCATCTCCAGGGCGGACAGGGCGGCCAGGGCCTCGGCGGCGTGCGGGCCGGCGACCAGCAGCGGAGTCTTGTGGAGCTTCGGATGGACCGGCGCCATCACCGCCAGATCGACGTAGCGCCCGCCGGCCGCCTCGACCGCCTGCGCCGATTCCCGCTTGGTGCCGGGCGCGCAGGAATTGCCGTCGAAGAACAAGGCGCCGGGGGCGAGATGGGCGGCGGCGTCGCGGGCGGCGGCCTGCGCCTGATCGGCGGTGACCAGCGAGAAGACCAGCGCGGCCCCGGCCAGAGTGTCCTCCACCCGTTCCGCGCCGGTCACATCCGCCGTCGCGTAATCCGCCCATTTGCGGGCGCGCACCGCCGCGTCGGCGGACCCGGTCTTGATGTCGAAGGCGGCGACCGCTTCCGCCAGCCCGGCGCTCCGCCAGCCGGACCGGAAGGCCGACGCCGCCTCCCCGAAGCCGATGAAGGCCACCTTCGCCGTCCTCCGATCCCGCACCGTCATCGCCGCCTCCACCCGTTCGCGCGCCGGGAGTCCGCCTCCCGCGCATGGGCATGGCTAGCACGCCGACCGGCCCGCGGCGCCATTCAATGACGGACCATCCTATCCATTTTTTGAATAACGCTCCGCGCGCCTTTTGAATGGCCGCTCAGGGGCGCGGGACCGGCGAGACGGCCTGCGTGCCGGCCTCGCGCAGCAGGTCGAGGAAATGCGCCTGCGTCCCGGTCGGGCGCCACCCCCGGCGCACGGTGAGGCCGATGGTGCGCTCGGTGTTGGCCAGTTCGACGGGCAGGATGACCAGCAACCCCAGCTCATGCTCGTGGCGGATCTGGTGCGCCGAGATCAGGGTCAGGCGGTCGCTGCCCAGCAGCAGGCCGCGCACCAGAATCTGGGAGCTGGTCTCGACCAGCCCGCGCGGCGGGGCCGCGGCGAACAGCGCCTCGAACCGGTCGCGCGTCGGCGTGCCGCGGCGCGGGACCACCCACTGGCACCCCGCCAGTTCCTCCAGCGTCAGCTTGGGCCGGCGGGACAGCGGGTGGAAGGCGCGCGCGACCACGACCAGCGGGTCCTCGAACAGGGGTTCCTGCACGACGTCGTCGATGGGCAGCGGGTCGCGCAGCGCGCCGATCAGCACGTCGATCTCGCCGTGGCGCAGCCCGTGCAGCAGGTCGTCGTAGGGGCCGTCGAGCACGTCGAACTGGACGTCCGGACGCTCGCGCACCAGCGCGTTGACGGCGGTCGGAAGGATGAAGGGGCGCGACAGCGGCATGCTGCCGACGACGATGCGGGCGGTGTCGCCGCCCAGCCCCTCGCCGACCTCCGCGAATCCCTGCTCCAGCTCGGTGATCGCCAGTTTCACATGCTGGACCAGCGCCTTGGCGGCGGGGGTCAGCGCGATGCCGGCGGCCGTCCGCGCGAACAGCGCCATGCCCGCCAGCCGCTCCAGATCGCGGGCGGCGCGGTGCAGGGTGGGTTGCGAGATGCCGACGGTGCGCGCCGCGAGGCTGAAATTGCCGGCGTCGGCGACCGCGGCCAGCGCCCGGATCTGCGCCGCCGTCAGCAGCTGGTCGAAATCCGCCACACCGCGCAGGCCGCCCTTGCGCCCGCCGATGCGGACGGCCTCGCGCGTGCCGGTGCGCAGGCGGTCCAGCGCGCGCTCCACGCGGTCGAGGAACAGCACGCCCATGGCGGACACCGCCATGCCGTCCGGCCGCCGCTCGAACAGGGGGGTGCCGACCTCCTCCTCCAGCTTGGCGATGGCCTGGGTGATGGCGGGCTGGGACAGATGCACATGCTCCGCCGCCTGGCTGATGCTGCCGCGCCGCGCCACCTCGCGGAAGGCCCGCAAATGCCGGATGTTGGGAATGCCGTTCATCGGACCTTCCTGCCCCACAGCATCGCTGCCGGAGCGGCCATAGCAAAACTCAATGGCTCCAGCTTATCGTCGGGGCACCGGTCCGTAAAGAGGCCGGGCCGTGCGAAGCGTTACACCCCCGCCACCCGCTTGACCGCATCCATCATGCCGGCAAAGCCCTGGGCCGAGCGGTACGGCCCCCGCGGATCGGCCGCCTGGGCGAAGCAGGCGCGAAGCCGGTCCCAGTCCGGTATTGGGCACTGCTCCTCGAACCACGGGCCATGCCTGCGCCACGGGGCGAGCGCCGCCGCGACGTCGGCCGGCAGGACGCGTCCGCCGTCCCGTTCCTGCTCCAGAAAGGCCAGGGCCGACCGGCAGCCGCCGGCCATGTTCTCGGCGAAGACCCCGAGGCTGTCCGGGTGCAGGTGGGGACGTCCGTCCGGGTCGATGTAGAGGATGGGAAAGACCGGCGCCAGCCGCGGGAACAGGGTGTTCGCCCAGACGGTCCCGCCCCAGTAGATCTGGGCGATCCGGGCGAAGTGGGCCACCTCGACGACCGGTTCGAGCCCGCTCGCCTCCAGGGGCAGGATCTCGACCTTGGGCTTGGTGATGGTCACGGTGTCGTTGGCCGCGTCGACGTAGAGGGCGCCGACCTGCATGGCGTTCTGGAAATAGCTGCCGCGCAGCGCCCCCCAGATCGGGGACAGGCGGCCGCCCTCGCGGACGAAGGCCGCCAGAGCCTGCGTGACCGGCGTGTCCGGCGCGGCGATCCGACGGCGCAGCCGCTCGAAGACGGCGTCGCTGATCTCGCGGCAGAACCCCTTTGGATAAGCATAGCGGCGCTTCGGGAAGGTCAGCCGGCCCTCGTCCCGATCCCGGTCGACGCCGTGGCGCAGTTCCAGCATCAGCGCTTCCAGAGCGGCGAGGTGGGGGCCGAGCCACCGCTCCGTCAGGGCGCGCATCCGCTCGTCGGGCGGCACCGGACGGTGGTGGCCCCGCCAGAGCCGCAACTGGCGGTCCAGCGGCGTCTCGGCGCCCGTCGGCGACCGGAAGGGGGCGGCGTGGGTCACGGGCGGGCGGTCTCCGGAAAAGCGGCAACCGTCCATCCGGTCCGCGAAGCCAACTCGGGCGGACCAGCGCGCGGCATCCCCGATCTGGTCCCCGCCCGGTCCGTTCCCGGAAAGGTAACGCCGTTGCCGGGCCGCAGGTCAAGCAACCATCGCGGTCGGGCGCCGCCCCGGCCTTCAGGACGAAGGGTCGGCCCGCTTCATCGCCTTGCGGCAGTGAACCAGCGCGTCGCGGATCATGAAATTGACCAGCGTCGGCGACACGCCGAGGGTCTCCGCGATGTCCTTCTGGCTGTGGCCGTGGATCCGGTGCATTTCGAAGGCGTAGCGGGTGCGCTCCGGCAAGTCGGCCAGCGCCGATTCGAGCGTCTGCAGGAGTTGGCGGTTCACGTTCACGCTTTCCGGCGAGGCCGCGTCCGGCGTGCCCACCGCCTGCCCTTCCTCCTCCGCCGCCAGCAGGCGCGATTCCAGGCCCTTCCGGCGGTAATGATCGATCGCCAGATTGCGCACGACCATCATCAGGTAGCCCGCCTTGGCCCGGATGGAGCTGGTCGATTCCGTCCCCAGCAGCTTCACGAAGGCGTCCTGAACCACATCCTCGGCGTGGTGGCGGCACCCGGTGATCCGCTCGGCCATCCCGATCAACGACCGCCGATGCGTCGTGAAGACATCGGTCAGGCTCTGGTTCTCGGCGCTTCCTACCGGTCGCATGGGACGTTCCTTGTGCAAAGCGACGCCGCGGCGGGGCAGCAATCCCCAAGGCTTGACAAGCCGTCGCAAGCTAATGCAACTGACAGTCATTTGCAAATGAGGAAAAGGCAGAATTTCCCAAGGTGATTTCTAGTATTCGTTGCGTGAGTTCCGGATGATCCCGCGTTGCGCAGGCCTCCTGTTCGGCGGGCTGGCGCTCGGCTGGTCGGTGCTCGCCGCTCCGCCCGCCGCCTTGTCCGATCCCGTGCAACCCGCGGCGCAGGACATGCCGCTGAACATCCCGGCCCTTCCCCTCGGCGCGGCGCTGACCCGCTTCGGCCAGCAGACCGGCCTGCAAATCCTCTACAGCCCGGACCTCGTGTCGGACCGCCGGTCGCGCGCCCTGGCGGGGCGGATGGCCCCGGCAACGGCCCTTGCCGAACTGCTGGGCGGCACCGGGCTGACCTTCGACCTGCGGGACGGTATGGCGACCATCGGCCGGCCGCCGGAGACCGCCGACGTCCTGCCCGCCCTGAGGGTGGAAGGCCGGCCGCCGCCGACCGGACGGACGGCGAGCCTCGCCAGTCCCGACCGCAGCGTCGGCCGCACCGAAACCCCGGTCGAGGATCTGCCGCAGGGGATCTCCGTCGTCACGCGCGCCGATCTCGACCGGCGCGACGTCCAGGACATCAACGGCGCGCTGGCCTACAGCGCCGGCGTGCGCCCCGTCGACTATCCCGGCGGCCAGGGCGCCATCGACGTCTACGTCCGCGGCTTCCGCCAGAGTTCCGAATCCGTCCTGATCGACGGGCTGCGCAGCGGCTACAACCCCTATGGGCTGGAGTACGAGCCCTTCGGCGTGGAGCGGGTGGAGGTGCTGAAAGGACCCGCCTCCGCCATCTACGGCGCGATGCCGCCCGGCGGCGCCATCGCCCTGACCAGCAAGCGCCCGACCGACCAGCCGCTGCACCGGCTCCAGCTCCAGGGCGGAAGCCATGACCGACGGCAGGTCACCGCCGACCTCGGCGACCGGATCGACGCCGAAGGATCGCTGCGCTACCGGCTGACCGCGCTGTCGCGGCGCAGCGGCACGCAGGTCGACCACACGCCGGACGACCGCCTCTACGTCGCCCCCGCGCTGTCCTGGTCGGCCGGCGAGGACACCGAGATCACGGTCCTCGCCAGCCTTCTCGACTTCCGCAAGATGGGGGCGGAGCAGAGCTTCCCGGCGTCGGGCACGGTGCTGGACAACCCATACGGCCGACTCGATTCCAGCCTGTTCCTGGGCTATCCGGGGGTGAGTTCCTACCGCTCGCGCACCCTCTCGGCCGGCTACGAGGTCCGCCACGCCCTGTCCGGGGACTGGACGCTGCACCACAGCCTGCGCCACAGCCGCAGCCGCGTCGGATACCGGTGGAGCTGGGCGGACTCCGGCGCGCTGGAGGCGGACCGCTATTACCGGTTCGGGCTGCAGGACCGGCCCAAGACCAGTTCCACCCTGCTGGCCGACGCCAACCTGCAGGGCAGCGTCACCACCGGGCCGCTGCGCCACAGCCTGCTGGCAGGCGTCGATCATGCCCACTACCGGGTGCATGAAACGCGGCGGAACGGCACGGTGGCCAACCCCATCGACGTCTTCGCCCCGGTCTATGGCGGCCCCTACGCCTGGGACGCGGCCCTGCTCAACGACCTGACCGACCGCATCCGCCAGAGCGGCCTCTATCTCCAGGACGAGATCGCCGCCGGGGGCTGGCGCCTGACGCTCGGCGGGCGGCTGGACTGGAGCCGCACGGACGTCCGCGGCCTGCTGTCCGACAGCGTGCCGGTGGAGACGATGCAGTTCGACCGCGCCTTCACCAAGCGCATCGGGCTTGCCCACCGCTTCGACAACGGTCTGACGCCCTACGCCGGCTATTCGACCTCCTTCCAGCCGACCAGCGGCAGCGACGCGCAGGGGCGTCCCTTCTCGCCGAGCCGCGGCGCGCAAATCGAAACCGGGCTGCGCTACCGGCCCGAGGGCGTCGAGGCGCTGTTCACCGCGTCGCTGTTCCGCGCGGTGCAGCGCAACCTCACCACCGCCGATCCGGACCATCCCGGTTATCTGGCCCAGACCGGGGAAACGCGGTCGCGCGGCGTCGAGCTGGAGGCGCGGGCGGCGATCGGCGAGACGACCGATCTGACGGCGGCCTACACCCACACCGACGCGCGGGTCACCCGCGACACCCCCGCCCCCGGCGGCACCGACAAGACCGGGCATCGGGTGGCCTCGGTCCCCCGCCACGCCGCGTCGCTCTGGCTGCGCCAGCGTTTCGGGGACGGACCGGCCGACGGCCTGACCGCCGGCATCGGGATGCGGTATGTCGGCGCGACGGACAACGCCGCGAACAGCGTGCGCGTCCCCGCCTACACGCTGGTCGATGTCAGCCTGGGCTACGAGCTGGACCGGCTCGGCCCGTCGCTCGACGGGGTCGGGCTGACCGTGACCGCGACCAACCTGTTCGACCGCCGCTATTTCTCGCCGGGCTTCTATGAGGATTCGGTCTTCGTCGGCAACCGGCGGGCGGTGCTGGCGACCCTCTCCTACCACTGGTGACCGGCCCGCTGGTGACCGCCGCCCGCGGCCTCAGCGGGCGGAGAGGAGCAGCGCGCCGTCCTTCGCGGCGATCGTCACCGGCAGCACCCGCGGCAGCGACGCCACCACGCGGTCGAGGTCGGCGACGTCGTAGACGCCGCCGATGCGCATCGCCCCGACCCGGCGGTCGGCCAGCCGCAGCGGCTGCGACAGGTAGGGGTTCAGCAGCGGGACGGCGTCGGCCAGGGTGATGTCGTCGAACACCAGCTTGCCCTCGCGCCAGGACAGAACCCGCGCCGGATCGACGCGCGCGACGCTGCCGAACCGGCTGTCGCGGGCGAAGCGGCCCTGCTGGCCCGGCGTCAGCCGCAGCGGTTCCTCCCCCGCCGCGGCGGCGGCGCTCACCGTCACCGACCCTTCGGCCAGCGTCACGGCCAGTTCGCCGTCGTTGGCCCAGACGTTGAATTTCGTCCCGGTCACCCGGACCCGATGGGCGGCGGTGAAGACGGTGAAGGGCCGCGCGGCGTCGCCCGCCACCGCGAAATAGGCCTCGCCATGGTCCATCAGCACGCTGCGGCGGTCGCGGAACTGGGCGTAGAACAGGGTGGTGCGGACGTTCAGGTCCACCGTCGAGCCGTCGGGCAGATCGACCACGCGGTGCCGGTCGCCGCCGAGGAACACGTCCACCGTGCCGGGCAGCAACCCGAACGACCAGCCCACCGGCCAGCCGACGGCGAGGACCGCCGCGACGCAGGCCGCCAGCGCCCAGCGCCGCTGTTTCGGCGCCCGGACAATGGGAGAGCGCACCGCCTCAACGGGCCGTGCCGGGGCGGGGGTTGCCGTCACCCGCGGCCGCAGGCCGGCGGACAGGCCCCAAAGCTCCCGCATCGCGTCGAATTCCGCGACATGGCGCGGGTCCTCCCGGCACCAGCGCTCGAAGGCGGCCCGGTCGGCGTCGCTCACCTCCTCCGCTTGCAGGCGCAGGCACCAGTCCGCCGCCTCTTCGGTCACGCGGTCGTCGTCGGAAGGATGGGACGGAGGCATACAGACGCGCTCGGCTCCGGAAATCGTGTGCCAGCTATAGGGCAGACGGGGACCGCACCGCAAGGCGGGCGGGACCGCCGCGCCCGCTCGGCAGGCGCCGTTTCAGTTTTTCGCCGCTCGTTCGTCCTAGTCGGCAGGGCCGTGCGCCCGCCCCCGGCGGGGCTGCGCACCGGCCGCCATCCGTCCCGTCCTCCAGGAACCCCGATGCCGACGCCCCCCCGTTCCAGTCTTTCCGCGCTGCTCCACCTCCTGCGCCCTTTCTGGCCGCTGCTGACCGCCGCCACCCTGCTGGGGGTGCTGGGCGGGCTCAGCGTGACCGGCCTGCTGGCCGCCATCAACCGCATCCTGCACGCCGGGGACAGCCCCGGCGCCGGGCTCCTGCTCGCCTTCGCCGGGCTGTGCGCCCTGGCGCTGGCCGGGTCGATCCTGTCGGACATCGGCACCAACCGGATCGGGCAGCAGGTCATCGCCCGGCTGCGCAAGGATCTCGGCGACCGCATCCTCACCGCGCCGATCGACCGGCTGGAGCGCTACCGCAGCCACCGCCTGATCCCGGTGCTGACCCACGACGTGGACACCATCAGCGACTTCGCCTTCGTCTTCGCGCCGCTGGCGGTGTCGCTCAGCGTCACGCTGGGCAGCCTCGCCTATCTGGCGCTGCTGTCCTGGCCGATGTTCCTGGCGACGGCGGCGGCGATCCTGATCGGCAGCGCCGTGCAGTATGTCGCGCGCGGCCGCGGCATCGAGGGCTTCCAGGAGGCCCGCGCCCACGAGGACGAATTGCAGAAGCACTACCGCTCGCTGGCCGAAGGGGCGAAGGAGCTGCGCATCAACCGCCCGCGGCGGCTGCGCCTGCAGAGCGAGGCGCTGCGCGGCACCATCGACCGCATCCGCGACGTCCAGATCCGCTCGATCACCCTGTTCGTGGTCGCCAAGGGGTTCGGCTCCACGCTGTTCTTCATCGTCATCGGGGTGGCGCTCGGCGTCGAGGCGCTGTGGCCGAGCACCGACCGCGGCACGCTCAGCGGTTTCATCCTGGTCCTGCTCTACATGAAGGGGCCGCTGGAGCATCTGATCGGCACCCTGCCCATCGTCAGCCGCGCCCAGGTCGCCTTCCGCCGCATCGCCGACCTGTCGGCGGCCTTCGCCTCGCCGGAGCCGCATCTGCTGATGAAGGACGACGGGCGCCCGCCCGAAACCATCGACTCGCTGGAGCTGCGCGAGGCCCGCTACGCCTACCCACCGGCCGGGCCGGGCGTGGAGCCTTTCGTGCTCGGCCCCGTGTCGCTGCGGGTCGGACGCGGCGAGATCCTGTTCATCGTCGGCGAGAACGGCTGCGGCAAGACCACGCTGATCAAGATGCTGCTCGGCCTCTACGCCCCGCAGGACGGGGACATCCTGTTGAACGGCCGGCCGGTGACGCCGGAGACGCGCGACGACTACCGCCAGCTCTTCACCACCATCTTCGCCGACTATTTCCTGTTCGACGACCTGATCCAGGCTGGCGGAAACGTGCCGGAGGAGGCCCAGGCCTATCTGGAACGGCTGGAGATCGCCCACAAGGTCAGTCTGGTCGACGGGGTGTTCAGCACGACCGACCTGTCCACCGGGCAGCGCAAGCGGCTGGCCCTGCTCCAGGCCTGGACGGAGGGGCGGCCGGTGCTGGTGTTCGACGAGTGGGCCGCCGACCAGGACCCGACCTTCCGCCGGATCTTCTACACCGAGCTGCTGCCGGGCCTGAAGGCGATGGGCAAGACGATCATCGTCATCTCCCACGACGACCGCTATTTCGACGTGGCCGACCATCTGCTCCGGCTGACCGCCGGGACGGTCGCCCAGGAGGCCTTCGCCCGCTAAAAATTTCACGGCGATGAAAGAATCCCCTTAAGTTCCGACTACCCCCTTCGTCTTAGAGCCAGGAGACGGGTTTCGCAGGACGCGGAACCCGCCGGATCGCGCTTCAGTTTGGGGGAATCGAGATGGAGATCGGGGTTGGGATGGCCGCAGCGGGCGGTCGTCCGGCGACGGGCAAGCGCGGGCGCCTGAAGGCTTTCCTGCTGGCGACGACGATGGCCGGGGTGGCGGCCTTGGCACAACAGCCAACCGCCCTGGCGCAGCAGCCGGATGCCGGACAGGCCGGTGGCGGCAACGTCACGATTCTCGCCCCGGTCACCGTCCAGGGCGTCGGCGGCACCGACGGCTATGTCGCGACGCGCAGCGTCGTCGGCACCAAGGTGGACACGCCGCTCGTCGAGATTCCGCAGACGATCTCCGTCGTGACCCGCGAGGAGCTGGACCAGCGCGCCGTTCAGGATTTCGGCGGTGCTGTCGCCTACTCGCCCGGCATCGTCGTGGTCGATTACCCGGGCGGCCCCGGCGCCCCGGACTTCTCGATGCGCGGCTTCCGCGACTTCAGCCTGTTCGGCATCTACCGCGATGGCCTGCGGTCCGGCTTCAACAACTACGACACCAATTTCGAGCCCTACGGGCTGGAGCGCGTCGACATCGTGAAGGGCCCCTCGTCGGTCCTGTTCGGCCAGACCGCGCCCGGCGGCGTGGTGAACCTGACCAGCAAGCGGCCGACCGCGGCACCGCTGCACGAGATCCAGCTGCAGACCGGCAGTTACAAGCGCCGTCAGGCCGCCTTCGATTTCGGCGGACCGGTCGATGGCGAGGGCAAGGTGCTGTACCGCCTGACCGGGCTCGGCCGCCTGTCCGACACCCAGGTCGACCACGTGCCGGACGACCGCTTCTACATCGCGCCGGCCGTGACCTTCAAGCCGACCGACAAGACCAGGATGACCCTGCTCGCCAGCCATCAGACGCTGAAGATGGGCGGGGCGGAGCAGAGCATCCCGCGCAGCGCGCTCGACCGGATCGGCACCGACCTCTATTTCGGCGTTCCGGGCGTGTCGGACTGGCGGGTGAAGAACACGTCGATCGGCTACGAGGTCGACCATGAGCTGAGCCCGAACTGGACGATCCATCAGAACGCCCGCTACATGCATTCCCGGGTGAGCTTCAAGACCGCCTTCAGCACCGAATGGCCGGTCGAGCTGGTGGACGGCCGCTATTACCCGGTGGGGCTGCAGGACCGTCCGAAGAACACCGACACCTACCTGATCGACAGCAACATCCAGGGCAAGCTGACCACCGGCCCGGTCTCGCACACCATCCTGGCCGGCGTCGATTACGGCTACTACTCCGGCAAGGAGACGCGGCGGAATTCGCTGAACGCGCTGGTCGTCGACGTCTTCAACCCGACCTATCCGGGGACGGAGTTCATCTACGCCGACCCCTGGGTGAACGGAAAGAGCAAGCTGTCCCAGATCGGCGCCTACCTCCAGGACCAGCTCCGCTACGACCACTGGATCCTGACGCTCAGCGGCCGTCAGGACTGGGTGGTCGGCAAGGAGGTCGACTACCTCTCCAGCAGCTTCCAGACCACGCGCGACCACGAATTCACCGGGCGCGCCGGCCTCGGCTACGTCTTCGACAACGGCATCGCGCCCTACGCCAGCTACGCCACCTCGTTCCAGCCGAGCACCGGCACGCTGGCGCCGGAGCGCGGCGGCGGCACCTTCAAGCCGACCACCGGCACGCAGTACGAGGTGGGCGTGAAGTACCAGCCGACGGGCTGGAACAGCTTCATCTCCGCCTCGCTCTACCACATCACCCAGCAGAACGTGTCGACCAGCGACCCGCTCTACAGCGGCTATGCCGTGCAGGAAGGCGAGATCCGCAGCCGCGGCATCGAGCTGGAGGGCAAGATGGCGCTGACGGAGGCGTTCAGCCTGATCGCCTCCTACGCCTTCATCGACGCCGAGATCACCAAGGACAACCCCGCCGTCGGCTCCTCCGCCAGCTCGGTCGGGCTGCGGCCGAAGGGGATTCCGCGCCACATGGCCTCGGCCTGGGGCGACTACACCTTCAAGTCCGGTCCGCTCGACGGGCTCGGCCTTGGGGCTGGGGTGCGCTATGTCGGCTCGTCCAAGAACATCGCCAACACCGCGACCATCCCCGAGCGCGCGCTGATCGACGCCGCCATCCGCTACGACCTCGGCGCCCTGCGTCCGGAGCTGGCGGGCGCCAGCGCCGCGCTCAACGTCAGCAACCTGACCGACAAGACCTATTACTCGCCGGGCTTCTACGACAACACCGTGCTGTACGGCAACCGCCGCCAGGTCCTGGCGACGCTGAAATACAGCTGGTAAGGCCGGACCCTTGTCCCCGATGCCCGGCATCAACGGAACCCTCGGCCGGCGCCGCTTCCTGCGCACCGCCGCCGCGTTGCCGGTCGGCCTGATGGCCGGCGGCGCGCGGTCGGCGGAGCGACGGACAACCGGCGGAGTCTGCGCGCTCGACTGGACGAGCGCGCAGGCCCTGCTGGCGCTGGGCGTCGTTCCGCGCGGCCTGCCCGAGCTTGACCGCTACCGCCGGGCGGTGGTCGAGCCGGCGGTGCCGGACGGCGTCCCGGACATCGGCGCGCGGGCGGAACCGAACCTGGAACTGCTCGACCGGCTGGCCCCGGCGCGTTTCGTCGGCGACGGCACGCTGGCGGCGGTGCAGGGCCGGCTGGAACGGATCGCCCCCGTCACCCTCCACCCGCCCTTCGACACCCGCTCCGACGAGGACGGGCACGCGGGCGGGCAACTCGCCTTCGCCATCGCGGCGCTGCGCGGGCTGGCCGCCGGCCTCGGCGCGCCGGAGGCCGCGGAACAGGCGGTCGCCCGGCTCGACCGCACGCTGGCGGCGGCGCGCGACCGGCTGTCCGGATGGGAGCCGCACCCGCTCTACATTCTCAGCGTCCTCGACGGGCGGCGCGTCCTCATCCACGGGCGCAACAGCCTCTATCACGACGTCCTCGACCGGCTGGGAATCGTGAACGCCTGGACCGGCCCCAGCGGCCCCTACGGCCACGCCACGGTGACCATGGACCGGCTGGCCGGACGCCCAGACGCCGGGCTGGTCAACATCGGCAGCGAGGGCTGGCGGGCGCTGGAGGCGCTGGCCACCCTGCCGCTGTTCGCGGGGCTGCCCTTCCTGCGCGAAGGCCGGGTCACCATCCTGCCGCCCATCCTGTTCTACGGCGGCGTCCCGGCGGCGGAACGCTTCGCCCGCCTGCTCGGGGAAGGGCTTGCCCCGCAACATGGCTGACACCGCGATGGCACCCCCGCCCCGCCGCTTCGGTCCCGCATGGCCGGTCGTCGGCCTGTTCCTGCTGGCCGGGCTGGCGTCCGTCACGGTGCTCGACCGGCAATTGCCGCCGGAGCTGTGGTGGCGGGCGCTCGTCGCTCCCGACCCGGCGCGGCTCGACCAGCTCGCCGCCCATTACGTCCTGTTCCCGCGCTTCGCGGTCGCCTTGCTGGTCGGGGCGGCGCTGGGGCTCGCCGGGGCCATCCTGCAACAGGTCCTGCGCAACCCGCTGGCCGAGCCCGCCACGCTGGGCATTTCCGCCGGCGCGCATCTGGCGCTCGCCGTCACCACGCTGTGGCTGCCCGAGGCGCTGGCGCTGGGGCGGGAATGGGTGGCGCTGGCCGGCGCCGGGCTGTCGGCGGCGGCGCTGCTGGCGCTGTCCTGGCGCAAGGGGCTGTCGCCGGTGACCGTCGTTCTGGCCGGCCTTGTCCTCAGCCTCTACGCCGGATCGGTCAGCGGCGTGATGGTGCTGTTCAACCACGACCTGCTGATCGGCCTGTTCCTGTGGGGCGCCGGATTCCTCGACCAGCAGGACTGGAGCATGGCCGCCTTCCTGGCGCCGCGGCTGGCGGTGCTGGCGCTCGCCGCCGCGCTGGTGCTGCGCCCGCTGGTCCTGCTCGGCCTCGGCGAGGGCGGGGCGCGCAGCCTGGGCCTGTCGGTGGCGGGCGCCCGGTTGGCTGGTCTGGTGATCGCGGTGATGCTGGCCGCGCTGAGCGTCGCCGCCGTCGGCGTGGTCAGCTTCGTCGGGCTGGCCGCCCCGACCATCGTCGGCATGGCCGGCGCCCGCCGGCTGGGTCCGCGCATGCTGTGGGCGACCCTGTGCGGTGCCGCCCTGCTGTGGGCGACCGACGCCCTGGTGCTGCTGGCCCCGGTGACCTACCGCGAGTTGCCGACCGGCGCCGTCACCGCGGTGCTGGGCGTGCCGATGCTGCTCTGGCTGCTGCCCCGGCTGCGCACGGCGGCCCCACCGGTCACCGCCGCCACCGTTCCCCCGTCGCGGGCGTCCCGGCCGGCCCTGCCGCTTGCCGGGGCCGCGCTGCTGCTGCCGCTGGCCCTGTGGGCGGCGGTCGCCGTCGGTCCCGGACCGGACGGTTGGGAGTGGAGCGTCGGCGGCGCCTTCGCCGCCGTGGAGCCCTGGCGCCTGCCGCGGGCTCTGGCCGCGCTGTCCGGCGGGGCGATGCTGGCGGTGGCCGGCGCCACGCTGCAGCGGATGACCGGCAACCCGCTGGCGGCGCCGGAAATCCTCGGCGTCTCCTCCGGCGCGATCCTCGGTGTGATCGCGCTGATGTTCTCCACCGATCAGGATCTGGGGGCCCCCGGCCGCGGCGCCCAGATCCTGGCCGGCGGGGCGGGAGCGGCGGCGGTCCTGGCGGCGATGCTGGCGCTCGGCCGCAAGGACGGCTTTTCGCCCGACCGGCTGCTGCTGGCCGGGATCGCCACCAGCTCCATCTCCGGGGTCGTCGTCGCCGTGCTGATGGCCGGGCACGACCCGCGCCTGCAGACGCTCGTCACCTGGCTGTCCGGGTCGACCTACATGGTCGGCCGGACCGACGCGATGGCGGCGCTGCTTCTGGCCGGGGTCGCCGTCGCCGCCATCCCCTTCGTCGCCCGCTGGCTCGACCTGCTGCCGCTCGGCGGCGGGGTGGCGGCGGCGCTGGGGGTCAGCCCGCCGCTCAGCCGCGTCGTCCTGTTCAGCCTGTCGGCGCTGCTGACCGCGGCGGCGACGCTGATCGTCGGACCGCTGAGCTTCGTTGGGCTGATGGGGCCGCACCTCGCCCGCATGATGGGCCTGCAGCGGGCGGCGGCCCATCTCTTCGGCTCGGCCATGCTCGGCGGGCTGGTCATGCTGGCGGCGGACTGGCTTGGACGCGGGGTGATCTTCCCCTATCAAGTGCCGGCCGGGCTGCTCGCGTCCGTGATCGGCGGCCCCTTTCTTCTCTGGCTTCTGGGACGGCGCCGATGACCCGCTTCCTCTGCGACACCGCGATTCCCCAAGACCTCCTCCCCGATACCCCCGCCGCTGCCGCGGACTGGCTGGTCGCCGCCTCCGAGCCCTACGGGCTGACCTTCGCCCGCGACGGCGACCGCCGGACGACGGACGGGCCGTTCGGCCGCCTGACGCTGACCGTTGGCACGGACGCGCTGCGTCTGCGGGCGGAATCGGACGACCGCGGCCTCCTGGAGCGGTTTCGCGGCTCCATCACCGAGCAGTTGCTCGGCCTGCTGGGGGAGGGCGCGGCGATCGTCTGGACCGGCGACGTCGAGACCGGTGCGCTGTTCGCCGATTTCCGCGAGATCCGCGTCGCCGCGGTCCGCGACCTGACCCCGCGCCTGCGCCGCATCACCTTCCGCGGCCGGGATCTCGGCCGCTTCGCCACGTCGGACAACCTGCATGTCCGCCTCTATCTGCCGCCGCCGGGGCTGGCGGTGCCGTCCTGGCCGCGCCCCGGCCCCGACGGGCGGCCGGTGCTGCCGGAGCCCGAGCGCCGGCCGGCGGTCCGCTACTACACCCTGCGGCGCGTCGATGCCGAGGCTGGCGAACTGGACATCGACGTCGTCCTGCACGAGGACGACGTCCATGATGGCGGCCATTCCGGCGAGGCCCCCGGCGCCGACTTCGCCCGGCGGGCGCGGCCCGGCGACCTCTGCGGCATGTCCGGCCCCTACGGGCTCGGCGTCAGTCCGGCCTCCTGGTACCTGCTGGCTGGCGACGAGACGGCCCTTCCCGCCATCGCCCGCATTCTGGAGGAACTGCCCGACGACTCCCGCGGCACCGCCCTGATCGAGGTGGAGGACGCGGCGGACGAGCTGCCGCTGCAGGCCCCCGCCGGGATCGCCGTCCGCTGGCTGCACCGCCGGAGCGCCGGGACGGCCAGCCCGCTGGTCGAGGCGGTGCGGTCGCTGACGCTCCCGGCGGACACCGCCACCCTGTTCGCCTGGGTCGCCTGCGAATTCGACGACCTCGCCCGGCTGCGCGAGCATCTGCGCGGCTGCGGCATCGACCGCGACCGCATGCTCGCCGTCGCCTACTGGCGGCGCAGCCCGCCAATAGCCTCTTCAGACCGCGGAACCTCCGGATGACGCCAGCGACCAAGCCGATGTTCCACCTCGACGGGGTGCGCTTTGCCCTGCCGGGGCGCCTGCTGCTCGATCTGCCGTCCTGCGACCTCTTCCCGCGCCGGGTGACCGCGCTGATCGGCCACAACGGCTCCGGCAAGTCGACCCTGCTGAAGATCCTCGCCCGCCAGCAGCCGCCCAGCAGCGGGCGGGTGCTGTTCGACGGCCAGCCGCTGGACCGCTGGCGGCAGCGGGCGCTCGCCCGCCGCATCGGCTACCTGCCGCAGCACATGCCGGCGGCGTCCGGGCTGCTGGTGCGCGAGCTGGTGGCGCTCGGCCGCTACCCCTGGCACGGCGCGCTCGGCGCCTTCCGCGCGGAGGACGCCCGCAAGGTGGAGGAAGGCGCTGGCGCTGACCGACACCGCGCCCTTCGCCGACCGGCTGGTCGACAGCCTGTCGGGTGGCGAGCGGCAGCGGGTGTGGCTCGCCATGCTGATCGCGCAGGACGCCGGCTGCCTGCTGCTCGACGAGCCGATCTCGGCGCTCGACGTCGCCCATCAGGTGGAGGTGCTGGCCCTGGTCCGCCGCCTGTCGCGCGAACGCGGCATCGGGGTCGTCGCGGTGCTGCACGACGTGAACATGGCGGCGCGCTTCTGCGACGACATCGTCGCCCTGCAGGGCGGGCGGCTGATCGATCGCGCCCCCCGGCCGAGATCATGACGCCCGAACGGCTGGGCGCCGTCTACGGCCTGCCGATGGCCGTGATCCCCCACCCGGACAGCGGAGAGCCGGTCGCGCTGGTGCGCTGAGCGTCGGCGGGCGCGCTCACGCCCTGCCGCCTCCCAGGATTGCCGAGTTCGCGGCGCAACGCCGCCAGGATTTCCGCCGACCGCTCGGGCTCGGTCGGTGCGGTGGCGCGGGCCAGCGCCATGCGCCGATCAGGGCCGACACGATGGCGATGGCGCGGGCGCGGCGGTCGGCGGCGCCCTCCCCGTCCCGCTCCGGCAGGCGCTTCTCCACCGCCTCGAAGAAGCGCTCGACGCCGGCCCCGAAGCGCTCCTGCACCGCCGGGTCCTGCCGCGCCACCTCCCCGGCGAAGGCGGCCATCGGGCAGCCGGCGTCCGGCCGGTCGCGGTGCCGGTCGCTCAGGTAGCGCGTCAGGAAGGCGTCGAGCGCCCCCTCCGGTGACTCCTCGTCGGCGGGCAGCCGGCCGAGGCTTTCCGCGAAGGCGGCCTCGCAGGCCTCGGCGGCCAACGCGTCCTTCGAGGCGAAATGGCCGTAGAATCCGCCGTGGGTCAGGCCGGCGGCCTTGGTGATCTCCGCCACCCCGACCTTGTCGAACCCGCGCTCGCGGAACAGCCGCCCGCCGCCTTGACGATGGCGGCGCGGTTCTCCGCCGCCTTTTCCTTGGAAACCTTCACGTCGTCACCCTGTGCATGGCTGCCACGCCTCCATACGTGGGGGCCCGTGGCGATATTCATGATGGACGTCATGAATAAGTCCATTCATGATGACCATCATCATAACCCAGCGAGCATGGAGAGGACAATGACGGATATGAGCGGCGGCGTGGCCCTGGTCACCGGCGGCACCTCGGGCATCGGGCGGGCGACGGCGGTGGCCTTCGCCAAGGCGGGCGCCACGGCGATCGTCACCGGGCGGCGCGAGGCGGAGGGGCTGGAAACGGTGGACCTCGTCCGGCAGGCCGGCGGGCGCGCCGTCTTCGTCCAGGCCGACGTCGCCGACGCGAGGAGGTCGCCGCCCTGTTCGCCCGGATCGAGCGGGACCACGGCCGGCTCGACTACGCCTTCAACAACGCCGGCATTCATTTCGGCCGGTCGGTGGCCGACACGACGGAGGCCGATTTCGACCGCATGGTCGCCGTCAACATCAAGGGCGTCTGGCTGTGCCTGAAGCACGAGCTGCCGATCATGCTGCGGCAGGGCAAGGGCGCCATCGTGTCCACCGGCTCCGTGCTGGGCCAGATCGGGCTGGCCGGCAACAGCGTCTATTCCGCCAGCAAGGCGGCGGTCGAGGGCATGACCCGCAGCGTCGCCATCGAGGTCGCCAAGTCCGGCGTGCGCGTCAACGCCGTCTGCCCGGCGATCATCCAGACGCCGATGAGCGCCGGGTCCTTCGGCGGCGAGGAGGCGGTCAACGCGGCGCTCGGCCCGCTGCACCCGGTGGGTCGCGTCGGCCAGCCGCGCGAGGTCGCCGACACCGTGGTCTGGCTGTGCTCCGACGCCGCGTCCTTCATCACCGGCCAGTCGATCAACGTCGACGGCGGGCTGACGGTGCAGTGATCTCCATCCCATAAGGAGCGCGCGTTCATGGAAACCATCGACCCCGTCGTCATCGTGTCCGCCGCGCGCACGCCGCTCGGCCGTTTCCAGGGGGAGCTGTCGGCTCTGCCCGCCCACGCGCTGGGCGCCCATGCCGTCCGCGCCGCCCTGAGCCGCGCCGGATTAAGCCGCGCCGGGCTGGCGCCGGAACGGGTGGACGAGGTGTTGCTCGGCTGCGTGCTGCCCGCCGGCCAGGGGCAGGCGCCGGCCCGGCAGGCGGCGCGCGGCGCCGGTCTGCCCGACGCGACCGGCGCCACCACCGTCAACAAGGTCTGCGGCTCCGGCATGAAGGCGACGATGCTCGCCCACGATCTGATCCGCGCCGGTTCCGCGGACATCGTGGTCGCCGGCGGCATGGAATCGATGTCCAACGCGCCCTATCTGCTCGCCAAGGCGCGCGGCGGCTACCGCATCGGGCACGACCGCATCCTCGACCACCTGATGCTCGACGGGCTGGAGGACGCCTATGAGGGCGGGCGCCCCATGGGCGATTTCGGCGAGGCGACCGCCGCACTTTACGGCTTCACCCGCGCCGAGCAGGATGCCTACGCCGTCGAGACGCTGACCCGCGCCCGCGCCGCCATCGCGAGCGGCGCCTTCGCCGCGGAGATCGCGCCCGTGACCCTCGCCGTGAAGGGCGGCGAGCGGACCGTCGCCGACGACGAGAATCCGCTGAAGGTCGCGCCGGAGAAGATTCCAGCGCTGAAGCCGGCTTTCCGCCGCGACGGCACGATCACGGCGGCCAGTTCATCGGCCAACGCCGACGGGGCGGCGGCGCTGCTGCTCA